>JBBDSX010000116.1:0-6793 GCA_040904725.1 Egicoccus sp.
GCACGGCCGACGACGAGGGGCGGCTCGAGTCCGCCATGGCCGAGGTGCACACCGTCGTCCACGTCGGCGGCGGGCTCCTGGGGCAACGCCCCGAGGTGGACGTCGGTGCGGCGAGGATCATGGCGACGGCGGCCAGCAACGCCGGCGTGTCGCGGATCATCGTGCTGTCGATCCCGGGCGCTGCGGTCGATCACGACGAGCCCTACCGGCGGGCCCGCGGGCGTATCGAGGAACTCGTCGCCGACGCCACGCCGCCGAGCATCGCGCTGCGCGTGAACCTGCTCGACACCCCTGCGATCCGCGATGCGCTGTCCACGGGCGGCTTCGGCTCCGACGTGCTCGACGCCGAGGTGGCGCCGGTCGCCGTCGACGACCTGGTCGAACTCGTGGCCGCCTTCGACCGGGCCCGTTCTCGCAGCGAGCAGGGCCACCTCGTGGTCGGGGCCGACGGACCCGCCCGCCTGTCGGTGGGGGACTGGCTCGACCGGGTGGGTGCCGCCCGGCCGGGACGTGGCTCGCTGCTCGGTCGGCGGCTGAGCGATCCCGCGCGTACGGCGCTGCTGGCCGGCGCGCTGGCCGCAGGCCCCTGGCACAGCGAACCCCCACACGTCCTGGACGCGTGGGGGTTCGCAGGTCTGCATCCGCAGCCGCCGGCCGTCGGCGGCTGAGTCACCGGACCTCGCTCACTCGAGCTCTTCGGTGGGCGTGTCGATGAACGGCATCATCGCGCGCAGTTCGCGACCGACCTGCTCGACCTTGTGCTCGCGGCCGGCCTTGCGCTTCGCCGCGAACGTCTCGCCGCCACCCTCGATCTCGGCGACGAACTGGCGCGCGAACGTGCCGTCCTGGATCTCGGCGAGGATCTGCTTCATCGCCGCCTTCGACTCGTCGCCGATGACCCGCGGGCCCGAGACGTAGTCGCCGTACTCGGCCGTGGTCGACACCGAGTGGCGCATCCAGCTGATGCCGCCCTCGTACATCATGTCGACGATCAGCTTGAGCTCGTGCAGGCACTCGAAGTAGGCCGCTTCGGGCTGATAGCCCGCGTCGACCAGCGTCTCGAAGCCGGCCTGGACGAGGTGACTGACACCGCCGCACAGCACGGCCTGCTCGCCGAACAGGTCGGTCTCGGTCTCCTCGGCGAACGTGGTCTGCAGGACGCCGGCGCGGGTCAGGCCGAGGCCGGCCGCGTACGACTTGCCGAGCTCGAGCGCGTTGCCGGACGCGTCCTGGTGGACGGCGACCAGGCCGGGCACGCCCTGGCCCTGCTCGTAGGTGCGCCGGGCGATGTGGCCGGGCGACTTCGGGGCGACGAGGAAGACGTCGACGTCCTCGGGCGGGGTGATCAGGCCGTAGTGGACGTTGAAGCCGTGGCCGAAGACCAGCGTCTTGCCGGCGGTCAACGTCTCGGCGAGACCGCCGTCCCACATGCCCTTCTGGTGGGTGTCGGGCGCGAGGATCACCACGACGTCGGCCTCGGCGGCCGCCTCGTTGGTGTCGAGGACCCGAAGGCCCTGCTCCTCGGCGCGGGCTCGAGACGCCGAGCCCGGGCGCAGACCGACGCGGACGTCGACCCCGGAGTCGCGCAGGTTCAGCGAGTGGGCGTGGCCCTGGCTGCCGTACCCGAGCACGGCGACCTTCTTGCCCTGGATGAGGGAGAGGTCGGCGTCGGAGTCGTAATAGATGGTGGCCATGTGTGCTCCTGCGGGATACGGCGGGGGAGGGATTGCGAAATCGACGAAAGCGCGTCGCTGCGGCGCAGCCTACGGTGGTCGGCCGAATCGGCGCTAGCCGGAGCTGTGCAGGCGCAGAATCAGCAGTGCGAGTTGGACGTCGAGGCGGCAGCGCGCGTCGGTGGTGAAGGGACCGAGGATCGACTCGAGTTTCTCGATCCGGTAGCGCAACGTGTTGTAGTGGAAGTGCAGCCGGCGGGCGGCCTCGGCGACGTTGCCGCCGCTGTCGATCAGGGCCTGCAGGGTCTGGCGCAGGTCGGCCGCCACCGGCGTGTCCTCGGCCAACTCGCCCAGGGTCTCGGTGGCGAAGGCCTGCAGTTCGTGGCGGTCCTCGACGAGCGCGAGCAGTCGGAAGGCGCCGAGATCGTCGAAGTGGGTGACCGTGCCTTCTCCGCTGATCTCGCGGCCGAGCGTGACGGCCCGGGACGCCTGCTCGTAGGCGCGGGCGACCTCGTGGACCCCTTCGGCCGGGCGCGACAGGCCGCCCGAGACCTTCACCCCGGTGGCGCGCACCGCCCGCCTGCGCAGGTCGTCGACGAAGGTGCGTGCCGCCGGTCGGCCATCGGTGCTGGAACCGTCGTCCGGTGGCTCGAACGCCGCCGTGAGCACGACCACTTCGGCGCTGAAGTCGACGACGGCGGCGTACGGGTCGCGTTCGACCACGGCGGCCCGAACGCTCGCCGCCAGGGACGGTCGCGGCCGCGCGGCCGTCGGCTCGTCGGCGGGGCGGCCGTCGAGTCGAAGCACGATGGCGATGAGGCGCCGGTCGAGCCGCCAACCGAATGCGACCGCGCGCTCGAGGAGGTCCTCGGGGGCCTCGACGCCGCGCAGCAGGTCGTGGACCAGGTCGGACTGGTACTTGCTCTCGACCGCGCGCAGCTCCATCCGCTGGGTGAGTGCGAGGGCGGCGACCGTGGCCGCGGACTCGAGGGCCAGCAGGTCGTCGGGGCGTGTCCCATCGCAGCGCAACGCAACCACGCGGCCGTGTTGCCGGGGGCCGGCGACGATGGGTACCGCGACGCACGGCAACTGGTTGCCCTCGACACGCACGTGCCGGTCGTCTTGCGCCACGATCAGCGGCGAGGCGTCTCCGCCCCAGCCGACCTCGTCGAGCCGGGCCCCGCCGAGCACCGTGCCGTCGAGGTCGACCACGGCGGCCGGACCGGCCACGAGGTCGGCGAGGTCCTCGGCGATCCGCTCGACCCCTTCGCCGCGCAGCACGATCTGGAGGAAGGCGCGGTGGACCTGTTCGGCGCGGGCGAGGCGGCGTGCCTGACGGTCGAGCATCTCGCCGAGCACGTCGTTGAGCACGTCGTCGAACGCCACGCCGTCCGGCAGCTGGACCACGGGGAAACCGCGGGCCTCGGCGGCGTCGAGCATCTCCTCCGGCAGTGCGTCGAGGTAGCGGCCGAGCTTCACGCCGAGCCCGGCGAGACCTCGCTCGTCGAGGTCGGCGACCAGCTCCGGCAGCCGGTCGGGCCGGTCGCGCAGTGGGTAGCCGGTGGTGAGCAGGAACTCGTCGGGCTTGACGAACCCGAGGACGTCGGGCACCTCCATGATGTTGAGGCGCGTCACCGTGCGGTCGAGCCCCGCCTCGCCGGCCAGCACCTTCGCGCCGGCCAGGATCGGGGTGGCCAGGACGCTGCGCAGCGGCAACGACGACCTCGGTGACTCGGACATGTACGCGTCCTCTCGCGATGACGAACCGGTGGTCGTGGTGGGGGACAACGAGCGTGCGCAGCGAGCAAGAACGGGGACCCACCACAGAATATTGGCAGGTCACGCTAGCCAAGGTGCCCTTGTGTCGTGGGAAGTCCACATGCGCGAGACCGGGCTGCGCGGCTAGCGTCGCCGGCCGCCATCCGTATCGCTATCGGGAGCTGCCGCATGCCGTTCGAGGTCCGCAAGGTCGAGATCAAGAGTGTCACGGACGCCTCGGGGCTGGCCGAGTTGATCGACGACGGCGTCTTCGCCGCCGACGACGTGATCGCCGTCATCGGCAAGACCGAGGGCAACGGTGGCGTCAACGATTACACGCGCATCCTGGCCGACCAGGCCTTCCGCGGCGTGCTCATGGACAAGGGCGGCCGGCCGGAGGCCGAGGTCAAGGACATCCCGATGGCGTGGTCGGGCGGTTGTGACGGGGTCATCACCCCGCACGCGACCGTGTTCGCCCGCGTCTCCGACGACAAGGGCGTGGACACCGACGAGAAGCGCCTGTCGGTCGGCTTCGCGATGTCGGACGTGCTGCTGCCCGAGGACATCGGGCGCCCCGCCATGGTCGAGAAGGTCGCCGAGGGCGTGAAGCGGGCCATGGCCGAGGCCGGGATCACCGACGTCGCCGATGTCCACTACGTGCAGACCAAGACCCCGCTGCTGGTCCAGGAGACGATCCAGGACGCCCACCGCCGCGGTGAGACGGTGTTCACCGAGGACACGCTGTACTCGATGGACATCTCCAACGGCACCACCGGCCTGGGCATCGCCTACGCGCTCGGCGAGGTGGAGCAGGTGCCGCCGGCCGAGGACATCTGCCGGGACATGTCGCTGTACTCGTCGGTGGCCTCGTGCTCGTCGGGCGTCGAACTCGACCGCGCGCAGATCGTGGTCGTCGGCAACGCCGCGGGCGCCCGCAGCCGCTATGTCGCCGGGCACAGCGTGATGAAGGACGCCATCGACCAGGATGGCATCTGGGACGCGATCCGCAGCGCCGGGCTCGACCTGCCCGAGCGGCCGCACCACACCGACCTCGACGACCGGCTCGTCAACGTCTTCCTCAAGTGCGAGGCCGACGCCAGCGGTCAGCTGCGCGGCCGCCGTCAGCTGATGCTCGACGACTCCGACGTCCACCACCACCGCCAGATCAAGGGCGCGGTCGGCGGCGTCACGGCCGCGACCGTCGGTGACTCGGCCGTGTTCGTCTCGGTCGGCGCCATGCACCAGGGGCCGCAGGGCGGCGGCCCCGTGGCCGCGATCGTACGCGCCGACTGAGCGACGCGCGACTGGCAAGGCGCAGGCTCCACAAGGCAATCGCCCGGGCATCGGCAGGTTCTGCCGGTGCCCGCCGCAGGTCCCGCTTCCTAGCTTTTCCGGCGTTCGTCCGGACACTGTCCGGCAGGGGGAGAAAGTCAACCGTCTCCAGGCGCGGCGCGGGTGGGAGACCCCGGGTCGGGCCAGGGCCCCGGCCTCGCGCCATGGCCCGCGACGCGGCGCGAGCGCCGCAGCAGAAAGGGAGCACATGAGTGCGGAAGCACCGCCACGCCCGGCAGGGCTCAACTACGGACTCGACGAGGTCCCCAAGCCACTCCCGAAGGCCATCGGGCTCGGACTGCAGCACGTCCTGACGATGTTCGGCGCCACGATCGCCGTGCCGTTCATCATCGGTGGCGCGCTCGGCTTCGAGGGCGCCGAACTGGCCGTCCTGGTCAGCTCGGTCTTCATCGCCTCCGGTGTCGCCACGGCGATCCAGGTCGCCATCGGTTCGCGACTGCCCATCGTGCAGGGCGTGTCATTCGCCTTCCTCGGCCCCTTCTTCGCCATCGCGGCGACCTACCAGGGCGCCGAGGGCATGCAGGTCATCGCCGGCATGGTCATCGTCGGTGCACTGCTGCCGCTCATCCTCGGCTATGGCGGCCTGATGGGCATCCTGCGGCGCTACATCACCCCGATCACCATCGCACCGGTCATCGCCCTGGTCGGTCTGAACCTCTACGGCGCCGCCGCGGGCAACGCCGGCCAGCACTGGCCACTGTCGCTGACCACCCTGGCGCTGATCTTCGTGTTCGGCCTGGTCCTCGCGCCGCGAATCCGGCTTCTGTCGCTGTTCCCGATCCTGCTCGCGGTCACCGCCGCCTACCTCATCGCGCTGCTGTTCACCGGCATCGGCGTCTTCGAGGCGGGCACGCCCGCCGCCGTCAGCTTCGACGCCGTCAGCCAGGCGCCGTTGTTCCGCGGGTTCGACGTCGGCGGCGGCGGCCTGTTCTTCCCGTGGGGTACGCCGATCTTCGACTTCGGCTTCATCATCGCGATCCTGGCCGCCTACCTGGCGTCCTCGATCGAGTCCTTCGGTGACTACCACGCGATCTCGCGCATCGCGGGCGTCGGCGACCCGGACGCGAAGACCATCAACCGCGGCATCGGGGCCGAGGGCATCGGTTGTGCGTTGACCGGCCTGTTCGGCGGGTTCTCGTCGACCTCGTACTCGGAGAACATCGGCCTGGTCGGTCTGACCAAGGTGGCCAGCCGCGCCGTTGTCCTGATCGGCGCCGGCATCCTGGTCATTCTCGGACTCATCGGCCCGGTCGGCGCGATCATCGCCACCATCCCGATCCCGGTGGTCGGTGGGGTCTACCTGGCACTGTTCGGCCTGATCACCGCGGTCGGCCTGTCCAACCTGCGCCGCGTCGACATGGACTCGCAGCGCAACCTGATGATCGTCGGCTTCCTGCTCTTCGCCGGCCTGGCGTTCCCGGCGTACTTCGGCGGTGACGCCGGGGCCGAGTTCAGCTTCTTCGGCATCGATTGGGCAACGACGGTCGTGCAGTCGATCGGCGCGAACGCCATCGCCGTCGCGGCCGTGCTGGGCATCCTGCTGGACAACCTGATCCCGGGCACCGACGCGGAACGGGGTATCGGCAGCGACCCCGTCGTCGTGCCGCCGGAAGACATTCCCGGCAAGCAGGGCATCTAGCCACCCGCGCGACGCAGGTTCGGGGGGGCCCCGGCGGGGGGGGGGGCCCCCGAACCGTTGACGTGACCGGTGCAGAAGTGACGAGAAGGTCGGTGGCCTGTCGGTGACAGTCGCCGAACCGTGGCCGTGGGCCCGTGCGTAGGCTCGCGCGGCCGACGAGACCGATGGGAGCGAACGTGGTGGGACGCACGGTGCTCGCCTTCGGTGGCAACGCCATCGCCCCGGACGGCGCGGGGACGGCTGCGGAACAGACCGAACGGCTGTGGTCGACGATGCGCCAGGTCGCCGACCTCGTCGTCGAGGGCCGCACGGCGCTGGTGCTCACGCACGGCAACGGGCCGCAGGTCGGCAACGTGCTGATCAAGAACGA
>JBBDSX010000117.1:0-1137 GCA_040904725.1 Egicoccus sp.
TGATGAACGTGCTCTCCGGCGTCCACCCCGCCGGCAGCTACAGCGGTGAGATCCTCTTCGACGGCGAGCCCATCCGTCCGCATTCGATCAACGACTCCGAAGCCAAGGGGATCGTGATCATCCACCAGGAGCTCGCGCTCGTCCCCTACCTGTCGGTCGCGGAGAACATCTTCCTCGGCAACGAGGAGTCCAAGCGCGGGGTCATCAACTGGCACGAGACCAACCGCAAGGCCGGCGAACTGCTCGAGCGCGTCGGTCTGCACGAGAACCCCACGACGCCCGTCGGGCAGCTCGGCGTCGGCAAGCAGCAGCTGATCGAGATCTCCAAGGCGCTGTCCAAGGACGTCAAGCTGCTGATCCTCGACGAGCCGACGGCCGCGCTCAACGACCAGGACTCGGCCCACCTGCTCGACCTGCTACGGCAGCTGAAGGCCGAGGGCATCACCTGCATCATGATCTCGCACAAGCTCGGCGAGCTCGTCGCGGTGGCGGACTCGACCACGATCATCCGCGACGGCAAGACCATCGAGACGCTCGACATGTCGTCGCCGGACTCGACCCAGGTCCGCATGATCCGCGGCATGGTCGGTCGCGACCTCGACCACCTCTACCCCGAGCGCACGCCGAATCCGGGCGAGGAGGTGTTCCGCGTCGAGGACTGGACCGTGATGCACCCGACGCAATCGGGCCGGGTCATCGTCGAGGGCGCCAGCCTCAACGTCCGCGCAGGCGAGATCGTCGGCATCGCGGGACTGATGGGCGCCGGTCGCACCGAGCTGGCCATGAGCGTGTTCGGCCACAGCTATGGCCGCGACATCACGGGCACGGTCTACATGCACGGCAAGAAGGTGGACACCAGAAACGTCGACGCCGCCATCGACAACGGCCTCGCGTACGCCACCGAGGACCGCAAGAAATACGGCCTCAACCTGATCGAGGACATCCGACGCAACGTCACTGCCGCCGGGCTCAGCAAGCTGTCGAAGAACGGCTGGGTCAACGGCAACGAGGAAACCGCCGTCGCCCAGCGCTATCGCAAGGACCTGGCCATCAAGGCACCGTCGGTGATGTCCATCGTCGGCCAGCTCTCGGGCGGCAACCAGCAGAAGGTCGTGCTGAGCAAGTGGCTCTACACCG
>JBBDSX010000118.1:0-1137 GCA_040904725.1 Egicoccus sp.
CGTCGAGTGGTCCGCTCGGGGGCGGGGGGAAGTCACTCATGCGGGTGTGCGTCCGTGGACGGCAGGCACCTCACGTGGACCTCCTCACGCCTCCTCGGCGTCCTCACCCTCGTCGTCTGCGGTGACCGTGGCGGCGCCTTCGGTCGCCTCGGTACCGGCCTCGTCCTCGGCCCCGGCTTGCTGCGCCTCGAGTTCAACAGCCGCCTCGAGCGCCTGCTCGGTCAGCACCTCGACGTCAGTGTCGCTGTCGGCTGCAACCTCCGCGGCGACCTCTTCGATCGCCTCGGCGTCGACGACGGCACCGTCACGCAGGCTGATTCGGCCCTCGGCGTCGACGATCTCGACGACGACCGTGGCGGTCACCTGCGGGTGGACCCGCACCGGGACCTCGTACGTGCCGATCGACTTGAGCGTGCCCTTGAGTTCGATGCGCTTGCGCTCGACCTCGTGGCCACGCTCGCGCAGCACACGCTGGACGTCGTTGGCGCTGACCGACCCGTAGAGGCTGCCGCGTTGGTCGACCCGGGCCTCGATGCGCAGGGTGCGGGCCTCGAGCGCCTCGCGGGCGGCCTGGGCCGACCCGAGGGTCTTGGACTCCTTGGCCTTGCGCGAGCGGGTGAGGGCGTCGGCTTCCTTCATCGCGCCCTTGCTGGCCAGGATGGCCAGCCCGCGCGGCAGCAGGAAGTTGCGCCCATAACCGTCGGCGACATCGACGACGTCGCCCGCCAGCCCGAGGTTGTCGACCTCGTCCTTCAGGATGACCTTCATCGGGCGACTCCTAGCGGTTCGTGTAGGGGATCAGCGCCATCTCGCGGGCGTTCTTGATCGCGCCGGAGAGCTGGGCCTGGTGCTGGGCGCACACCCCGGAGGTACGGCGGGCCTTGATCTTGGCGCGCTCGTTCAGGAAGGGCTTGAGCAGCGACAGGTCCTTGTAGTCGACGTACTCGATGCCCTGGCTGCACACCGGACAGGGCTTGTCCTTCCGGGGCTTGCGGGCCTTCTTGGGCTTGGGAGGCATTGGCTACTCCTCGATGGCCCGGCGTCGTGCGCTCGGGCGAAGGTCGTGTCGGTCGTAGGGGTGGTTCAGAACGGGACGTCGTCGTCGGAGGGCGGCGGGGGCGCGAAGTCGCCGCCGCT
>JBBDSX010000119.1:0-6670 GCA_040904725.1 Egicoccus sp.
CGCGCGAGTTCATGCGTCGTGCCGTCGATCGTGACGGTGCGTTCCTCCATCGCCTCGAGCAACGCCGACTGGGTCTTCGGCCCCGCCCGGTTGATCTCGTCGCCGAGGACGAGGTTGGCGAACACCGGCCCCGGCCGGAACTCGAAGTCGCCCGTGTCGGGGGAGTAGACCGTGACGCCCGTGATGTCGGAGGGCAGCAGGTCCGGCGTGAACTGGATCCGGGCGACCGAGCAGTCGATCGAGCGCGCCAGCGCGCGGGCCAGCAGGGTCTTGCCGACCCCCGGCACATCCTCGACCAGCAGGTGCCCCTCGGCGAGCAGCGTGATCAGGGCCAACCGGATCTCGTTCGGCTTGCCCCGCACCATGTCGGTGACGTTGCGTTCGATCGCGGACAGCGTCGAGGCGACACCCGCGAGATCCGGACGGCGCCGCGTGGTCCCGTCGGTCGTGGTCACAGGTCCTCCGTGGACGTCGGCGCCGGCAGTGCTCGTCCCGGGGGCGGCCCCAGATGCAGACCTCGCCGCACCCGTCTCCCCATGTCGGAACGGTGGCCGATGGTACCCACGGGCGTGCAGGCGTCACCGAGGTGTGAAGCGTTGCGTGCGCCGAGCCCACGCCCGGCGCCGCCTCAGCTGCCGGACGCGCCCGAGGTGTCGGCGTAGGCCTCGTCGGGGAAGGTGAGCGTGCGCCCATCCGCATCGTCCCACGGCGACGGGAGACCGATGCGATCGAAGACGTCGTCGGCGCAGGAAGGGCAGGTCACCCAGCGCTTGGTGACCTCGACATCGACCCCGTGATCGTCGGTGGCCTCGGTGCTGAACACCACCCGACGGCCGTCGTGCTCCTGCTGGCAACCGTCGCACACGAACGCCATGCCTCGACCTCCCGTCACGTCGCGCCACCGTCGCACGACGGCTTGCCCGCGTCAACGATCTGCATGGGTCCCCCGTCTCGCTCGCTGCCGCTCGTTGCCCCCCAGGTCGACGATCGCCACTACGGTGGTGCGACCGGGCATCCAGGAGGGGACGTGACCGGGGAAGAGGCCGCGCCGCGCACGACCCGTGGTGAACGCACCGCGGCGCGTCTGCGTGCGGCCGCCCGGGCCGTGTTCGCCGAACGCGGCTACTCGGCCGCCCGGGTCGAGGACATCGTCGCCGAGGCCGGGGTCAGCCACGGCACCTTCTACACCTACTTCGAGAACAAGGCCGCGGCGCTCGACGCCCTCATCGACGAGACGGCGAGCCAGTTGCAGGCCGTGGTCGACGAACCGTGGGAGGGGCCGGATGTCCTGGCCACCATCGCCGCGGTCATCGACCGCTTCGTCGACGTCTTCGCCCAGCACGGCGACATCGTGCGCACCTGGTTCGAGGCCGCCGCCCACGACAAGCACTTCCGGGACCGCCTGCGCGACGTCCGTCGCGGTTATGTCGAACGCGTCGCCGAGAACATCGCCCCCGCGCTCGCGGGCACGCCACACGAGGCCGGCGTCGCCGCCGCCGCACTCGTCGCCATGGTCGAGGGCTACGCCACCCAGGGCATGGCCACCGACGACGAACAGCAGCGCGCCTCGGTGGTGCGCACCCTGTCCTCGATCTGGTTCGGCGGCCTACTCCGCCTGATGGACCCCGCCACCTAGGGCAGGCGTCGCCTCGCGGCCCCCGGAGTGGGCGCAGGGGAGTGTCATCCCCGCAGCCCACGGGCGCGCTCCTGCGGCGCCACTTCGCTCCACTCGACGCGCCACTTTGCGCCACCTCGGACGTCTTCGCGCCGGGTCTGCCCGGTTTGCCGGACCGCGGGAATCAGGTTCTTCGTGAGGGCCGAGCGTCGGCGACGTCGACCAATCTTGGTCTTGACCTGCGCTTATGTGGAGGGGGTGGTTGTCGACTGGTGGGGAAGTGTCGTAGAGTGGTGCGATGTGGAGGGCTTTCCCAGCCGGGGGAGCTCGGTCCGAACACGGCGGGTAGGCAGTTGTTCCTCGGAGAGCACCAGCACACGCTGGACGCGAAGGGGCGCGTGATCCTGCCTGCGCGCTTCCGGGAGCGGCTCTCCAGCGGCCTGGTGTTCGCCCCCTCGCAGGACCGCTGCATCGACGTCTACCCCCTGACCGCGTTCGAGCGTCGGGTCGAGGAACTCCGTGCCGTACCGCGCGAAGACCAACGGGCACGCGCCTATTTGCGCGTGTTCCTCGCCGGCGCCCACCAGGAGACCCCCGACGCGCAGGGGCGGGTGACCGTCCCGCCGCGGCTGCGGGCGTACGCCGGACTCGACAAGGACCTCACCGTCAACGGTGCGGACGAGAAGGTCGAGATCTGGGACCGCACCACCTGGGAGTCCTACCGGGACTCGGCCGAGGAGGCCTTCGCCACCCTCGACGGACCCTTCTCGTTCTGATGATCGCGAGCCTGATGACCCCACCGCCCGCACCGCCGCCCCCCGCCGAGGGGGCCGCGCCGCACACGCCGGTGATGCTCGACCGGGTGGTCGAGCTGTTCACCGACGCGCCGGCGGGCGTCTTCGTCGACGGCACCCTGGGCGCCGCCGGGCACGCGGTCGCCGTGCTGCGGGCCCGCGCCGACCGTCACGGCCGTGCCACCCTGGTCGGTCTCGACCGCGACCCCGACGCGCTGGAGCTGGCGGAGCAACGGCTGACGGGCCTCGGTCCCGACGTCACGACCCACCTCGTGCGGACCCGGTTCGACGCGATGGACGACGTGCTCGACGACCTCGGCATCGACCGGGTCGCGGCCGTCTTCCTCGACCTCGGCATCTCCTCGATGCACGTCGACCGCGCCGAGCGGGGCTTCTCCTACCGGCAGGACGGTCCGCTCGACATGCGGATGGACCCCGACCTGCCGACCTCCGCGGCCGACCTCGTCAACGACCTCGACGCCCGCGAGCTGTCCCGGATCCTGCGCCGCTACGGCGACGAGAAGTTCGCCGACCGCATCGCCCGGGCCGTGGTGGCGGCCCGCCCTTTCACCCGGACCACCGAGCTGGCCGAGGTCGTACGCGACGCGATCCCCGCCGCCGCCCGCCGCACCGGGGGACACCCCGCCACCCGGACCTTCCAGGCGTTGCGCATCGCGGTCAACGCCGAGATCGAGGCGCTCGACCACGTCCTGCCCGTCGCCATCGACCGCCTCGCGGTCGGCGGCGTGTTCGCCGTCCTGAGCTACCACTCGCTCGAGGACCGCGCGGTCAAACGGGCCTTCGCCGAGGCCGCCACCGGCTGCATCTGCCCCCCGAACTTCCCCGTGTGTGCCTGCGGCCGCTCGCCGCAGGTCGAGCACGTCATCCGTCGGCCCGAACGACCCGACGCCGACGAAGCCGCCGCCAACCCCCGCGCCACCGCCGCTCGCCTGCGCGCGGTCCGACGCCTGGAGTCGTAGTCCGTTGAGTGCTCTCACCGCCCCACGCAAGCGCGAACTCACCGAGCGCCAGCAGCGCCATCTCGAGGTGGTCGGCGAACCGCAGAAGCGCCACACGCTGCTGTTCGCGCTGATGATCATCGCGGTGCTCGCCGGCGCCGTGTTCGGCACGGTGACCCTCAACGCCCTCGCCGCGGCGAACGCGGTCGAGGCACGCGCACTCGACACCCACGTCGTCGAGGCCGAGCGTGTCTACGCCCAACTGGTCGCCGACGTCGCCGCTCTCGAGGACCCGGCGCGCATCCGCGAGGCGGCACTCGAACTCGGGCTGGTGCCAGGTGGTCCCGGTCGTCACGTCCGCCTCGACCGCAACCTGCCCGCCGACGGGGCCGTGACCGAACTCGACAACGGCCGCCGCGCCGCCGACCCGCTCAAGCCCGTCCTCTCGGTGGAGCGCTAGGTGACGGGCCAGCCGCGCCGACTCCGGCTCCTGGTCGCACCACGCGTCCGCCGGTCGGCGCGCGAGATCGGGACGCGCCGGATCCGCTGGCTGCTCCTGGTCTACGGGTTGGTGTTTTTGGTGATGTTCGGCCAACTCGTCAACGTGCAGGTGGTGCAGGGCCCCGAGTACGCCGACCGCAGCGTCAGCCAGCGCGCGCGCATCGTCGACCTGGCCGCGACGCGCGGGCGGATCTACGACCGCGAGGGCGACGTCCTGGCGACCTCGGTGCAGGCCGCGACGGTCTACGCCGACCCACGCGCGTACCGGCCGTCGGAGACCCCCGACGGCGAGCCGGTCCCGGCCGCGGGCGACAGCCGTGCGACCGCCGAGACGCTGGCGCCGCTGCTCGGCGTCGAGGTCGACGAACTGCGCGACCGTCTCGAGCGTGACGCCCACTTCGTCTATCTCGGACGCCAGCTCGACTGGGAGCTCGGTGAGCAGATCCGCGAGCTGGAGCTGCCGGGCGTCGGCATGCTCAGCGAGCCGCGCCGGGTGTACCCGGCGTCCGACCTCGCGGCCCAGATCGTCGGGTTCACCGGCATCGACGGCGAGGGGCTGCAGGGTCTCGAGGCCCAGTTCGATCCGGTGCTGCAGGGCAAGCCGGGCATGCTCGCCTTCGAGCAGGCCGCGACCGGCGGTCTCGGCATCGCCTCGGGCACGCGTGAACTCGAACCGTCCGAGCCCGGGACCGACCTCGTGCTCACGCTCGACCGCGACATCCAGTACGCCGCCCAGCAGGCGGCCGCCGATGCGGTCACCGCCAGCGAGGCGACGTCCGCCAGCGTGGTCGTGCTCGACGTCAAGACCTTCGAGGTGCTCGGCATGGCGACCGCGCCGAGCTTCGACCCCAACGACCGCGGCGACAGCGACCCCGAGACGTGGCGCAACCGTGCGGTCACCGACGTCTTCGAGCCGGGCTCGACGCAGAAGGCCCTCACCATCGCCGCCGCGATCGAGGAGGGCCTGATCACGGCGGACACCACGACCGACAGCACCGACCGCGTCGAAGCCGGCGGCAAGCTGTTCCGCGACCAGCACCCCTTCCCGGGGCCGCGTTGGACGACCGGTGACATCGTCGAGCGGTCCAGCAACGTCGGCACGATCCAGATCGCGAAGCAACTCGGTGCCGATCGGCTGCACCACTACCTGCGCGAGTTCGGCTACGGCGAGGCGACCGGCGTCGGCTTCCCCGGCGAATCGGGGGGCCTGCTCATGGCTCCCGACGACTGGTGGGGGACGTCGTTGCCGACGATCTCCATCGGCCAGGGCGTCGCCGTCACGTTGATGCAGTTGGCGGCGTCGTACGCGACGCTGGGCAACGACGGGATCGCCATGACGCCGAGGATCGTGCGCGGCACCGTCGGCGAGGACGGGCGGCTCACGCCGACGGTCACCACCGGCGAACGGCGCGTCGTCTCGTCGGACACCGCTGCGCAGGTACGCATGATGCTCGAGCGCGTCGTCAGCGGCGAACACGGCACCGGCGCGCGTGCGGTCGTGCCCGGCTACAGCGTCGCCGGCAAGACCGGCACGGCCCGCAAGCCCAACCCCGACACCCGCGGGTACTCCGGCGAACACATCGCCACGTTCGTGGGGCTCGCACCGGTCGAGTCCCCCGAGATCGTGGTCGCGGTGATGGTCGACGAACCCCAGGCCGCCTTCTACGGCGGCACGGTGGCGGCGCCGGTCTTCGCCGAGGTCATGGGCGCGGCGCTCTCGGCCCGCCGGGTCGTGCCCGACGGCGGATCGCGCGGCCTCGACGAGGCGATGGACGCCGCCCGCCTGGCCCAGGTCGAGGCGACCGCGGCCGCCGCTGCGAAGGACGTCGACGGGTCGGACGGCGACACCGCGTCCGACGGGTGACCTCGCGGGGCGCGTGCGCCGTCCTGGCACGGTCGACCGGACGTCCGGGGTGCGCGGACCGGTGCAACCACGGCGTTAGGCTCGCACCGGCGTGGAAGCCCTTTTGTGGCGTGCCCCGGCAGCGTCCGGGCGCCACCTGTCCCGACCTGCAACCGACGGCCAGAGGAACGTGTGTGACGGCGAGTGTGTCCGACGTCGCCGCCGCCCTTCCACAGGCGGATGTGCGGGGCGACGACGTCGACCTCGTCGACGCCTCCCACGACAGCCGCCAGGTCGGACCCGGCTGGCTGTTCTGTGCCATTCGCGGCAGCCGCGCCGACGGACACGAGCACGCCCCGCGTGCCATCGAACAGGGCGCCGGGGCCGTCCTCGTCGACCACTGGCTCGACCTGCCCGTCACGCAGATCCGGGTCCCCGACGTGCGGGCCGCCGCCGGGCCGGCGGCCGCAGCCGTCCACGGCCATCCCAGCCGCGACCTGCAGGTGATCGGGGTCACCGGCACCAACGGCAAGACCACCACCGTCTACCTGCTCGAAGCGGCCTTCGCCGCCGCGGCCATGGGCACCGGGGTCATCGGCACGGTCGAAACCCGCATCCACGGCGAGGCGCAGCCGGGCGTGCGCACCACCCCCGAAGGCCCCGACCTGCAGCGCCTACTGCGCCGTATGCACGACCGCGGCGCGGACGCCGTCGCCATGGAGGTGTCCTCGCACGGCCTCGACATGCACCGCGTGGACGGCACACGCTTCGCGGTCGGCGTGTGGACCAACCTGACCCAGGACCACCTCGACTGGCACGGCACGATGGAGGCCTACTTCGCCGCGAAGGCCCGGCTGTTCACCCCGGCCCTCACCGACCACGGCGTGGTGTTCCTCGACGGGCCCGGAGGGGTGGGCCCCGGGGGGAGATCCGGAGGGGTGGGCCCCGGGGGGAGATC
>JBBDSX010000120.1:0-36750 GCA_040904725.1 Egicoccus sp.
AGGTGACCGGCCGTGACCGCGTCATCGGCTTCACCAACGCCTTCCACGGCATGACCGTCGGGTCCCTGGCGGTGTCCGGGAACGCGCTCAAGCGCGAGGGCGCCGGGATCATGCTCGGGGCCGGCACCAGCCTGCCCTACGACGGCTACTTCGGCCCCGACGCCGACACCGCGGACTACCTCGACTCGCTGTTGCAGGACGGCGGCAGCGGTCTGGACCTGCCTGCGGCGGTCATCGTCGAGACGGTGCAGGCCGAGGGCGGCCTCAACACCGCCTCGATGCAGTGGCTGCGTGACCTCGAAGAGGTCTGCCACCGCCACGACGTCCTGCTGATCGTCGACGACATCCAGGCGGGCTGCGGCCGCACCGGCACGTTCTTCAGCTTCGAGCCCGCCGGCATCAAGCCCGACATCGTCACGGTGTCGAAGTCGCTGTCCGGCTTCGGCCTCCCGCTGGCGCTGACGCTGTTCCGTCGCGACCTCGACGTGTGGGAGCCGGGCGAGCACAACGGCACCTTCCGCGGCCACAACCCCGCGTTCATCACGGCCACCGAGGCGCTGCGGTACTGGGAGGACGACAAGCTGACACGTGACGTCGAGCGCAAGGCCGAGATCATCGGTCGGACCCTCGACCGTCTCGCGGTCGCCCACCCGGTCCTCGAGGCCGAGCGCCGCGGTCGCGGCATGGTGCAGGGCCTCGCGTGCGCCGAGGGCTACGCCGGCAAGATCTGCAAGGCGGCGTTCGAGCTCGGCCTGATCGTCGAGACGTCCGGCCCGCGCGACGAGGTCGTCAAGCTGCTGCCGGCGCTCACCATCCCCGACGAGCTCCTCGACGAGGGCCTCGAGCTGCTCGTTCGCGCCGTGGTCGACGCCGTGCCCGCCACGAAGGCCAGCCCGCTGGCGTCCACGTCGGCCTGACCCGCAAGGCCAGAACCAGAAGCTGACCGTCCGCTCCCTCGACGCCTGTGCGGTCACGAACGGCACACCTTGCATGCGGCGACCGACTTGCGCATGGTGTGCGTATTCACCCCGGCGCTGACGGGCCTCGAGGTCCACGACCTCGACGGGGCGTATCCGCCCCGAAAGCCCGTCATCCCGGCCCAGCCAGCCGGAGCTCGCTCCGGCTGGCTGAGGAACCGAATACAACCTGCCAAGGAGGCCATCCATGGCAACGACCGACACGATCAGACAGGACGCCTATCCCACCCGCGTGAGTGACACGCCCGAACTGCTCGAGCGCCGCGAGCCGGTGGCCCGCGGCGGCGTCGGCGACGGCCCGCTCGGCCAGGACGACCTCGACACGTTCGACCGCGACGGCTACCTCGTGCTGCCCGAGGTGTTCACCGCCGACGAGGTGGCGGCGATCCGTGCGCGCCTCGAGGAGCTCTCGGCCGACCCGACCGTGCGCGCCGACGAGCGTACGATCACCGAGCTGGAGTCCGAAGAGGTCCGCTCGATCTTCCAGATCCACAGGAGCGTTCCGGATTTCGCGAAACTGTCGGCGGACCCGCGTGTCGCCGACGTCGCCCGTCAGCTGCTCGGCTCGGACGTCTACATCCACCAGAGCCGCATCAACGTCAAGCCCGGCTTCGTCGGCAAGGGCTTCTGGTGGCACTCGGACTTCGAGACCTGGCACGCCGAGGACGGCATGCCGCGCATGCGGTGCCTGTCGGCGTCGATCACGCTGACCGACAACTACCCGCACAACGGGCCCCTGATGGTGGTACCCGGGTCGCACAAGACCTTCGTCACGACGGTCGGCAAGACGCCCGAGGACCACTACAAGGCATCGCTGAAGAAGCAGGAGCTCGGCACGCCCGACCACGACAGCCTGCACGAACTCACCATCGGTCAGGGCCGTGAGATACGGCAGCTGACCGGCAAGGCCGGCTCGGTGGTGTTCTTCGACTGCAACATCATGCACGCCTCGTCGGAGAACCAGACACCGTTCCCGCGCAGCAACGTGTTCCTGGTCTACAACTCGGTCGACAACGCGCTCGAGGAGCCCTTCGCCGCTCCGGGTCGCCGCCCCGAGTTCGTCGCCGCCACGGAATGGGATCCCGTCCCGCGAGCCTGACGGTTACAGGTTGACGATCGGGCAGGTGAGGGTGCGGGTGATGCCCTCGATCGCCTGGATGCGGCTGACCACCATGCGGCCGAGTTCGTCGACGTTGCTGGCCGACGCCTTCACGATGACGTCGTAGGGGCCGGTGACGTCGGCGGCCTCGGTCACGCCGGGCAGGTCGGCCACGGCCTGTGCCACCGCCGCGGCCCGGCCCAGTTCGGTCTGGATCAGGATGTAGGCCGACACGTCCACCATGGCTGCTCCCGTACGCGCTCGACGATCACCGTAGCGCTTGGCGCGGTGTCGGTGCGGTGGAAGTTCGCACGAACACCCGCTTACGCCCACGACGAAACGCCGCGTCGGCGATGCGACGCGGCGTTTGGCGCGGTACGTGCCGGACCGGCCAGGCCCGGGCGAACCGTCAGTTTGGGGTCTTGACCGGCGGACGGGTGACCTTGCCGGCCTTGAGGCAGCCCGTGCAGACGTCGACCTTGACGGTGCGGCCGTTCACGTACGCCTTCACCCGCTGGATGTTGGGGCTCCAGCGCTTGCTCGACCGACGGTGCGAGTGGCTGACCTGCTTGCCGAACCAGGGCTTCTTGCCACAGTAGGAGCAGACGGAGGCCATGATGAAGTCCTTCTCGATGCGCGGACCCGGGACGTGCGCCACTCGTGGGCGCCACCGGGATGAGTCCGGGGGACCGGGGAAGACCGTCCCGCGTGCGGCGCCTGGAGCGCACGACGCGATAAACGGCCAGGTGTCGTCCGACGCGGACGACCGCAGGAGCCTACCAGTCGCCCCCGGGGGACGCGACCGCGGGGGCGCCCGTTGCCGGCCTCCGCCCGGCGCCGGTGGGTGCGGCGCTAGCCTCGCTTCGCCCGTGGCTGACGACGACGGGCGGGAGGTCGGCAACGGTGACTGGTGGTGGGGGTGCGCCCCTGGCGGTCGCGGAGTTGCCCGCCCTGCTCGAGCGTGTGCACGCCGCTCTCGCGGCACGCCGTGATGCGATCGACGAACTCAACGTCTTCCCGGTGCCCGACGGCGACACCGGCACGAACATGACCTCGACGGTGCGGGCCGGCCTCGACGCGCTGCGGTCGGCGGCGGATGCGACCCCCGAACTCCAGGCGGCCGCGGTGATACGCGGTGCCGTCCGCGGCGCGCGTGGGAACTCGGGGGTCATCCTGAGCCAGGTCGTCCGCGCGGTCGTCGAGGTCATCAGCAGCCAGCGCGTCGTCGACGCCGACCTGTACGCCCGCTCCCTCGACCGGGCACGCGAGTTGGCCTACGAGGCGGTCGCCGAGCCGGTCGAGGGCACGATCCTGACCGTCATCGCGGCGGCCGCCGCAGCCGCGTCCGAGGCGGCCCGGGACGGTGACGACCTCGTCGCGACCTCGACGCGCGTGGTCGCGGCCACCCGCGAGGCGGTCGAGCGCACCCCGGAGCAACTCGCGGTCCTACGCGAGGCCGGCGTGGTGGACGCGGGTGCCCGTGGGTTCGAGGTGCTGGTGTCGGCGGTGCACGGTCACCTCACGGGGGAGGACCCGCCCACGGTCGAGGAGACGCCGCGCACCCACGTCCGTACGGGTGCGGCGTGCGAGGGGGAACTGAGCCACCGGTTCGAGGTGCAGTACCTGCTCGACGCGGACGACGCCGACGCCGCGCCGTTGCGCCGCCGGCTCGAACTGCTCGGCGACTCGGTGGTCGTCGTGGCCGCGGGTGGCCTGCTCAACGTGCACGTGCACACCGACGACGTCGGGGCGGCCATCGAGGAGGGCCTGCGGTTCGGCCGACCGGCGGACATCGAGGTCACCCACTTCGCCGACCAGATCGCCGCGAACCGGGCGGCACGACCGGCCCGCACCGTCGGGGCGGTCGCCGTCCTGCACGGCGAGGGTCTCACGAAGCTCGCCGAACAGGCGGGCGCCGTGGTCGTCACGGGTCGTGCCGGGGCACTGCCCTCGGTCGCCGACCTGCTCAACGCCGTGGGCACCGTCTCGGCCGAACGCATCCTGCTGCTGCCCGGCCACCGCAACGCCGTCGCGGCCGCGCACCAGGCCGCCGCCATCTCGGTGGCCGAGGGGGGACGCACCCTCGACGTCGTCGAGGCCGCCGCGTCGCCGCCGGCCGTGCTCGCCGCACTGGCGGTGCTGGATGCGACCGCTCCCTCGTCACGGGTCCTGGCCGATGCGACCGCCGCGGCCGAGGCCGTGCGGGCCGGCGAGGTCGTGGCTGCCGTCCGCGACGCCGACACGCCCATCGGCCCGGTCCACGAGGGCCAACTGCTCGCGGTGGTCGACGGCGACGTCGTCATGGCCTGTGACGATGCCGTGACCGCGCTCGAATCGGTCTGCGCCCGTCTCGAGGTCGGATCGGCCGAGGTCGTGACGCTGCTGACCGGCGAGGAGATCGGCGGGGACGACCGCGACCGCGCGGTCGCACTGCTCGGCCGGATGACCGACGCCGAGGTGGACGAGGTCGACGCGGGTCAGCGTCCGGCGCTGTTCTGGGTCGGCGTCGAGTGAGTGACGCGGC
Organism: Egicoccus sp.; assembly: GCA_040904725.1. Lineage (GTDB taxonomy): Bacteria > Actinomycetota > Nitriliruptoria > Nitriliruptorales > Nitriliruptoraceae > Egicoccus. Next base: position 4,601 of record JBBDSX010000120.1, read on the forward strand.
GATCCACCTCGACGACCGGGTCGACGTGCTGCCAGGGGTCGGCACGAAGGCGCGGACGGCCCTGGCCGACGCGTTGGGCATCGAGACCGTCCGCGACCTGCTCGAGCACTACCCGCGCCGCTACCAGGACGCGGGGGAGGTGCTCGACCTCTCGCAGGTCCGCACCGGCGAACCGGCGACCCTGATCGGCGAGGTGTTGGGCTGGCAGAAGCGCCGCATCCCGGGCCGGGGCCGCAAGCGCCCGCTCGACCTGGCCGAGGGCCAGGTCCGGCAGGCGAGCGGGCGGACCTTCGCGGTCACCTTCTTCAACCAGCCGTGGCGCACCAACCAGCTCGCGCCCGGCACCGTGGCGGCGTTCAGCGGCAAGGTGAAGCGGTTCCGCAACGACCTGCAGCTGGCCAGTCCCGACGTCGAGGTGCTCGGCCGTGTCGCCGGAGGCCTGGCCGGAATGGGAACCGGGGGGGACTTCGACCCGGAGGCGGCCGCCGAACGGTTGCGGCACCAGCGCCTGCTCGCCGTCTACCCGGCCACCGAGGCCTGGCCATCCTTCAAGCTGGCGAACCTGGTCGAGACGGCCCTCGAGGCACTGCCCGAGCTGCCCGACTGGCTGCCCGAGTCGCTGCTCGACGAGCTCGACCTGCTGGCCTACGACGCGGCCATCCGCGGCATCCACCTGCCACCCGACGACGAGACCCGCAAGGCGGCGCGTCGGCGGCTGGTCTTCGACGAGTTGTTCTCGCTCCAGCTCGGCGTCCAGCGGCGTCGGGCCCAGCTCGAGGCCGAGGTGGTCGGCCTCGACAACGCTCCCGTCCCCGACGGGCGGGCCCAGGCCTTCATCGACGCGCTGCCGTTCCCGCCGACCGGGGCGCAGCAGCGCGCCTTCGTCGAACTGGCCCAGGACCTCGGCAGCCGCCGTCCGATGCACCGCCTGCTCCAGGGCGACGTCGGCTCGGGCAAGACCGTCGTCGCCGTGTGGACGCTGCTCAACGCGGTGGACCACGGCCGGCAGGCGGCGTTCATGGTCCCGACCGAGGTCCTCGCGGAACAGCACTTCCGGACCCTGACGACCCTGCTCGCGCCGCTCGGTGTGAACGTGCTCGACGGCATCCGGGTCGAGGTGCTGACCTCGTCGACCCCGACCAAGGCGCGTCGACGGATCCTGTCCGAGCTGATGACCGGGGAACTCGACATCCTCGTCGGCACGCACGCACTGCTCGAGGAGGGCGTGCAGTTCGCCGACCTCGGCGCGGTCGTCATCGACGAGCAGCACCGCTTCGGCGTCGCCCAGCGCGTCAAGCTCAAGGAGAAGGGGGGCGGCGGTCCCACCCTGGATCCGGACGCGCCCGACGTCATGCCCGACGTGATGGTCATGACCGCGACCCCGATCCCGCGCTCGTTGGCGCTGACCTTCTACGGCGACCTCGACGTGACCGTGCTCGACGAGATGCCCCCGGGCCGCGAACCGATCACGACGCAGCTGATCACCCCGGAACAGCAGGGGCGTCGGGACAAGCTCTACGAGTTCATCCGCCGCGAAGCCGCGGCCGGACGCCGCGCGTACGTCGTCTGCCCGCTGGTCGAGGAGGGCGAGCTGCCGGCGAAGAACGTCACGGACGAGCACCGCCGGCTCGCGGAACGGGTCTTCCCCGAGCTGAGCGTCGAGTTGATGCACGGCCGGATGCGACCCGACGCGAAGGAGGCGGCGATGACCCGCTTCCGGACCGGCGAGGCGCAGATCCTGGTGGCGACCACGGTCATCGAGGTCGGGGTCGACGTCCCCGAGGCGACGATCATGGTCATCGAGGACGCCGAGCGGTTCGGGATCAGCCAGCTCCACCAGCTGCGCGGCCGGGTCGGTCGTGGCGGCGGGACGTCGTACTGCGTGCTGTTCGCCGGCTGGTCGGCGGAGCTGCCCGAGCTGACCCTCGACCGGCTCGAGGCCGTCGCGGCCACGACCGACGGGTTCGAACTGGCCGACAAGGACCTGCAGCTGCGCGGGTCGGGGATGCTGTTCGGCCGCATGCAGTCGGGCAGCCGGTCCGACATCAAGCTCGCCGACCTGACGTACGACCGCCGGCTGATCGAGGAGACACGCCAGCGGGCGCGCACGATCGTGGCCGCCGACCCCGACCTCGACGCCGTCGACCACCGTCCGATGCGCGACGAGGTGGCCCGCCGTTACGAGGGTCGCGGCGAGGAGATCGTGGCGGTCGACGAGTCCGACGAACTCGGCGCGTTCGCCGCCCTCGAGTCGGGCTAGGCGGCCGGTCGAACTACGGTGCGGCCGGGAGCCACCGGAAGGGGAGCGCACGTGGGGGACGTCGAGCTCGGAACGTTGCTGTGGGAGCCGTCGGCGAACGCGCGGCAGTCGAGCAACCTCGGCCGGTTCCTCGACTGGGTCGGCACCACGCGGGGTGTCGATTTGCCTGACTACGACGCCGCCTGGCGGTGGTCGGTCGACGACCTCGAGGGCTTCTGGGCCGCGATCATCGAGTGGTTCGACCTTCCCCTGTCCAGCCCCTACGAGCGGGTCCTGGCCGACGAGACGATGCCCGGCGCCCGCTGGCTGCCCGGCGCCCGGCTCAACTACGCCGCGCAGGCGCTGCGCTGGACCGGCGACCGGCCCGCGGTCGTCGCCCGCTCGCAGACCCGCCACGACGTCACACTCACCCGTGACCAACTGCGGGAGCAGGTGGCGGCCACGGCCGCCGGCCTGCGCGCCCTCGGGGTCGGCGAGGGCAACCGGGTGGTCGGCTACCTGCCCAACATCCCCGAGACGATCGTCGCCTTCCTCGCCTGTGCGTCGATCGGTGCGGTCTGGTCGTCGTGCGCACCCGAGTTCGGGGTGAAGGCCGTGGTCGACCGCGTCCGGCAGATCGAACCGACCGTGCTGCTCGCCGTCGACGGCTACCGGTACGGCGAACGCGTCGTCGACCGTGCCGCCGAGGTCGCCGCGATCCGCGACGCGCTGCCGAGCCTGCGCGCCACCGTGGTGCTGCCCTACCTGGACGGTGAACTCGACCCCCATCGCTTCCCCGGCGCCCGGGCGTGGCACGAACTGCTCGCCGACGTGGGGCCCGACCAGCACGAGTTCGTCGACCTGCCCTTCGACCATCCGCTGTACGTGCTCTACAGCTCCGGGACGACCGGCCTGCCGAAGCCGATCGTGCACGGCCACGGCGGCATCCTGCTCGAGCACGTCAAGATGCTCGGGTTGCACCACGATCTCGGCGAGGCGTCCGTGTTCACCTGGTTCACGACGACCGGGTGGATGATGTGGAACTACCTCGTCTCCGGCCTGACCGTCGGGGCAACGGTGGTGTTGTTCGACGGCGACCCCGGCCACCCCGACGTGTCGACGCTGTGGCGCCTGGCCGCCGAGGCGCACGTCGACGTGTTCGGGGTCGGGGCGCCGTTCCTGATGAACTGCCGCAAGGCCGACCTGCGGCCCCGCGACGAGTTCGACCTCGGCCACCTGCGCCAGATCGGTTCGACCGGCTCGCCGCTGCCGCCCGAGGGGTTCGCCTGGGTCCGCGACGCGGTGGGTGGACACGTGCAGGTGGTCTCGGCCTCCGGTGGCACCGACGTGTGCACGGCGTTCGTGGCCGCGGCGCCGCTGCTGCCCGTCCACGCCGGCGAGATCCCGTGCCGGTGCCTCGGCGCTGCGGTGGCCGCCTACGACTCCGACGGCAACGAGGTCGTCGGTGAACGCGGCGAGTTGGTCATCACCCGACCGATGCCGTCGATGCCGGTCGGGTTCTGGGGCGACGACGACGGCAGCCGCTACCGGGCCGCCTACTTCGAGCACTACCCGGGGGCGTGGCGTCACGGCGACTGGCTCGAGATCACCGAGCGTGGCTCGTGCATCATCACGGGCCGCTCGGACGCGACGCTCAACCGCGGCGGCGTGCGCATGGGCACGTCGGAGTTCTACGCCGTGGTCGAGGACGTCGACGGCATCGTCGACTCCCTCGTCGTCCACCTCGAGCAGTCGGGCGGGCGGAAGGATGGTGACCGGCTGCTGCTGTTCGTCGTCACCGCCGAGGGGCAGGTGGTCGACGACGCGTTGCGGCAGCGTCTGGCCGCGGCGATCCGCAGGGGCCTCTCGCCACGCCACGTCCCCGACGACGTGGTGGCCGTGCCGGCGATCCCGCGCACGATCTCGGGCAAGAAGATGGAGGTGCCCGTCAAGCGACTGCTCGAGGGGGAGCCGCTCGAGCGTGTCGCCAACCCGGGTGCCATGGCCAACCCCGGCAGCCTCGACGCCTTCGGCGTCGACCGCCGCTGACCGACCCCCGAGCGAATACGCGCACGTAGCGCACGTATTCGTGTTGGTATCTGGCTGGCCTCCACTTCCCCTTCGTACGGGTCCGACGCCACGGGGTGGGGCGGTCTAGTCCCTGTTCTGATGCGTGCGAGCAGACCGGGGTAGGGGGCCGTTCGTGCAGGGGGGCCGAGTGGGCCCTCTCGCGGTGCACAAGCGCACAAGCGTCGCCCCCGGCGCGGTCGCTGTGGACGACCTGTTTGCGTCCCCGCGCCGATCCGGTCACGGTTCGTCCCAGCGCCGCCGGGGCAGCGAGAGGCCCCGGGTCCGCAGCGCATTCGAGCCGACCCTCGTTCGGCTATCCCGACCCCGGAGGCTGCCTCGTGCTGCTTCGCCACACCCGAACCATGCTGTCCCTCGGCCTTGCCGCCGTCCTCGCCGTCACCGCGGTACTCACCGCGTCGACGGCAGCCGACGCCGCGACCTTCGCCGACACCGAAGGTGCGGGCTACGCCCCCGCCGTCGAGGCCCTCGCCGAGCGGGGGGTCATCACCGGCGACAACGACGGTGACTTCAACCCCGACGGCGACCTGACCCGCGGGCAGATGGCCACCATCCTGGCCCGCGCCCTCGAACTGCCGGAAGCCGACACCCTGCCGTTCGACGACATCGCCGGTCACCCGCACGTCGACGGCATCGCGGCGCTCGCCGAGGCCGGTATCACCAACGGCTGCGACGACGACAGCTTCTGCCCCGACCGGGCGATCAGCCGCGCTGCGCTCGCCTCCCTGCTCGTCGACGCCTTCGACGTCCCCGAGACCGATGCACGTCACTTCGACGACGGCGGCGGCGTGCACGAGGACGCCATCCACGCCCTCGCCGAGGCCGGTATCGCCGCCGGATGCACGGCGCCCGTCAGCGGCTTCTGCCCGTCGGGCGAGGTGCTGCGCTCGCAGGCCGCCTACTTCGTCGCCCGCGCCCTCGACCTCGTCGAGCGCGTCGAACTCGTCCCGCTCACCGAGCGCCAGGAACTCGAGCGTCAGCGCCAGGAGCGCCTCGCCGCAGAACGCGCCGCGGCCGCGAAGGCCGAGGAAGAGGCCAGCATCCAGGCCGCCCAGGACCAGCGCGACGCCATCTGGGACCGTCTCGCGCAGTGCGAGTCCGGCGGCAACTGGTCGATCAACACCGGCAACGGCTACTACGGCGGCCTGCAGTTCAACCTGCAGTCCTGGCGCGGGGTCGGCGGCAGCGGCTACCCGCACCACAACTCCCGCGAGGAGCAGATCTACCGCGCCGAACTCCTGCTCGACCGCCAGGGTTGGGGCGCGTGGCCGGCCTGCAGCACCAAGCTCGGCTACCGGTGAGTTGATTACGCTCGGGCGCTCCTGCCGCCTGCCGTGAGGTCCTCACCGACGTGTCCGAGCTGTCCGCACCGCCCGTCGCCGAACGGCGACCCCACCAGCACCACCGTCACGGCGACACCGTCGAGGACCCCTGGTACTGGCTCCGTGACCGCGACGACCCGGCCGTACGGGCCCACCTCGAGGCCGAGAACGCCTGGACCGACACCCACCTCGGACCGCTGCAGCCGCTGATCGACACGCTCTTCGACGAGATCAAGAGCCGTGTGCAGGAGACCGACGCGTCGGTGCCGACCCTCGACGGCGGCTGGCTGTACTACCGCCGCACCCTCGAAGGCCAGCAGTACGCCATCCACTGCAGGCGGCCCGCCCCGGCCGGTTCGGTGGGCCCCGGGGGGGAATCCGACGTGACGGACCTGCGGGAGCTGCCCGACGAGCTGCGTCGGCCGGTCGACCCTGCCACACCGCCCGACGACGAGATCGTGCTGCTCGACGAGAACGTCGAGGCGGCCGAGCACGACTTCTTCCGTCTGGGCGGCTACGCCGTCAGCCCAGACCACCGCCTCGCCGCCGAGTTGGTCGACACCGACGGCTCGGAGCGCTTCACGATCCGGGTCCGCGACCTCGGGTCCGGCGAACTGCTGCCCGACCGGATCGAAGGTGCCGCGTACTCGCTGGCCTGGTTCGGCGACTCGGCCACGTTCTTGTACACCGTCCCCGACGACGCCTGGCGACCGCACAAGATCATGCGGCACCGGCTCGGGACGGACCCGGCCGACGACGAACTCGTCCACAGCGAGGACGACGAACGCTTCTGGTGCGGTGTCGGCCGCTTCCGCTCGGACCGCTTCCTCGCGATCTCGGTCGGCTCCAAGGTCACCAGCGAGTGGTACCTGCTCGACGCCGACGACCCCGCAGCGCGACCCCGCCTCGTCGCCGCGCGCGAGTACGGCGTCGAGTACGACGTCGACCACCGTGGTGACCACCTGCTCATCGTCACCAACGCCGACGGCGCGGAGGACTTCAAGCTCGTCACCGCCCCCGTCGACGACCCGGGTCGTGCCAACTGGACCGACGTCGTCCCGCACCGTCCCGGTGTCCGTCTCGAGGGCGCCGACGCCTTCGCGACGCACCTGGTCCTCCACGAGCGCACCGAGGCGCGCACCCAGTTGCGCGTCGTCGACCCGGCGACGGGCGAGGGCGAGGTCCTCGGCATGGACGAGGACGTCTACACGGCGGGTACCGGCCCCAACCCCCACTTCGACAGCCGCGTGCTGCGCCTGGTCTACACCTCGCTCACCACCCCGGCCCAGGTGATCGATGTCGACCTCGACCGTGGCGAACGCACGGTGCTCAAGCAGCAACCCGTGCGGGGCGGCTACGACCGCGAGAGCTACGTCTCGTGGCGCGAGTGGGCCACCGCGCCCGATGGCACCCAGATCCCGATCAGCCTCGTCCGCCGTGCCGACACGCCGCTCGACGGCACCGCGCCCTGCCTGCTGTACGGCTACGGCTCCTACGAGATCTCGGTCGATCCCTCGTTCTCGCCCGTGCGGCTGTCGTTGCTCGACCGCGGGTTCGTGTTCGCCATCGGGCACATCCGCGGTGGCGGCGAGATGGGACGGCGCTGGTACGAGGACGGCAAGTTCCTGGCCAAGCCCAACACCTTCGCCGATTTCGTCGCCTGCACCGACCACCTCGTGGAGCAGGCCATCACGGCCCGCGACCGACTCGCGATCCGGGGCGGTTCGGCCGGCGGTCTGCTCATCGGCGCCTCGCTCAACCTGCGGCCGGACATGGCCGCGGCCGCCGTCGCCGAGGTTCCGTTCGTCGACGTGGTGAACACCATGTCGGACCCCTCCATCCCCCTGACCGTGATCGAGTACGACGAGTGGGGCAACCCCGAAGACCCCGAGTACTACGAGGTGATGCGCTCCTACTCGCCTTACGACAACGTCCAGTCGGCGGACTACCCGGCGCTGTTCGTGACCGCCGGACTCAACGATCCGCGGGTGCAGTACTGGGAGCCGGCGAAGTGGGTCGCGCGCCTGCGGCAGACGGCCGCCGGCGGCGGTCCCATCCTGCTTCGCACCGAACTCGGCGCCGGCCACGCCGGCCGATCCGGACGCTACGACGCCTGGCGTGACGAGGCCCGGACCCTGGCGTTCGTCATCGACCGGGTGCAGCCGGGCGCACCACCGCTGTCCGACGCCTGATGCGGATCGTCGCCGGCGCAGCGAAGGGTCGCCACCTCGTCGCCCCCAAGGGCTTCGACGTGCGGCCGACGACGGACCGGGTCAAAGAGGCCCTGTTCTCGTCGCTGCAGCCACTGTTGCCGGGTGCCCGGGTCCTCGACCTGTACGCCGGCTCCGGGGGCCTGGGCCTCGAGGCGCTCTCGCGCGGTGCCGTGGGGGTCACCTTCGTCGAGCGCGCCCAGCCGGCCGTCACCGCGCTGCGTCGCAACATCGAGGTGGTCGACCTGCCCGGGACGGAGGTGGTGGTCGGTGACGTGGCGAAGGCGCTGCGCGGCGAGGTCCCGGGCTCGCCGTTCGACCTCGTCCTGGCCGACCCGCCCTACCGCATGCCCGAGGCCGAGTTGTCCGCCGTGCTCGCGGCGCTGACCGCGCACCTCGCCGACGGCGCGGCCGTGGTCCTCGAGCGCGCCGCCCGCGACGGCAGCCCGCCGTGGCCGCCCGAACTGCTGCCCGGGAGCCCGCGCCGCTACGGTGACACGGCACTGCACCGCGCCGAGGTGGCAAGGAGCGAACCATGACGGTGGCCGCGGTCGTCCCGGGCAGCTTCGACCCGATCACGCTCGGCCACCTCGACATCGTCCGCCGTGCCTGCGACCGGTTCGACCGGGTGGTGGTCGCGGTCCTCGAGAACCCCCGCAAGCAGGGGCTGTTCTCGGTCGATGAACGGGTCGAACTCATCCGCGCCGTCGCCGGCGACCTCGACAACCTCGAGGTCGACCGGTTCGAGGGACTCCTGGTCGACTTCTGCAACGCCCGCGGTATCGGGATCGTCTGCAAGGGGCTGCGCGCCGTCAGCGACTTCGAGTACGAACTGCAGATGGCCCAGATGAACCACCGCATCGGGGGCATCGAGACGCTGTTCATGTCGACCTCGCCCGAGCACTCGTACCTGTCGAGTTCGCTGGTCAAGGAGGTCGCCCGTTTCGGCGGCCCTCTGGGCGGCACGGTGCCCGACGTGGTGGCCGACGCGCTGCGCGACAAGCTCGCCTGAGCCCCCGCTACGCTCCGGCGGACCGCGTGTTCTTCGAGTGAGGCGTTTGTTTCGATGTCCGACTCTCACGGCGTGCCGCTCGACGTCGAGGCCAAACTCCACCAGTTGGAGCGCCTCGTCGCCGAGGCCAAGGCCGTGCCGCTGTCGGCCTCGATCATGCTCAACCGGGCCGAGGTGGACGGACTGGTCGCCGACGTCCGCGACGCCCTGCCCGACGAGCTGACCCAGGCCCGCTGGGTGGTCAAGGAACGCGACGAGATCATCGCGCGTGCCCAGGCCGACGCCGACCGGATCCTCGACGACGCCCGTGACGAGGCCGCACGCCTCGTCTCGCAGCAGGAGGTGGTCCGCTCCGCCGACCGCGAAGCCGACCGCGTCGTCGAGGAGGCCCGCGAGCAGGCGCGCCAGATGCGCCTCGAGGCGGAGGACTACGTCGACGCGAAGCTGGCCAACTTCGAAGTCGTGCTGCAAAAGACCCTCACGGCGGTCGAGAAGGGTCGCCAGAAGCTGCGGGGGCGCCTCGACACCGATCAACTCGCCGAGGACGACTTCGACGAGTCCTGATCCACATCGGTCCTGCCCGCTCCACGCCCCGCCCGGAGCGCAGGCCGGTGGGTGGTGGTACCGTGGACCCTCGCGTTCGCGCCGCCCGGCCCTGCCGGGCGTTCGTCGCGCAACGGGGCGGCCCGTCGTCGTACGGGTCCAGCAGCGGTCCATCGGGACCGGTCCCTGCCAGTGCCGGCAGCAACGACTGCCGGGTTGCAACCTCGAAGGTCGAAGTCTCGTGCGCGTTCCGGTCATGGAACTGGTCGACAACCCGGGTGCCACCCGGGCGTTGTCGCGTGCCGTGCCCGTCGGCGAGTTCGGCGACGACAGTTGGGGTGCGGCCGATGGTGCGATCCGCGACGACATCGACCTCGATCTCGATCTCGACGCCGTCGTCGAGGGCATCCTCGTGCGCGGCACCGTCGGGGCCGACCTGCAACTGCCCTGCAGCCGGTGCCTCGTCCTGCAGGACGTCCGCGTCGACAGCGACGTGGCCGAGTTGTTCATCGACCCGGCCAAGCGCGAGGACGACGACGAGGACGACCCCGGCTACGAACTGATCGACGACCGCACCTCGATCGACCTGTCGGTCATGGTGCGCGACGCGGTCCTGATCGACCTGCCGGTCCGCGTGCTCTGCCGCGAGGACTGCCAGGGGTTGTGCGAGGAGTGCGGCGCCGACTTGAACCTCGGCGACTGCGGCCACCGGCCCGACGAGGAGCCCGATCCGCGCTGGGCGAAGCTCGCCGACCTCGATCTGCCCCGCGAGTAGCCCACCGAGTAGCCTGTCCGATCAACCGGCGTGTTTCGCACCAGACACGGCACGCCGCCCCACGAACGCCTCGCCCGCCACGCGGGCCCACGATCCAGGAGAGTCCGATGGCCGTCCCGAAGCGGAAGATGTCGCGCTCGCGTACGCGCCACCGCAAGGCGCAGTGGCTGCGCACCGCCGCACCCACCAACGCCAACTGCAAGCGTTGCAAGGCGCCGGTGCGCCCCCACACCGTGTGTGGCACGTGCGGCTCCTACGGCGGCCGGACGGTCCTCGAGGTCGAGTAGTCCGGGAGCCCGCGTGACCACGCCGATCGAGTTCCCGCCGGCCGCCGAGCTCGCGAGCCTGCTCGACGTGCACTTCGACGACCCGTCGTTGCTCGAACATGCCCTCCTGCACCGTTCCTGGGCGTTCGAGAACGGCGGTGCGAACCCCAACGAACGGTTGGAGTTCCTCGGTGATGCCGTGCTGGCGCTGGTCGTGACCGACGAGATCTACCACGCGCACCCCGACGAGCAGGAAGGGCGGCTGGCCAAGGTCCGTTCGGCTGCCGTCAAGACCGAGTCCCTGGCCGAGATCGCCCGCGATCTCGGCCTCGGCCGGTTCGTTCGCCTCGGGCGTGGCGAGGCGATCTCGGGCGGTGGCGACAAGGACTCGATCCTGGCCGACACGCTCGAGGCCGTGATCGGTGCCACCTACCTCGACGGCGGATTCGCCACCGCGTACGACCTGGTGCAGCGCATGTTCGCCGCTCGCCTGCTCGAGTTGGCCGCGCGCGACGCCGCCCTCGACTACAAGACCAGCCTGCAGGAGCTGACCGCGGCCCGCTTCGAGCAGCTACCGCGCTACGACGTCGTCGACACGGGTCCGGACCACGACAAGACGTTCACGGCCGTGGTCGTCGTCGACGGCGCCGAGGTCGGTCGTGGGGTCGGTCGCAGCAAGAAACAGGCCGAGCAGACCGCCGCACGAGAGGCCTACCGGGGGCTCTCGTTGCGCGCCGAAGCGACCGGCCGCGACCCCGTCCGCTAGCTTCCGGTCGACCCGGGACGACGCACGTCCTGTCCGCCCCCCGGGCCATGGGAAGGAGCGCCGGTGCTGGAGCTACCCGAGGTCGAGGTGCTGCGCAAGGACCTCGAAAAAGAGGTCGTCGGCAAGAAGGTCAAGGACGTCACGGTCGAAACGGCCGCGCTGGTGACGCCCTTCCACAGCAAGCGACCCGATTTCGTCAAGGCGCTGTCCGGTCAGAAGATCGAGGCCGTGCGCCGCCGTGGTCGCGTGTTGTTCCTCGACCTCGACGACGAACACACCTGGGTGATCGACCCGGGCGAGTCGGGCTATCTGCACCGCGAGACCGCCAACGAGTCGCCCGGTCCGGACACGCACCTGGCCGTGAGCTTCACCGTCGGCGGTGCCGTGCACCTGTCCGAGCCGGGCAGCGACGTCAGCGCCCGCACGGGCGTGGTCGCCACCGACGAGGCGCTCGAGATCCTCGAAGTGGCCCCCGATGCCCTCGATCCGCTCGACGACAACCCGACGTGGATGGAATTCGGCCGCTTCCTGCACGAGGCGAACCAGCCGCTCAAGCTGCTGCTGATCGACCCGACCGTGATCGCCGGCCTCGGCCCCATCTACAGCGACGAGATCCTGTGGGAGGCCGGCCTGCGCCACGACCACCCCTCGTCGTCGCTGTCCACCCAGGAGGTCCGGCGCCTGTACCGCGCCATGCAGGAGGTCCTGCAGGCGGCCATGAAGGCCGCCGGGTCCGGGCTCGACGACTCCGACGCCGAGACCAGCGTCGACGACGACGGCGGGGCTGCCGAGCACCTGCACGTGTTCGGCCGCGAGGGCCAGCCGTGCCATCGCTGCCGCAAGCCGATCGAGCGCACCCGCATCAAGAAGGGCATCTACACCTTCCACTGCCCCCAGTGCATGATCTGATTTCTCTGCCGCCGGATTCCTCCACCCGGGGCAGGCATCGCAGCGGTGGTGTCTGCCTGACTGGTCATCCGGCGGCAAGGGCGGCGCGTCTGTGCCGTCGTGGGGGACCGGCGGCCGTTGTGCTGCACTTTTCGTGGGGTGAAGGATCGGGTACCATCCGGGCCACCGACGGCCCATTGCGGCCTGCGTGTGTGAGCGTCGGCATCGACCGTCCTTTTGAGAGTCGGCCGCCTGCCGCACACCCCGCCACGAACCGTGTGTGCACCCGGGAGGATGATCGGCATGGGCAAGGCCCTGCTCGGCACCCATGCGTCCCCGTCCAGCCTGCGACTGCTCGACGAGGTCCGTGCCCTGCGACAGCGGGTCGCCGACCTCGAGCGCGCCCTCGAGGCAGCCGAGGCGGCGCGTGACGCCGCGTCGCCGGACGTGGCCGTGCAACTCGACCTCGAGCCCGTCCGCACCTAGCCGGACGCACCCGCGACACGCGCCGTTCGTGGCGCGCTCGCCGCGGCCCGGCGTGCCCCGGGGTGGCGTCCGACCTCGCTAGGCTCCGCGCCTCCGCCGTGCACGTCGTTGCCGGCGCTTCCCCAGCAATGCCCCCGCCGCCGCATATCGTCGGCGGGTCGCAGTCCACCGACGCGGTCCCAGGCGTCCGACGGAGGAAGCGTGTTTCTCAGGTCCCTGACCCTGCGCGGCTTCAAGTCGTTCGCGGACAAGACCGTGCTCGAGGTCGAGCCCGGCATCACCGTCATCGTCGGTCCCAACGGCTCGGGCAAGTCCAACGTCGTCGACGCGCTCGCCTGGGTGCTGGGCACCCACTCGGCCAAGAAGGTCCGCGGCGGGTCGATGTCCGACGTGATCTTCGCCGGTTCGCCCACGCGCACGCGTGCCAACCAGGCCCGCGTCGAGATCGTGATCGACAACACCGACGGGCGCCTGTCGGGCGCCGGCCTCGGCACCGCCGCCAGCGCGGCCGAGTTCAGCGAGGTCCGCGTCGCCCGCACCATCCACGCCGACGGCGAGGCCGGCTACCAGATCAACGGCCAGGAGGTCCGGGCCCTCGACGTGCAGGAGTTGCTCTCCGACACCGGCCTCGGCCGCGAACTGCACACCATCGTCGGGCAGGGCCAACTCGACGAGATCCTCAACGCCAAGCCCGAGGAACGCCGTCGCTACATCGAGGAAGCGGCGGGCATCCTCAAGCACCGTCGCCGCCGCGAGCGCGCCATGCGCAAGCTCGACCAGGTCGACGGCCACATCGACAAGCTCAAGACGGTCCTGCGCGAACTCCGGCGGCAACTTCGTCCGCTCGAACGCCAGGCCGAGGCGGCCGACCGATACGCGCAACTGCAGGCCGAACTTCGTGACGTCAAGGTCCGGATCGCCGCCCTCCAGCTCGACCGCCTGACCCGGCTGTCCGAGTCCGAGGGGCGCGACGACGACGAGGCCACCACCCTGCTGCAGGGCGCCGAGGCGGGCCTGGCCGAGCACCGTGCCCGCCAGGACGCGCTCGAGGCCGAACTCGGCCGTCTGGGTCCCGCCGCCGAGCAGGCCCAGCGGACCTACTACCGCCTGACGTCGCTGCAGGAACGGCTCAAGGGCACCGCCGACCTGGTCGAGGCGAAGCGCCGTCACCTGGTCGAGTACACCGAGGAACCCCTCGCCGGACGTCCGCCCGCCGAGCTGCGCGCCCAGGCCGACCGCGTCGAAGGCGAACACGCCACCCGCGGCCAGGAGCGCGAGGCCGACCGTCAGGTTCTCGAGGAGGCCAGCGGTGCCCGCCGCGACGCCGAACAGGCCCGTCGCGCCCACGAGCAGGCCGTCCAGGCCGAACGTCGCCGACGCGCCGAGCAACGCGAACGGGTCCTGCGCTGGGAGGGCGAGGTGTCGGCTCTGCGTGGCGCCGTCGCCACCACCGAGGCCGAACTCGCCCGCGTCGCCTCGACCCTCGAGAGCCTCGATGCCCGCGTGGCCGAGGCCGAGCTCGAGGTCACCGGCGTCCAGGACGAGATCCAGCAACTCGACGTCAACGAGGTCGAGCTGACCTCGACGCTCGAGACGGCCGAACTCGAGGTCGACGCCGCCAGCGGTGCGGTCGAGGACCTCGCCACCCGCATGCGTGAGCTCGAGTCCGAACGCTCGTCACAGGCCGCGCGCGCCGAGGCGCTGCGTGCCGCGCTCGCCGAGACCGGTGGCGGCACCGCCGCGCTGCTGTCCGCGGACCTCGCCGGCGTGCTCGGCCCCGTCGCCGACCACGTCCGCGTCGACGGGGGGAACGACGCGGCGCTCGCCGCCGCGCTCGGCCCGCTCGGCGAGGCCGTCGTCGTCCGCTCGGCCGACGAGGCCCGCGACGCGGTCGCGTGGCTGCGCACCACGACCCCGGGTCCGGCGACCGTGTTGGCGGCCCGCAGCCATCGGCCGGGTGGCAGTGCTGTCGACGAGGGCCGTCGCGCGCACCTGCAGGCCGCCGGCGCCACCGCCGTCGCCGACCTGCTCACGCCCGCCGCCGGGGTCGCCGAGGCCGACGCCGTCGTCACCGCGCTCCAGCAGGTCCTGGCCGGGACCTGGTTCGTGTCGGACTGGGACCGCGCGGTGTCGCTGCACGCCGACCACCCCGAGCTGACGTTCGTGACCCCCGACGGCGACGTGGCCGGGCCATTCGGGTTCCGCGGCGGTGCGTCGCCCGAGCGCTCGGCCCTGCTGACCGCGACGGCCGCCGACGACGCCGAACGCGAAGCGCTGCGCCTGGGCCAGGAGATCGACGAACTGCGCGCCCGGCGCGAGTCCGCCGAGACCACGCTGCGGCAGGCCCGCGAACGGCTCGGCGCGGCCACCGACCGGATCAACGAGTCCGACGCGGCCATCACAGGCGCGGCCGAACGGCTCGCGCGGCTCAACAAGGAACTCAACACCCTGTCGAGCCAGCGTGGCATCGTCGCCGGCCAACGCGACGAACTCGCTGCCGTGCTCGAGCGCGACCGTGCGTCGCTGTCCGAGCTCAACAGCCGCGGCCCCGACGCCGAGGTCGACGACGACGTCGACGACGGTCCCGACGAGGTCGCCCTCGAACTCGATGAGCAGGTCGAGCGGGCCCGCGAACGCGAACTCGACGCCCGGGTCCGGCTCGAGCGCACCACCGAACAGGTGCGCCACCTCGAACTGCAGGCCCAGGGCCTGCGCGCCGAGGCCGAGGAGGTCGAGGCCGCCCTCGCGGACGCCGCCCGCCGCCGCGAACTGCGCCGCCAGGGCATCGTGCGCTGCGGCGAACTCGCGCTGGTCGCCCGTGACGCCACCGAGGCGCTCGGCCGTGCGATCGCCGCGGCCGCCACCGAACGCGACGAGGTCCAGGCCGACCTCGCCCGGGTGCGAGGCCAGCTCGCGCAGGTGCGCGAAGCCGTCGGCGAGGCGAGCGCGGCGCTCGACGAACTGCGCGAACGTCGCCACGCCGCCGAACTGCGCCGGGCCGACGTCGGCAACCGTCTCGAACAGCTCATCGACCGGCTGCGCAGCGAGCTCTCGCTCTCGCCCGACGAGGTGCGCGCTGAACACCCCGACGCCAACGACTACGACGAGGCGGCGCTCACGGAGCGCGAGGACGTGCTGGTCCGCAAGCTCGGCCTGCTCGGGCGGGTCAACCCGCTCGCCCTCGAGGAGTTCAAGGCGCTCGAGGAACGTCACGCGTTCCTGTCCGACCAACTCGACGACCTGCGCCGGTCCAAGCGCGACCTCGAGGAGGTGGTCGTCGCCGTCGACGACCGCATCCGTGCCGTGTTCCGCGAGGCGTTCGACGACATCGCCCGCGAGTTCGAACTCACCTTCGCGACCGTGTTCCCCGGCGGCCACGGGCGCCTGGTCCTCACCGAGCCCGACGACATGCTGATCACCGGCATCGAGGTCGAGGCCCGCCCACCGGGCAAGAAGGTCACGCGCCTGTCGCTGCTCTCCGGCGGCGAGCGGTCGCTGACCGTGCTCGCGTTCGTGTTCGCCATCTTCCGCGCCCGACCGAGCCCGTTCTACGTGCTCGACGAGGTCGACGCGGCCCTCGACGACGTCAACCTGCAGCGGCTGCTGCGGGTCGTGCGCAGCTTCCGTGGCCACGCACAGATCATCATGGTCACCCACCAGAAGCGCTCGATGGAGATCGCCGACGTGCTCTACGGCATCACCATGGGCCCCGACGCGGTCACCAAGGTGGTCGCCGAGCGGCTACGCAGCCCGGCCGCCGTCGACGCGCTCGAGGAGCGCGCCAGCGACGCCCCGACCGAAGCCGTCGCGCTCGACGACGCCGAACTCGAGCAGGCAGGGGTGGACGCCGCGGTCGAGGAGCCGGTCGGCAGCTGACCGGTCTCGTGAGGTCGGACGGATCGACGCGTCGGCGCGGCCGGTAGCTTCGCCATCCGTTCTCCGCCGCCCCGCCCAGGAACGAGTCGATGGAATTCCTCACCGAGTCCCCGGAACTGCTGCTCGTCCTGGCCGCGTTGGCGGCCGGCCTGATCGGCGGCCTCGGCGTGGCACGGCGCCGCAAGGACGAGGACGCCGAGGCGCCCACCCGGCCGCGCAAGAAGCGCGACACCCTCGAGTTGCCCGTTCAGGACGAACCGGCCGACGGCGACGTCGGCGTCCTCGACGAGCCAGCCCCGACGGTCCCAGATACGCCAGAAGCGTTGGTCGAGCCGACGCTCACGCCGCGCGAACGGTTCCGTCAGCGGCTCTCGCGTACGCGCAACGTGCTTGGCGCGTCGGTCGCCGACCTGTTCGGACGCGGCGTCACCGACGAGGCCTGGGACGGGCTCGAGGAAGCGCTGATCACCGCCGACGTCGGCGTCACGGCCACCATGGAGATCGTCGAGGACCTCAAGCGTCGCAGCCGCGAGGAGGGCGCCACGACGCCCGAAGCAGTGGTCGATCTGCTCAAGCAGGAACTTCGTGCGGCGCTCGGTTCCGCCGACCGTTCGCTCGCCCGCGCCACCGACGAGGGACCGACGGTGTGGTTGGTCACCGGGGTCAACGGCACCGGCAAGACCACCACCATCGGCAAGCTGGCCGCCATCGAGCAGCGCGAGGGTCGCGACCTCGTCCTGGCCGCCGCCGACACCTTTCGTGCGGCCGCGGCCGACCAGCTCGGCATCTGGGCCGAGCGCACGGGCGCCCACCTGGTCCGCAAGGACGAGGGCGCCGACCCCGCCTCGGTCGCGTTCGAGAGCTACACGGCCGCCGTCGAACGCGACGCCGACCTGCTCATCGTCGACACCGCCGGCCGCCTGCACAACAAGCGCGAGCTGATGGACGAACTCGGCAAGGTCAAGCGCGTGCTCGAAAAGCAGGCCGGACCGCTCGAGGAGACGCTGCTCGTCCTCGACGCCACGACCGGCCAGAACGGCATCAGCCAGGCCCGCGCGTTCCTCGAGGCCGTCGAGGTGACCGGGATCGCCCTGACCAAGCTCGACGGCTCGTCCAAGGGCGGCATCGTGGTCGCCGTCCAGCGCGAGCTCGGCCTGCCCGTCAAGCTCGTCGGCCTCGGCGAGGAGATCGACGACCTCGCCCCGTTCGACCCCGACCTGTTCGTCGACGGCCTTTTCGCGCAGTTGTGATCAGGCGGTTGCTGCGATTGCTCGTCTGACGGCGCAGGCGGCGACCTCGATGTCGTCGGCGGTCGTCGCGGCGTCGGACACGCTGATCCGCAGGGCGGTCACCCCCTGCCACACCGTCGTGCCGAGCCAGATCGTGCCCTCGCGCTGGACCGCGGCCGCGACGGCGGCGGTCCGCTGATCGTCGTCGGCGACCCGTACCAACGCCTGGTTGAGCACCACCTCGTTGAGGACCTCGACCTCGGGGTCCTCGGCGAGCAGTTCCGCGAACCGCCGCGCATGGGCGCAGCAGCCGGCGACCAGGTCGGCGACCCCCGACCGGCCGAGGCTGCGCAGCGCCGCCCACACCGCGAAACCGCGCGCCCGGCGCGAACTCTCCGGCGTCCAGTCGCTGCCGTTGCGTCCGGCGGTGCGGGCCAGGTAGGCCGCCGACAACGACATGGCGCGGCGGTGGGCCTCCGGATCGGCGCAGACGTCTGGGGGGCGCCGACCAGACCGTCGGCGTCGACGTCCCAGCCGACCTGTCCCAGCACCGCCCCTCTGGCCGCGGCGAGCCCGGCCACGTTGGCCATCTGGGCGCCCGTGGTGAAACCGACGGAGGCGTCCCCGGGGAGTCCGAGCAGGTCGCACAACCAGCGGCCGGCGACCTCTTCCACGGCAGCTGCGGCCGGCGAGAGCACCTGGAAGGCCGGGTTCTGGTCGTAGGCGCTGGCGAGCCAGTCCGCGGCCAGGGCCGCGGGGAGCACGCCCCCCTCGACGAAACCGAAGTAGCGGCCGGCATTGGTCCGGACGAGACCGGGCGCGGCCTCGCGGGCGAGCGCCTCGATGACGTTGGCGGGATCCTCGGGCGACTCGGGCAGCGGACCGCCCAGGGCCGCCGCCAGGTCGGCCGGGTCGATCGGTGTGGTGACCGGCGTGGCAGCCGATGCCTCGAGGTGGTCGGCCGCCAGGTCGGCGGTGCGCCGCAGCAGTGCACGCAGGTCGGTCACGGGAGGCTCCTCGACGCGCGCAGGCCGGCCTTGCAGGCTTTCTCGAAGGCGACCTGGTCGCGCCAGCGTCGCCACACGCCCTCGGGTTCGGTGAGCTGACGGCGTTCGGTGAAGCCGTTGGTGTGGAGCGTCCCGTCGGCGACCTCGCCGCGCCAGTGCCGCCACCATGGCCGGTCGAGGTCGGGCAGATCCGCGCCGTGCTGTAGGACGGCGGTCGGACCGTCCGGCAGCGGCGAGGAGATACCCGCCCGAGCATCCATCCCGTCGAGGTCGACCGTGGCGGCACGACCGACGCCGGCCAGGTTGGTGACGGCCAGCGCGTCACGGAGCGGGTGTTCGACGACCTCCTTGATGCGGGTGGTCCGCACCAGGATGCGCGGCAGATACCACGGGTGCTCGCTCTTGAGCAACGGGCTGTCGGCGAAGCGACGGGCCGGCGGGTGCTTGGCCAGCTCCTGGGCCAGGAACCGCTCCTCGAACTCGCGGCCGTCGGGGTCCTCGTGGACGCTGACGTGCGCCCAGGCGGACACCGGGGTCCGTCCACTCGAGAGTGCGGGGCTCGTCACCGCCAGCAGGACCTGCTCGGCGCGGGCGAGTTGCTGGCCGAGGTCGAACCGGTCGTAGGTGAGTGCGATGGCGGGGTGGTCGCCCTGGACGAGCGGTACCACGGTCGCCGCGTCCGGCCGCCCGTCGGCGTTCACCCAGGCGATCTCGGCGAACGGTACCGCCCGCCACGCGGATACCAGCTGGTGTCTAGACATTGTTTGGGTCCACCTAGTTGACTGATCACGCAACGCTAGGCAGGGTTGCGGCACACCGCCGCAGGAAACCAGCACGGTGGGGGCCCCGAGCGCGGGAGCAAGGGGCCGGTACCGCGGCGACGAACCTGGGAGGGATGCCGTGCCCGCAGTCGTGGTGCTCGTCGTCGTCATGGGGATGTTCTACCTCGGATGGCGCTACTACTCCGTCTACCTGTCCGACAAGGTCTACGCGCTCAACGACGCCAACGTCACACCCGCACACACGTTCAACGACGGGGTCGACTTCGTCCCCACCAACAAGCACGTGCTGTTCGGCCACCACTTCACCTCGGTGGCCGGTGCCGCGCCCATCGTCGGCCCGGCGATCGCGGTGTTCTGGGGCTGGCTGCCGGCCCTGCTCTGGATCGTCATCGGCACCATCTTCGGTGCCGGCGTCCACGACTTCGGCGCGCTCGTCGTCTCCACCCGCAACCGGGCCCAGAACATCGGCACGTTGACCAAGACCGTCATCAACGCCCGTTCGCGCACGCTGTTCCTGGTGATCATCTTCTTCCTGCTCACGCTCGTGAACGCCGTGTTCGCCGTCGTGATCGGCAACCTGTTCGTCGCCAACCCGGGCGCCGTCATCCCGATCGTGGCCGAGATCCCGCTCGCGATCGCCATCGGCGCCTACATCTACAAGAGCAAGACGAGCGCGCTCGTTCCCTCGATCGTCGGTGTGGTCGGGCTGTATGCCCTGATCCTGGTCGGGCGCGCCTACCCGATCGACCTGACAGGCGTCGCCGAGTCGCTCGGCATGGGGCCGCGCACGCTGTGGATCCTGCTGCTGTTCGCCTACGCCTTCATCGCCTCGCGCATCCCGGTGTGGGTGCTGCTGCAGCCACGCGACTACATCAACAGCCACCAGTTGTTCATCGCGCTCGGTGTGATCTTCCTCGGCCTGATCATCGGCATGGACCGGATCTCGGCGCCCGCGATCAACACCAACGTCCCCGAGGGTTCGCCCTCGTTCTTCCCGTTCCTGTTCGTGACCGTCGCCTGCGGGGCGATCTCGGGCTTCCACTCGCTGGTGAGCTCCGGGACGACCTCGAAGCAACTCGACAAGGAGACCGATGCCCGCCATGTCGGGTTCCTCGGCGCGCTCGGCGAGGGTTCGCTCGCGACCGGCGCGGTGCTCGCGACAACGGCCGGTATCACTGCGGTCGGGCTGAGCTGGGACGAGCAGTACGTCGACTTCGGCACGGCGGGCTCCGGCGCCGTCGGCAACTTCGTGCAGGGGATCGCCGGGTTCGCCAGCCACCTCGGCCTTCCGACCGACCTCGGCACGATCTTCGCCGCCGTCGTCGTCATCTCCTTCGCCGCGACCACCATGGACACCGGTGTCCGCCTGCAGCGCTACATCCTGCAGGAGATCGGCGAGATGGTCGGTACGACCGCCGACGGTCGCCAGCGCTCCGGCGTGGGCGGATCGTTCCGCAAGGCGACCGAGAACCTCACGTTGGTCACGTTCCTCGCCGTCCTCGTGCCCCTCGGTCTCGCGCTGATCCCGGCGCGTGGCGATGCCGAGGCCCAGGGCTTCGCGTTCGGTCGCCTGTGGACCCTGTTCGGCACGACCAACCAACTCACCGCCGGCCTCGCGCTGGCGGTCATCGCCGTGTACGTCACCAAGCAGGGGCGCAACGCCATGGCGCAACTCGTGCCGCTCGTGTTCCTGCTCACGATGACGACCTGGGCCCTGATCGTCAACCTCAAGACGTTCGTCGACAACGGCGACTGGCTGCTCGCGCCGCTGGACCTGATCATCCTGGTCCTGGCGGCCTGGTTGATCGTCGAGGCGTCCCTCGGCATGCAGCGCGCCAGGCGCGAGACGGCCCGCGTCGACGAGTCGATCACGTGAACGAGGGCAGCCGGCACCGGGTGCTGCTGGTCCGTGCATGGGATCAGCAGACCACCGGTGCCAGCTGCTGCGGACAGCTCGACGGTGGGGGCGAGTTCGGCGACGCAGCCGACTTCGCCCCCATCCGGGCCGACATGACCACCATGGGTGCGGTGTACCGCGCCCTCACCGCGGCGCTGCCCGAGGTCGACGTGCAGGTGGTCGACCCACGCAACACGACCTGGCTGGTGCCGGCCCTGGTCCGTGACGCCTGGCGTGCGCAGCCTCGGGCCGGACACGTGTGGAAGACCATTCGTCGCGGCACGGACCCCGGCGCGGTCGTCGTCGACGGGCGGGTGGTCGCCAACGGCCTGCGCACCGATGCCGAGACGGTCACCCAGATCGTCCGCTCGGCACTGGCCGTGGCATGAGCGCGGACGAGGCTCCCGAGGTGCGGGCCGGCTGGCGCCAGCGCCTGCGTCAGGTCGTCGACTGGCACGACCAGTTGTTCGTGGCCAAGTGGCGTTCCGGGCTGCAACGCGAGGCACGGCGCCAGGAGGACGACTTCCTCGCCCTGTTGCTGCTGTCGTCGTACGGCATCGACGATCCGGCGGCGTTCCACACGCTGCCGCT
Source organism: Egicoccus sp. (assembly GCA_040904725.1). Classification (GTDB taxonomy): domain Bacteria; phylum Actinomycetota; class Nitriliruptoria; order Nitriliruptorales; family Nitriliruptoraceae; genus Egicoccus. The sequence goes on from JBBDSX010000120.1 coordinate 26,578, forward strand.
GACGGCCGAGATGGTCGAGTCGTTCCACCGCTGGCACCAACGCGAGGGCCACGACCGCTTCCCGGCCGGCGGTGTGTGCTGTTGAGCGGCCAACGGCCGATCTGCTTCGTCGGCGGCAAGGGCGGGGTCGGCAAGACCACCGTCTCTGCCGCGCTGGCGCGCGCACACGCGGCCGCAGGCCGCCGGACCCTGCTGGTATCGACCGACCCGGCCCACTCGACCGGCGATCTACTCGGCTGCCGGATCGGTGGTGAACCGGTCGAGGTCGCCGACCACCTCGAAGCGGTCGAGATCGACCCCGAGGCTGTCGCCGACGCCTATGTCGAGGCGGTCCGTCACGACGTCCACCGCGCCGTCAGCCCCGAGGTCCGTGCGACCGTCGACCGTCACCTCGACCTCGCCCGCCGCGGTGCGGGCACCCTCGAGTCGGCGCTGCTCGACCGGCTCGGCGACCTGCTCGCCGAGGCCGGCGGCCGCTGGGAACGGATCGTGGTGGACACCGCGCCGACCGGGCACACCCTGCGACTGCTCGCGATGCCCGAACTGCTCGCCGCCTGGGTCCAGGGCCTGGTCCGCCAGCGCGAGAAGGCGAAGGGCGTGGACCGGATGCTGCGCAACCTCGCCGGCGACGAGACCCCGGTCGACGACCCCGTGATCACCCGGCTGCACACGCAACGCCAGCGTCTGCAGCGTCTTCGCGAGGTGCTCCACGACGACGCCCTCGTCCACCTGGTCCTGATCCCCGAACGGCTGCCGATCGAGGAGACCGCCCGCGCGCTCGACACCCTCGCCGCCGCCGGGCTGACGGTCGGCAGCGTCGTGGTCAACCGGGTGCTGCCCGATGACGCCGACGGCGAGTTCCTGGCGCAGCGCCGGGCACAGCAGGCCGACTACCTCGACGAGATCGAACGACGTTTCGCCGGGCACGACCTGTTGCGCGTGACGCAACTGCCGCGCGACGTGGCCGACCCCGACTCGCTCGCCGAGGTGCAGCGGCAGGTGGCGGACCTGGCTAGGCGCGGCTGAGCGCGTCGGTCCGGCGCCACAGCACGGGGAACCGCGGGTGGTCCAGTGGTGCGCCGGCCGGCAGTTCGTCGGCCAGGCCCTCGAACTCCGGCGAGGTTCGCCAGGTCCGCGGGGCGTGTCGGACGTCGTCGCCGACGTAGCGGACAGAGAACGCCCGCCGCCGGTGCGGGCCCTTCACGCCGCCCGCCGCATGCAGGGCCAGCATGTCGAAGAACACGGCGTCGCCCGGCTGCAGTTCCCAGCCGAGGATGCGGTGGGCGTCCGGGTCGCGCGCCAGGTCGCCGTCGACGTCGGGCAGGTCGGCGAGGCTGCCCTCGGGAAACCACCTGGCCTGCTCGGTCAGGAACGTGCGCGGCATCAGCCAGGGGCCGAGGTGGGAGCCGGCCACGAACGTGAGCGTCGACTCGCGGTCGACCGGGTCGAGTACCAGCCACATCGAACAGGTCTGGCTGCCGTCGATGTTGTAATAGGGCTGGTCCTGGTGCCACGGCGTGCGTTGCCGGGTGCCGGGTTCCTTGACCAGCATGTGGTCGTGGTACAGGCGCACCTCGTCGGCGCCCATCAGGTGACCGGCGATCGTGGCCCCACGCGAGTCGCGGATGAAATCGCCGTACTCCGGGATCCGGTCCCAGTTGCAGAAGTCCTCGACGAACCGGCCGGCGTCGTCGTCCGGGCTCGCCACGCCGAACAGCGGCCCCGGGTCGGCGAGGTTGCGCTCGATGCCCGCCCGCAACGACTCGACCTGTTCGGGCGTGGCCACGCCACGAACCGCGACCGCCCCGTCGGCACGGAATGCCTCGATGGTGGCGTCGTCGAGAGGGAGTCCGTCGATGTCGGGCACGATGTCCGCTTTCGCAGGTGGGAGGCCCGAGGCCGGCCGAGCGTGACCGCTACCCTCGGCGCCCGAAGAACGTCACCAATCCTGCCAGACGAGGCCGCCCGTGTTCGACGCGCTGTCCACCAAGCTCGAAACCGCCCTCGACCGCGTTCGCGGACGCGGGCGGCTCGACGAGGCCACGGTCGACGCGACCCTGAAGGAGATCCGGCTCGCCCTGCTCGAGGCGGACGTCAACTTCAAGGTCGTCAAGGGCATCGTCGAGCGGCTGCGCGAGCGGCTGGTCGGCGAAGAGGTCTCCAAGGCCCTCAACCCGTCGCAGCAGGTCATCAAGGCGGTCAGCGACGAACTCGAGCGTGCCCTCGGCGGTGCGTCCGTCGGCCTCGAACTCAAGGGCAAGCCCGCGGTCATCATGCTCGCCGGCCTGCAGGGGTCCGGAAAGACCACCGCCGCCGGGAAGCTGGCCCAGCTGCTCAAGTCCAAGGGCCGCCACCCGATGCTGGTCGCCTGCGACCTGCAGCGTCCGGCCGCCGTGCAGCAGCTCAAGGTCAACGCCGAACGCGTCGGCGTCCACGTCTACGCCCCGGTGACCTCCGGCGATCCGGTGCCGGTCGCCCGCGACTCGATCGCCAAGGCCAAGGAGACCGGCTGCGACGTCGTCATCGTCGACACCGCCGGCCGCCTGCACGTCGACGAGGAACTGATGGGCCAGGCCGCCGCGATCCGCGAGGCGATCGGGGGACCGGGCGGCGAGGACTGCGAGACTCTGTTCGTCATCGACGCGATGATCGGGCAGGAGGCCGTCAACGTCGCCAAGGCGTTCCTCGACAGCGTCGGCTTCGACGGCGTGATCCTGTCCAAGCTCGACGGTGACGCCCGCGGTGGTGCGGCGCTGTCGGTGCGCGAGGTCACCGGCAAGCCGATCAAGTTCGCCTCCATCGGCGAGAAGATGGAGGACTTCGAGGCGTTCCACCCCGACCGCATGGCGGGTCGCATCCTCGGTATGGGCGACGTGATGACGCTCATCGAGAAGGCCGAGGCGACCTACTCCGAACAGGAGGCCGCCCAGGCCGAGGCCGCCCTGATGTCGGGCGACTTCACGCTCGAGGACTTCCTGCAGCAGATGCAAATGCTCAAGCGCATGGGTCCGCTGCAGGGCCTGCTCGGGATGATGCCGGGCATGGGCAAGCAGTTGAAGGACGTCGACGTCGACGACCGGCAGGTGGCCCGCATCGAGGCCATCATCCAGTCGATGACCCCGAAGGAACGGCGCGAGCCCAAGGTCCTCAACGGTCGCCGGCGCAAGCGCATCGCGGCCGGGTCCGGCACCTCGGTGCAGGAGGTCAACCGGCTCGTCAAGCAGTTCGCCGAGGTCCAGAAGATCATGAAGTCGGCCTCGAAGATGGCCGGCATGCAGGGCGCCAAGCCGAAGGGCGTCAAGGGTGCCCGCGCCCAGGCCGCTGCGCTCAAGCAGTTGCAGTCCGGCGGCGGTCTGCCACCGGGCATGGGCGGAGGCGGCGCCGCCGGCGGCCTTGGCGGGTTCGCCGGCCTGCAGCCGTCCCCGAAGAAGGGCAAGCGCCGCTGACCCCGCGGCCTCGGCTCAGGGGCCGTTGACGCGGTCGGCCGCGCGGCCCTCGTCCTCGCGGCGGTGACGACGGTTGATCACGACCCCGCCGACCAGCAGCCCGACCATGATCAGGGCGAGTAGCAACACGGCGAGCACGACGACTCCACCAATGGCCATCTGCGTCTCCAGGCTCGACGGGTGCGGCAGCGGCAACGTAGCGTCGGGTCGCGCGTGAACCCGGCGCTGCGGTAGCCTTTCTCGCGTGCGCGCGGTTCGAGCCCTTGCTCCTGCCGCGCCCGAACTCGAAGACGGTCTCTGCCCCCGCCGCCCGCACGCCAACCATCACGCGTCGGTTCGCGAGGGTCCGGATCGTCCCATCATCGCCGGTGCGCACGCGCGCCCGGCCACATCACAGGACAAGCATCCATGGCAGTCAAGCTCCGCCTGCGCCGCGAAGGCACCACCAAGCGCCCGTTCTACCGCGTCGTCGCCGCCGACTCGCGCTCCCCGCGCGACGGCCGCTTCATCGAGATCATCGGGCAGTACCGCCCCCTCGAGGACCCCTCGGGCATCGAGATCGACAACGAGCGCGCCCTGTACTACCTGCGCAACGGCGCCCAGCCGACCGAGGCCGTCCAGCAACTGCTGCGCATCTCCGGCGCCTGGGAAGAGTTCAAGCCCGGCGACAAGCCCAAGCGCGACCGCTCGGCCAAGGCCGGCGAGGCCCGGCCGTCGAAGAAGGCCCGTGCCAAGGCCGCCGAGGCTGCTGAGGCCGCCGCCGAAGCCGCCGGATCCACTGCCTCGGAGGAGCCCGAGGAGGCCACGGAGGGCGGCGAGTGAGGGCCGAACGCGTCCTCGAATTCGTCGCCAAGCAGTTGGTCGACTACCCCGACGACGTCCGCATCGAGGTGGACGAGGACGACCGCGAGGTCGTGCTCGAACTGCACGTCCACGAGGACGACCTCGGCAAGGTCATCGGCAAGCGCGGCCGCACCGCCAAGGCGTTGCGCAGCCTGGTGAAGGCCGCCGGCTCCCTCGACGACGAGAACGTCACCGTCGAGATCGTGGACTAGCTGCTTGCCAGCGGTCGGCCGGGGGGCAACGAGCGAGCGAAGCGAGCGAGACAGGGGACCCGGCCGTGAACTTGATCGCCGTCGGCAGGGTCGTCAAGGCGCACGGGATCCGCGGTGAGGTCGTCGTCGACGTCCTCTCCGACGTCCCTGGACGCTTCGACGCCGGCGCCACGGTCGTCATGGCCGGCAAGCCACGCACCATCGCCAGCAGCCGTCCCCACCAGGGGCGGCTGCTCGTGCGTTTCGACGGGGTCGGCGACCGCTCCGTGGCCGAACTGCTGCGCGGTTTTGTGCTCGAGGCGCCGGCCGCCGACGTCTCCGACGAGGACAACTACTACGCCCACGAACTGATCGGCATGACGGTCGTCGACGCCGACGGTGCCGACCTTGGCACCGTCTCCGCCCTGATCGAGTTGCCGGAGTCGGCCGGCTACGACCTGCTCGAGGTCAGCCGTGCGGACGGCACGAGTTGGCTGCTGCCGGCGGTCGACGACTACGTCGAGGTCGACGACGCACCCGACGGCGGCGAACGCCTGCGCGTGGTCGACCCGCCCGAGGGCCTGATCGAGGGCGAACCCGACGTCGTGCGGCCTGACGCATGAGGATCGACGTCCTGACGATCTTCCCCGACTGGTTCGAGGGGCCGCTGACCACCTCGCTGCTCGGCAAGGCCCACGACGCGGGCATCCTCGACCTGCGCGTCCACGACCTGCGCGCGTTCACCACGGACCGGCACCGCACGGTCGACGACGCGCCCTACGGCGGTGGGGCGGGCATGGTCATGCGCGCCGACGTCTGGGTCAACGCCGCCGAGGCCGTCTGGAACGACCTGCCGCCGGAGCAGACGGCCGGAGCGACCGAAGCCCCTGGAGGGGCCGCCTACGTCGCGGGCGGAGATCGGCCGCGCACCCTGCTGCTCACCCCCCGCGGCCGGCCCCTGGACCAGGCCTACGCGCACGAGTTGGCCACCGAGGACCGCCTGGTGTTGTGCTGTGGCCGCTACGAGGGGATCGACGAACGCGTCCACGGCCTCGTCGCCACCGACGAGGTGTCGGTCGGCGACTACGTGCTCTTCGGTGGCGAGGTGGCCGCGGCGGCGGTGGTCGAGGCGGTCACCCGGCTGGTACCCGGCGTGGTCGGCAACGAGGCCTCGCCGCAGGACGAGTCGTTCTCCTCGGGTTTGCTCGAGTACCCGCACTACACCCGTCCTGCCGATCTACGGGGTCACGGTGTCCCCGACGTGCTGACGTCGGGTGATCACGGGGCGGTCGACCGCTGGCGGGCAGCGCAGGCACTCGCGTTGACGCGCGACCGACGGCCCGACCTGCTGGCCGACCCGCAACGGCCGGGTTGACCGATCCCGGCGGGTGACCGTATCCTCGCCGGTCGCAGCGCATGCTGGCTGGTCCGACCGCGCTCGCCGACGCTTCCATCCAGGCCGCACGGCCACGAAGCGGTCGGGAGCACTTCTCCACCGCCGCACGGTGCCTGTTGCCGCGCAAACCGGTTCCAGCCTGCCGCGCCACCCACCTACACCGACGGGAAATGCCATGAACAAGGTCGACATCGTCGAGAAGTCGCGCCTGCGCGACGATGTGCCCGACTTCGCGCCCGGGGACTCCGTGAAGGTCCACGTCCGCGTCGTCGAGGGCACCCGCTCCCGCATCCAGGTCTTCGAGGGCGTCGTCATCGCCCGCAAGAACGGCGGCCTGCGCGAGACCTTCACCGTCCGCAAGATCTCGTTCGGCGTCGGCGTCGAGCGGACCTTCCCGGTCCACAGCCCCGTCATCGAGCCGATCGAGGTCACCCGCCGGGGCAAGGTGCGTCGCGCCAAGCTGTACTACCTGCGCGACCGGGTCGGCAAGAAGGCCCGCATCAAGGAGAAGCGCGAGGCCGTCTGAGCCCCACGCTCCCGCACGACCTCGCACGAGGGTGCCGCGGATCCGCGGCACCCTCGTCGCATGTCCAGGCAGGCCGTGGCCGTCGCCACGGCCGCACGCGTTCCCGACGGTAGGCTCGACGTCCATGGCTGACCGCGACGACCTCCCCGCCGACGGCGCCCCCGACGACAGCTCGGAGAACCTCTTCGGCGGTCCGGGGCGTCGCGCCGCCGCTCCCGGCGACGGCGCCGCGGGCACGCCTGTCCACCGGACGCCCGACCCGGTCCCGGTGGAGGCGCACGATCCCGACGACACCCGGCACGGCCGGGGCGGCGGTGCCGGTTCGTTCTTCCGCGAGTTGCCGGTCCTGCTGCTGGTCGCGTTCGTGCTGGCGTTCCTGTTGCGCACCTTCGTCCTGCAGGTGTTCTTCATCCCCTCGACGTCGATGGCGCCCACCCTCGAGATCGACGACCGGATCGTGGTCGAGAAACTGACCTACCGGTTCCGCGAGCCAGAGCGCGGCGAAGTGGTCGTGTTCGAGGGCGAGAACGTCGAGGACCTCTCGATCGACCAGGGCGCCGGCGCCCGCGTGCTGCGCGGGGTCGGGCAGTTCCTCGGGGTGGTCCCCGCCAACGCCCGTGACTTCGTCAAACGCGTCATCGGGGTCGAGGGCGACGAGATCGTCATCGAGGACGGTCAGGTCTTCGTCAACGGCCAGCAGATCGACGAGCCCTACGTCGTCTACCCCGACGCATCCGACTACGGGCCCGTGACCGTGCCGGAGGGTCACCTGTTCTTCCTCGGCGACAACCGGCCCAACTCCTCGGACTCCCGCCGCGGTCTCGGGATGGTGCCCGCCGACGCGGTGGTCGGCCGCGCCGTGGTGATCATGTGGCCCTTCGATCACACCGGCAGCCTGACCGGCGTGCACCACGACGTCCCCGAGGCCACGACCACCACGGCGGACTAGTCGAAGAGCTGCAGCTGGTTGCGGCTGGCGATGGGGGACCAGCTGTGGCGGTGCAGGGCGCATGGCCCGTAGGTGTGCAGTGCCTCGATGTGGTCGGGCGATGGGTAGCCCTTGTTCGAACCGAACCCGTACGCCGGGTAGCCGGGGTCGAAGGCGGCCATCATCGCGTCCCGCGTGACCTTGGCCACGATCGAGGCGGCGGCGATCGAGACCGACCGGCCGTCGCCACGGACCAGCCGCTCGTTGTGGGTGCCGTAGCCGGCCAGGAAGTCCCAGTTGCCGTCGAGCAGCAGCACGTCGGGTCGCAAGGGCAGGGCGTCGACGGCGCGGCGGGCGGCGCGGCGGCGGGCCTCGGACAGGCCGAGCCGGTCCACCTCGTCGTTGCCGGCGTGACCGACGCCGATGCCGAGGGCGACCTCGCGCACCCGGCCGGCCAGCCGCTCGCGCTCGGACGGCGGCAGCACCTTCGAGTCGCGCAGCTTGTAGATGCGCCGGTCGCGGGGGAGCACCACGGCGGCATAGGTCACCGGGCCGGCCCAGGCGCCGCAGCCCACCTCGTCGACGCCGGCGACGGTGGCACCGGACTCCCAGTGGGGCCGCTCGTAGCGCACACCGGGGACGGAGACGCGGCGCTTGCGACGCGCCTTGGCGGGCGCCGCGGCCGTCGTGGGAGCGGTGGTGGTGGACACGGCGCGACCGTACCGAACCGTTCCCGCCGGCCCCGGTCGTCCTCGTCCCCCGCGGGCGCCCCGTGAGCGCCCTGGTCGGGCCGGGGCAGGCCGGTACGCTGCCGGACTGGTGCGCCGCGCCGACCTCGACACCCTGCGGAGAGTGGCGAAACGATGAACCCCGACGACCTCGACGCGTACGAGACCGACCTCGAACTGTCGCTCTACCGCGAGTACCGCGACGTCGTGCGCATGTTCAAGTACGTGGTCGAGACCGAGCGGCGCTTCTATCTGTGCAACGAGGTCGACGTCCGTCCGCACGAGGGCAAGGACCTGTGGTTCGAACTTCGGCTCACCGATGCGTGGGTGTGGGACATGTACCGCCCCGCGCGCTTCATCAAGGAGGTCCGCGTGTTGACCTTCCGTGACGTCAACGTCGAGGAACTCGTCCACGACGAGGCCGACGTGCCGCCCTTCGACTGACCGGAGCGACCATGGGCTTCAACGCCACCCGCCGCTACCGCGACGGCAAGAACCAGGACATCTGGCTCCTCGTCGTCGCCGTGGTGGTCATCGGCGCCGGCCTGCTGTGGGGCTTCGGCGTGTTCTGATTTCCACAGGTGCGGGGGGATTGATCGGCAGGGGTGTCGCCGGTCGCTCGTAGCGTCCGGCCATGGACACCATCGAGCACTGCACCAAGTCCCTGCCCCGCACCGCGCTGGACGGCGGGACCCGCGCCCTCGGCCGGCTCGGCGAGGATCTCGCCGCCCACCACCTCCGGGTCGACGACGGCCTCGAGGTGATCGCGCGCAACTGGCGTCTGAACACCGGTGAGCTGCGCGGCGAACTCGACCTCGTCGCCGTCGACCGGCGTCTGGGCACCGTGGTCGTCTGCGAGGTCAAGACGAGACGCGATGCGCAACGGTTCGGCGGGGCGCTGCAGGCACTCACCCCACGACAGGGCGCACGGCTGCGGATGCTGACCGGCGCCTTCCTGCGCGAGGCGGGGATGGCGCTGCCGCACGTGCGCCTCGACCTGGTCGCGATCGACCTCGGTCGGACGCCGACGCTGCACCACCTGCAGGGCGCGCTATGAGCGGCGGCGGAGGTGCTGTTATGGGGTTCGGATGCACCGTCGACCCGGGCGCGGGGCGCCATCGATCAGCCGGTCTCGGAGATCGGTCGTGAGCGGCGCCGCCGCGGCTCCCCACGGGGTCCTGGCGATCGCGCACGGACTCGCGCTCGTCGGGCTCGAAGCGAAGAGTGTCCGGGTCGAGTGCGCCTTGGCGCCGGGCATCCCGGGGTTCCGCCTGGTCGGTCTGCCCGACGCCGCCGTCCGCGAGGCGGGGGACCGGGTGCGCACCGCGTTTGCCCGCTGCCGGCTGAAGTGGCCGCAGGAGCGGATCGTGGTCAACCTCGCGCCCGCCGACCTGCCGAAGATGGGCAGTGGCTTCGACGTGGCCATCGCGGCCGCCGTGCTGGTCGCCAACCGCCTGGCGCCGCCCGAGGCTCTCGACGGCGTCTGGGCGTTCGGTGAGCTGGGGCTGGACGGCACGGTCCGCGCGGTGCCGGGCGTGCTGCCGGCGGCGGCCGGTGCCCGGGCGGCCGGCGCGGACCTGCTGCTGGTCGGCGACGCGGCTGCTCCGGAGGCGGCGCTCGTCGACGGCCTGCGCGTCGCGCCGGTGCGCGATCTCAACGAGTTGGCCGCCGTCCTCGCTGGTGACCAGCCGCTGCGGCCCGCCCACGCCGCCCCCTGCCTCGCCCCCGAGCCGGGGGAGGACCTCGCGGACGTCCGGGGCCAGCCCGTTGCCCGTCGTGCCGTCGAACTGGCGGCGGCCGGTGGCCACCACCTGCTGCTCGCCGGCCCACCCGGTTGCGGCAAGACGATGCTCGCGCGCCGACTCCACGGCCTACTGCCGCCGCTCGATCTGGCGCACGCGCTCGAGGTCGCCTCGATCGCCTCATTGGCCGGCGAGCGGGCCGCCCACGAACCGCTCAGCCTGCAGCCGCCGCTACGCGAACCGCACCACTCGATCTCGTCGGCCGGCCTGATCGGTGGTGGCAGTGGGGTCCCGCGGCCCGGCGAACTCTCGCTCGCCCACCGCGGGCTGTTGCTCCTCGACGAACTGCTCGAGACGCCGCGCTGGGTGCTCG
>JBBDSX010000121.1:0-1118 GCA_040904725.1 Egicoccus sp.
CGGCGGCCTGGATGCCGTCCATCACCGGCATCTTGACGTCGAGGATGACCAGGTCGGGCTCGAGTTCGCGGGTCAGCCGCACCGCCGAGGCGCCGTCGGCGACCTCGGCGACGACGTCGAAGCCCTCTTCCTGGAGCATCTCCTTGAGGTCGAGGCGGATCAACGCCTCGTCCTCGGCGATCAGCACGCGTGTGGGGCGGCGCTCGGGGCCGGTGGTGGCCTCGGGGCCTGGCGTCGTCTGGCTCACGTGTGATCCCTTCCAGGCCGGGCGGCCTCGAGCTCGAAGAGGCGCTCCAGCAGCCCGTCGCGCTTGTCGATCAGCGCCTGGGCTTGTTGTCGGGCTTCGTCGAGCAGTCCTGCGTGTCGGTCCAGATCCGTCCGGGCTTCCCGCCACTCGCGGTCGGCGAGCGGGGTCTGCGCCACCAGCTTGCGGGTCTCGGCGTCCGCGGCGACCTCCGCCAGGTAGGCCACCTGCTCGGCCAGCACCCGTTCGGTCGCACGAACCCGCTTCAGATCGTCCTGGATCCTCGCGAGGCGCTCGTGCACCCGGTTGGTCTCGCGGTCGGTACCCGTGGTGGCTCCCGTCGTCGTGTCACCGGTTGTTGCAGCCCCGGCGGCGCGGCGGCCAGGAGGCCACCCGAGAAATGGGTCGCGCATGCACGCACGTGCGACCCCCGAGTCGCCGCTGGGCCACCGAACGGTAGTCGGCCGGCGCGAAACCGGCCAAACAACCCAGCGGGGAAACGGTTCGGTGGTCGTGGTACCCCGGGCGGGATTCGAACCCGCACTGGAACGATTTTGAGTCGTCGGCCTCTGCCGTTGGGCTACCGGGGCGCGTGCGGCGACAGGGTAACGGTCCCGGCTCGGAAGCGATCAATCAGCACCCGCCGGCCTCCACGCCCGACCCCAACGCGGCCAAAGCCTGTGGGTTCCCTGAGGCTCGCGCCCACATGAACGAACGGACAGGGTCCGGACGTGGCCGTTCAGCCACCCCGCTCCTACGGTCGGTCGCAACACCCCACGTGCGAGCGTGCCTCAGTTCGCGTGATCGACGGCGTCTCTCCGCCTTCGTCCTTTTCCGGCAGGGCAGCCGGTCCAGTCGATTTCCCGGGCACGCT
>JBBDSX010000122.1:0-6577 GCA_040904725.1 Egicoccus sp.
GAGCACGTCGAGGAAGCCGTCGCCTACCGGTTGCTCGAGGCGGTGGCGGTATGAGCGCCCACCGGGATGCCACCCGGACCTTCGCGGGCGTCGCCGCTGACGGCACCGATCCGGACCTGCTGCTCGCCGTCACGTGCTGGGCGATGCGCCCACGGCACACGTTCGAGGCCCTGCGCCGCCGGTGCCGCGACGAGCCGGACCTGCAGGATCACGAGCCAGCGGCCGCCGTCGCGGCGGCCGCGGGGGAGCCCCCGACGGATCTCCTCGGGCCGGCAGCGGAACTCGCGGTCGCCTGGCGTCGACTCGGTGTGCGTGTCGCCCTCGTCGGCGACACCGCCTATCCCGACCGACTCGGCGAGGGCTGGCCCGCGGTCGACGCGCCGACCCTGTTGGCCTGGCGCGGAACCCCACCGGACGACGGTCCGGCCGTCGCGGTGGTCGGCGCGCGGCGCGCGACGGGCTATGGCGTGGGCGTCGCCGCGTGGTTGGCCGAGTCGGCGGCCCGCGCCGGCGCCCGGGTCGTCTCCGGCGGCGCCGTCGGCATCGACGCCGCGGCGCACGAGGGTGCCCTCGAGGAGCCGGGTGGGACGACGGTCGTGCTCGGCTGTGGCCACGCCGTCGACTACCCACGAGAACATGCACGCTCCGGCGGACTGTTCGACCGCGTCCTCGACCACGGCGGCAGCGTCGTCAGTGAGCTGCTGCCCCACGTGGGTGTCCATCCCGGCACGGTCCGGGCCCGCAACCGCATCGTTGCCGGGCTCGCGGACGTGGTCGTGGTGGTCGAAGGCGGTCAGTACTCCGGAGCCCTGCTGACCGCGACCGCGGCCGTCGACCGCGGCCGCAGTGTTCTCGCCGTTCCCGGCGACGTCCGCGCGCCGGGCTCGGTCGCGCCGCACCGCCTGCTCGCGGAGGGCGCCGCACCCTGCACGGCACCGGCCGACCTCCTCGATGTTCTCGGCTCCGGGCTTGCTGCCGCGCCGGTTGCCGAACCGGGTCCCGGCCAGGCGCCGGCGGTCGGCGCGCTGCCGGCCGACGTGCAGCGCGAACTGGAACGAGCCTGGCCCCGGCCGCTGCGCGTCGACGACCTCGCCGCCCGTGCGGCGCTCTCGCCGGGGCGCCTGCTCGCCGCGTTGACCCGGGCGCGCGTCATGGGCGTGATCGCCGAGTCGGCCGAGGGCGTCCGCCTCCGCCACGCGCCGCCCGCGACGCCAACGTGACGTCGCACGGGTCCTCGCGTTCGTCGTGGTGGCGGTCCATCATGGGCACGGTGCGCATCCGATCTCCAGTTCCCGCCCGAACGGCCGATATCGAAGGCATACTTTCGTGCCATGTCAATCTGGTCGTTTCAAGGAACAAGATGTCGCGTCGTGCCCGTTCGTTGCTGGCTGCACTCACGCTGCTCGCCGTCGGCCTCGTGGCCCCGACGGCGCGCGCGCAGACCGTCGGCCCGGACGACCCGGTACCCGCGCCGACCGACCCGGATGACCCGGCGCCCCAGCCGGCGCCCGGACCGCCGTACGACGAGGTGCTCGACCTGACCTTCCCCGTCGACGGCGCCGTCAGCCTGTCCGACTCCTACGACGCGCCGCGTGGCGGCGGGACCCGCTGGCACAAGGCCGCCGACCTCGGCGGCCCCACCGCCTACGGGCTGCCGATCCACGCCGCCCTGGGTGGCACGGTCACCTGGCTCACCGGCGTGGACGGGCAGGCGCCCCACGCGTCGGCCGGCTATGCGATCGGCATCCGTGGCGACGACGGCCGGCTGTACCGCTACATGCACCTGGGCAGCCAGGACGGGCTGCCCACCGAGGTCTACGCGCCCGGCATCGCCCGCGGCGCCCGCGTCGAACGCGGTCAGTGGATCGGGATCGTCGGACACTCCGGCAACGCCTCGCCGTCATGGCCGCACCTGCACTTCGAGATCCAGGACGAGCGGGTGACCGACCCGTACGGCACGCACCAGATGAACCCCTATCCCAGCCTGATCGCCGCCAAGGCGCGCGGGGACCTGCCCCTGGACGGCCGTCGCTTCCTCGACGTGCCCGCCACGTTCAGCCACCACGACGCGATCGTCTGGCTCGCCGACAACGGGATCACCACCGGGTGCGGCTCGCGCACCTTCTGTCCCAACGTCGCGGTCAACCGCGGCCAACTCGCGACGTTGCTGGCGAAGTCGCTCGAGCTGCCCGAGCCGCGGTCGTTGGACCACTTCAGCGACGTGTCGGCCGGTCACACCCACGCCCGCGGCATCGCCCAGCTCGCCGAGCGCGGGATTGCCCGCGGCGCTGCCGACGGCACCTACGGGCCCGACCGCCCGGTCACCCGCGAGCAGATGGCGACCCTGCTGTCCTCCGCGCGCGGCCTGCAGACCGCCGGTGTCGTCGCCCTGCCGTTCGTCGACGTCCGACCCGATTCGGTGCACGCCGGCGCGATCGCCGCCCTCTACGAGCAGGAGATCGTGATGGGCTCCGGCGACCTGTTCCACCCGGCCCGGCCGGTCACCCGGGCCGAGATGGCGGCGTTCCTGCAGCGCGCGTTCAGCTGAACTGCCGTCGGGCGGCGGGCGCCATACGACCCAACGCGCGGTCGAGGTGGCTTGACACCCCGTAGCGGGGCCACCACGCTTCGCCACGATGACCGGGACACGCGCGACAGGAGAGCCGGCCCGACCGCCGGCGGAGCGTGGTGCCGACGTGCTCGCTCCGGCGTGGCGGGCCGCGGTCACCATGCTCGTCAACCACCTCGAACTCGAGCGCGGCCGCGGCGAACACACCGTCGACGCCTACCGCCGGGACGCGACCGACCTCGGTCGGACCTGCACGGACTGGGGCGTCGACCACCCCGGCGAGGTCGAACTGCTGACGCTGCGCCGCTACCTCGCCTCGCTGACCGAGCGCGGGTATGCCCGGGCCACGATCGCCCGCCGGGCGAGCGTGGTGCGCAGCCTGTTCACACTGCTCAAACGTCGCGGGGTGATCGAACGCGACCCGGCCGCGCTGCTCGCCTCGCCCAAACAGGGACGTCACCTGCCCCGCGTCCTGCGCGTGGACGAGGTCGCGAGCCTGCTCGACGCGCCCGACCCCACGACCGCGGTGGGACGGCGCGACATCGCCCTGCTCGAACTGCTGTACGCCAGCGGCGCCCGTGTCGGCGAGGCCTGCGGCCTCGACGTCGGAGGCGTGGACCTCCCGCAGGCCCAGGTGCGGCTGTTCGGCAAGGGCGCCAAGGAGCGCATCGCACCGATCGGGCAGCCGGCCGTTGCCGCGCTCCGCACCTACCTCGAGCTCGCCCGGCCCGAACTGGCCAACGGCCGCGTCGCGGACGCACTGCTGCTCAACACCCGCGGCGAGCGACTCGGCACCCGTGACGCCCGCACCGCCGTCGAACGCGCCGGCATCCAGGCCGGGGTCGGGCATGTGACCCCGCACACGCTGCGGCACTCGTTCGCGACCCATCTGCTCGAGAGCGGCGCGGACGTCCGCGTCGTGCAGGAACTGCTCGGGCACGCCTCGCTCGCGACCACCCAGCGCTACACCCATCTCTCGCGTGGGCGGCTGCGCGAAGTCCACACCATGGCGCATCCGCGTGCCCGGGCTGACCGGTCGGGCCGACCCGACCGGCCAGAGCTGCAGGCCGACTAGCATGGACCGTCGGCAAGGGAGGGCCCGCACGATGGGGACGGAGGGCGGGTCGGACCGCGACATCCTGGCGCTCTGGGAGCGCTACCGCGATGCGCCCGATCCGGACGTGCGCGAGCGGTTGATCCTCCACTACTCGCCGCTGGTCAAGTACGTCGCCGGCCGTGTCGCGGTCGGCATGCCGTCCAGCGTCGACCACGCGGACCTGGTCTCGTACGGGATCTTCGGACTGCTCGACGCGATCGAGAAGTTCGACGTCGACAAGGGCTTCAAGTTCGAGACGTACGCGATCACCCGGATCCGCGGCGCGATCATCGACGAGTTGCGTTCGGTCGACTGGGTGCCGAGGTCGGTGCGTTCCAAGGCCCGCCGCATCGAGCAGGCCATGCAGACGCTCGAGGCGCGGCTGCATCGCAGCCCCTCGGAGGAGGAGTTGGCCGCCGAACTCGACATCGAGGTCGAGGAACTGCAGGCCACCCTGCTCAAGGTCTCGATGACGTCCGTGGCGGCGCTCGACGAGGCGCTCGACGTCGGCGAGGGCGACCGCCTGTCGTTGGTCGACACCCTGCAGGACCTGACCACGGCGCAACCCGAGGCGTCCTACGAGGACGTCGAGATCAAGGAACTGCTGCGCCAGGCCATCACGCGTCTGTCCGAGCGCGAGCAGACCGTGC
Organism: Egicoccus sp.; assembly: GCA_040904725.1. Taxonomy (GTDB): domain Bacteria; phylum Actinomycetota; class Nitriliruptoria; order Nitriliruptorales; family Nitriliruptoraceae; genus Egicoccus. The sequence goes on from JBBDSX010000122.1 coordinate 4,316, forward strand.
TCGGCCTGTACTACTTCGAGGGCATGACCCTGGCGCAGGTCGGCGACGTGCTCGGGGTGACCGAGTCGCGGATCTGCCAGATCCACACCAAGGCGGTCATGTCGCTGCGGACGAAGTTGCTCGACCGCAGCAGCAACTGATCGCCCGCTGCGGGCTCGGTAGGACCGCGAGGTTCGTCCACAGCCCGGGAGCGCCCGGTCCGGACACCGCCGATGACGCCGCGTAGCGTCGGCCGCGTCGCTGATCCGTGGGGGCGGAGGAAGGCGCCCTGCCATGCCCGCGTCCCTGCCCCGGCGTGTCCTCGCGCCGCTCCTCGGGCTCAGCCTCGTCCTGCTGCCGCGCGCGGCAGCCGCCGTTGACGCCGTCGAGTACCGGTTGCCCGTCGACGCCGAGGTCGTCGCCGGGTTCGAGTCGCCGGCCGACCACTACGCCGCCGGCCACCGCGGCATCGACCTCGGCGTTCCACCGGGCACCTCCGTCGCCGCCGCGGCGACCGGTGTCGTCAGCCACGCCGGCGAGGTCGCCGGTGTGACCTGGGTCAGCGTCCGGCACGCCGACGGGGTCGTCACCTCGTACGGGCCGATGGCGCTGCTGCGGGTCACGGTCGGGGACACCGTCGTGGCCGGTGACGTGCTCGGGGTGGTCGCGGCCTCCACCCACGGCAACGGAGTCGGCCGCGGGTTGCACTGGGGCGCACGCCACGACGGCAGCTATCTCGATCCCCGCGCCCTGCTCGGGCCGGTGCAGGTGCCGTCGCTGGTCGGCCCCGGCGGCTGGTCGGGCACCCACCCCGTCGTCGAACCGTTCGAACCCTGGGAGGGCGCGAAGGGCGACGGGTGGTTCCTGCACGACAGCCCGAAAGCAGAAGGGCCCAGCTTCGGCGTGCCACCCAACCCGAACCACCTGTTCGTGGTCGGAGGGCTCAACTCGGCGACCGAATCGCCGGTGATCGATCCGCGCCACCTCGGCTACGGCGAGGGGGACGCCACCCGGTACTCCTACGCCGGGCTCGACGACCGGGGGGAACCGCGGCCGTACGGCGCTCCCGACACCTGGGAAGGCCTCGATGCCGCAGCCCGCCAGTTGGCCGCGCAACTGCGCCGGCAGCAGCGCGAACAACCCTTCCGGGCCGTCGACCTGCTCGGGCACTCGCAGGGCGGCGTGGTGATCGCGCACTACCTCGCCAACTACCACGACCCCTTCGACCCCGAGCTCCCGCCCATCGACAACGTCGTCACCGTCGCCGCACCACACCGGGGGGCGGACCTGGCAAACCTCGGCCGCACGGTGCGCGACGACCTGGCGCTCGGCGCCGGCGCCGGCGTGGGAGCCTTTTTGGGCGACCCGCACGGTCGGCGCTGGAAGGGTGCCGCCGGTCCGCCGCTCGACGAACTCTCGGTGGGCTCGCCGTTCCTGCGCGACCTCTCGCACCGGTTCGAGGCCGCCGTCGAGGCCGACACCGCCGGGCCGTTTGCGACCGGGACCCGCGTACTCACGCTGGGCGCCGCCGGCGACTGGCTCGTCCCCACCCACCGGGCCCAGGCGCCCGGCAACAGCGCCGACCACGATGCGGTGCTCGAACCACGCGTGCTCCCGGGCGGCCACGAGGGCGTGCTCGAGACCCAGGCGATGCATGAGGTCACCTACCGGTTCCTGCAGGGCGACGAACCGGTCGAGAGTCCCGGGCGCTTCGCGACCGCCGCCTCGTGGGTCAGCGGTACGACGTGGCGCATGCTCGCCGAGGGCTACGAGACCGGCGGCCTGTACAAGGCGGGGAGAACGGTGCTCGACGCCGAGCTGCCGATGGTTCCGCTCGGCGAAGCGGTCAGTGACCCGTGGGGCATCGGATCGAGGCGCGCGCCGCACTGGTGGCCGGACCCGTTGGCCCACGTCGGTGACTGAGCACCGGGATCGGCGGTTGGAGGCCGTTGTGGGGCCGGTGGACGGCCATGCGGGGGACCGGGTACTCTCCACGGCGTGCGGGTCTGCCTCGCGGTGGATCCGCCGTTTGCTGTTCCTACCCATTCCACACGCTCGCTGACGGGCGGCCCCGGTGCTCCAGGCTTCGACCTGGGGTGGGTCGTGATCTTTCACCGCCGTCGCGCCCACGCGCGATCTGCCGGTCCCGGACGACGCGAGCGGAGGCCGAACCGAACCGAGAGGAATCACTCGTGGCCGTCGTCACCATGCGCCAGCTGCTCGAGGCAGGTGTCCACTTCGGACACCAGACCCGGCGCTGGAACCCCAAGATGCGTCGCTTCA
>JBBDSX010000123.1:0-1115 GCA_040904725.1 Egicoccus sp.
ACATCCGCCAGGCTGCGCACCGTCGTGCCGTGGCCGGTGAGGCGGATCGTGCCGGGCTCGCTGTCGTCGAGGAGGCGGTCGGCGAGCCGTTCGACCTCGGTGATCTCGGCACCCTGGGCGAGCCGTTCACACCAGCCCCGCAACGTGTCACGCCGTGTAAACGTGGACGCCTTCGCGGTCAGCCCGGCCGGACCGAGCAGCCAGCCCGCCTGACGGTCGAGGCCGTCCCCGACGTGACGGTCGGTGGTGCGGCCGGTGACTGCGGCGATCTCGCGTGCGGCGAACCCGAGGCCTGCGGCCCGCTCCCGCCAGCCCATGCGGAGCCGGTCGGCGTCGGCGTGGGACTTTGGGATGCGGGTGGTCAGGGTGGCGACCTGTGCGGCCTTCGCGGAGGTGTGGCCGTGGTCTTCGAGGGCGGCGAGGATGTCGGCACGTCGGCGGGAGAACGCCTCGATCAGTGGCCGCGGGATGCCGTCGAGGTCGGCGTAGCCGTTGGTGACCGGCCCGAACGTCACCTCCAGACGGCGGGTCAGCTCGGCCCGTAGCTGGGCCTGGTAGAGGTAGCCGGCCGTCTTGGCGTGCAGGTACAGATGCCTCGCGTCGAGCGACCGCCACGTGTGGTCGTCGGCGGCCTGTGCGAGGTTGGCGACCAGGACGTGGGTGTGCAGCAGCGGGTCATCGGCACGGGAGGTCCGGTGGCGAAACGCCGCCGCGACAAACCCGTCGGCTTCGACCTGTTCGCGGCCGGCCTTGCCCCGTCGGGTGTAGGCGGCGTTGCGTTCGAGGTAGTCGAGCGAGGCGACGACCGCGGCGTCGTGGGCGTCGCGGACCTGGCGGGCGACATGCGGGTCGGCGAGTGCCCACAGCAGCGACACCGACTTTGGGGCCCGAAACGTCAGGTCGAAGCCGGGGACGGTGCGGGCGTGGCCGACCAGCGGCCGGCCGTCGGCCGGGTCGGCGCCGGCCAGGACCGTCCGCAAGGTCTCCGGCGTGACCAGCCCGGACACGCCGAGCCGGGTCGAGGCAGATCCGAGCCAGCGGCCGGGCGCTTCGCCCGCGCCGGTGTAGTAGGCCTCGACCGACGACGCGACCGAGGTCAGGTAGTACTCGGCGCC
>JBBDSX010000124.1:0-1115 GCA_040904725.1 Egicoccus sp.
AGCGGCGCTACACCACCCGCGGCCTGCTGCTCACCGAATCCCACGCCATCAACACTGCGCTCGTCCGCAGCAGCGACCGGATCGCCACCGTCGACGACGCGACGATCGAACAGGCGGTTCGCGGCCGGTCGCTGTCGGACGAGCAAGCGGCGATGGCGCGCCGGCTCACCAGCTCCGGCGCGGGGGTCGAGGTCGTGGTCGGCAAGGCCGGGACCGGTAAGACCTACGCACTCGACGCCGCCCGCCACGCCTGGACCACCGCCGGCATTCACGTCCAGGGGGTCGCGCTGGCTGCTCGTGCCGCACTCGAGCTCGAGCAGTCCGCCGGTATCCCGTCCACCACCATCGCCGCTCTCGAAACTTGCCTCGCCAACGGCGACGACGTGCTCCCGGCCGGGTCGGTGCTGGTTGTCGACGAGGCGGGGATGGTCGGTACCCGCCAACTCTCCCGCCTGCTTCACCAGGCGGACCAGCGGCAGGCGAAGGTGGTGCTGGTCGGTGACCCACATCAGTTGCCCGAGATCGATGCCGGCGGCCTGTTCCGCGCCCTGGCCACACGCCTCTCGGCCATCGAGCTGACCGACAACCGCCGCCAACACCATCAGTGGGAACAGGCCGCGCTCGACGAACTCCGCCACGGTGATCCGGCCGTCGCACTCGACAGCTACCGGGCCCACGGTCGGATCGTCACCGCCGACAGCCCCCACGACCTGCGCGACAAGCTCGTCGAGGACTGGTGGGACACCGCACGGGACGACCTGGCCGGGTCGATCATGATCGGACTCCGGCGTGCCGATGTGGACGACCTCAACCACCGGGCCCGCGCCCGCATGCTGCAAGACGGTCGTCTCACCGGCCCCGCCATTCAGGCGGCCGGCATCGAGTTGCAGGTCGGTGATCGGATCGTCGGGCTACGCAACAGCCGCCGTCACGGCATCGTCAACGGCACCCGCGCCACCATCACCCGCATCGACCCCGACCGTCATGCGATCGACGCGACGACCGATGACGGCCGGACCGTCGTCCTCACCTCCGACTATCTCGACGCGGGCCACGTGACCCACGGCTACGCCATCACCGGCCACAAGGCCCAGGGACTCACCGTCGACCACACC
>JBBDSX010000125.1:0-1114 GCA_040904725.1 Egicoccus sp.
CGCGACTTCATCTCGCGGATCTCGGCGACGACGTCGGCGTCGAGGCGGTCGGGCCAGATGAACGGCTCGGCCCGCCGCAGCAGTTCGTCGCCCAGTTCGCGGTCGCCCGCGACCGGCCGAGCCTTGAGCAGCGCCTGGAACTCCCAGGTCTTCGCCCACCGTTCCCAGTAGGCCTCGAACGACGCGATCGGCCGCGACAGGGGGCCCGACCGGCCCTCGGGCCGTAGGGTGGGGTCCACCTCGTAGGCGCGGCCCATCGTGGTCGAGGCGTTGAGCAGGTCGAGGACGCGGGTGAACACCTGCTTGGCCTCGCGGGCGGCCCGCTCGGCGGCGTCCTCGGCGTCGGGGTCGACCGCCTCGTGGACGAACACGACGTCGACATCGGAGACGTAGTTGAGCTCGCGGCCCCCGAGCTTGCCCATCCCGATCACGCCCAGCCGGGCGCACGGTTCGTCGCCGGCGACCTGCAGGTGCACGGCGCGCAGGGTGCCATCGAGGACGGCTTCGGCGAGCCGGGCCAGTTCTGAAGCGACGTCCTCGATGCCGGTGATGCCGGTCAGGTCGCGCGCGGCGATGTCGGCGGTCGCGCCACGGCGAATGCGTGCCACGGCGGCGGCCTGCTTCGGCGCCTCGGACTCGGCCAGGATCGCGTCGGTGACGCGTCTGGCGACCGGTTCCACCTCGACGGTCTCGAGCGTCTTGAGCGCGTAGACCGCGTCGGTGTGCTGGCTGAGCAGGTCCCCGAGCGGCCGGGACACGCCGGCGACCGCGATCACCCGCGCGAGCCACTCCTCGTCGCCGCACACCTCGACCCACAGGTCGGGATGATGGGCGACCAGGTCGGTCAGCGTCGCGAGCGCGTCGGAGGGCTCGGCCGCCTGCGAGAGCGCGGCGAGCAGGTCCTCGTCGACCTGTTGGTCATCGAGGAGGCCGGCGTCGGCCAGGCGCTGCTGCGCCACGTCGGGGTCGAGCCCGGCGGCGGCGAGCCGGGCGCGGACCGAACGCGGCCGGGTCGCCACTACAGCAGCGGCAGGTAGCGATCGAGCTCGAACGTGGTGACGTGGGCCTGGTACTCGTCCCACTCGCGCCGCTTGTTGGCCAGGAAGAACGCGAA
>JBBDSX010000126.1:0-1114 GCA_040904725.1 Egicoccus sp.
ACGACGACGAGATCCTCGAGTTCTTCGGTGGTGCGGAATCCATCGAGCTGACGCTGGAGAAGGACAACACCGGCCGCACACCGGCGCAGGCGCTCGAGGAGATCTACCGCAAGCTTCGCCCGGGCGAGCCGCCGAACGCCGAGCAGGCGGGGCAGCTGCTGCTGGGCATGTTCTTCGCCAACAAGAAGTACGACCTCGCCCGCGTCGGTCGCTACAAGATCTCCGGGCTGGAGGACGACGGGCAAGGCCAGGTCAAGCACGGCAAGTTGACCGACGAGTTCGAGGCCCTGGGGTTCAGCCGGCGTGACGATCACGTGCTGACCCGCGAGGACTGCCTCGCGACGATGTCCTACATCGTCAAGCTGCACGCGGGCGAGCCCGACTACGACACCGATGACATCGACCACTTCGGGAACCGGCGCCTGCGCAGCGTCGGGGAGCTGATCCAGAACCAGGTGCGTATCGGCCTGTCGCGCATGGAGCGCGTCGTCCGCGAGCGCATGACCACCCAGGACCTCGAGGCGATCACCCCGCAGACCCTGATCAACATCCGTCCCGTGGTCTCCGCCATCCGCGAGTTCTTCGGAACCTCGCAGCTGTCGCAGTTCATGGACCAGACCAACCCGTTGGCCGGTCTGACGCACAAGCGCCGCCTCTCGGCGCTCGGCCCCGGTGGTCTGTCACGTGAACGTGCCGGCTTCGAGGTCCGCGACGTCCACCCGTCGCACTACGGCCGTATGTGTCCGATCGAGACCCCGGAGGGCCCGAACATCGGTCTGATCGGGTCGCTGGCGACCTACGCGCGCATCAACCAGTACGGCTTCGTCGAGACCCCCTACCGCAAGGTCGTCAAGGGCAAGGTCACCGACGAGACCGAGCACCTCACTGCCGACGAGGAGGACCGCTACGTCGTCGCCCAGGCCAACGCGCCGGTCGACCGCAAGAGCGGCAAGTTCGTCAACGAGATGGTGCTGGTCCGCGCCAAGGGTGGCGAGGTCCGCGAGGTCATGCCGGGCGACGTCGACTACATGGACGTCTCGCCGCGCCAGACCGTGTCGATCGCCGCCGCCCTGATCCCCTTCCTCGAGCACGACGACGCCAACCGCGCCCTGAT
>JBBDSX010000127.1:0-6561 GCA_040904725.1 Egicoccus sp.
GCGCCCGACTCGGCGAAGTTGCCGACCTCCCAGGGCTCGCCCTCGTCGAGGCAGCCCTCGATCTCGGTCGGGCCGGCCCCGTCCATCTGCAGCGTCGGGGGAACGCCGTCCTCGAGTGCGGCGGCCACGATCAGCGGCTTGAACGACGAGCCCGGCTGCCGGCCGGACGCGCCCGCGCCGGGTACCAGCGTGTTGACCTTGGTCTTGTGGCAGAAGAGTTCGCCGGACTCGTTCTCGTCGGCCCACTCGCCGTCCTCGACGCATGAGCCCCAGGGCTGCGGTCCCTGCGCCAACGCCACGATGGCGCCGGTCTCGGGATCGACCGAGGCGATCGCACCACGCGGTTCACGCGCCAGTTGCGCGGGCGACGCGTCGGGGACACTGAGGTGTTCGGTCAGCGCCTGCCGGGCGAGCCCCTGGAGGTCGCGGTCGAGCGTGGTGTGGATGCGCAGGCCCGACTGGTAGACGCGGGCGCGCCGTTCCTCGGGTGTGCCGCCCATCGCCTCGAGCGCACCCCGCTGCGTTCCGAGGCCGTTGGCCACGTCCTCGCTGATCAGCAGGCGCGTGATCCAGTCCACCCACAGCGGCTCGTTCGGGGCGGGCGGCTCGGTGATCTCGATGTTGAGGTCGCGTTCGCTGGCGACGCGGGCCTGCTCATCGGTGATGAAGTCCTGTGACGCCATCTGGGCGAGCACGATGTTGCGGCGGGCCAGCGCGTTCTCGGGGCTGACGATGGGGTTGTTGCGCTCGGGGCTGCGGATGATCCCGGCGAGCATGGCGGCCCGGTCGAGCGTGAGTTCGTGGACCTCCATCGAGAAGTAGCGCTCGGCGGCCGTGCCGAGGCCGTAGACGCCGCTTCCGAAATAGACCCGGTTGAGGTAGCGCTCGAGAATCTCGTCCTTGCTCAGGCGCTGCTCGAGTTGCGTGGCGTAGAGCGCCTCCTGGATCTTGCGTGCCAGGGTCTGCTCGGGCGTGAGGAAGGTCTGCTTGACGTACTGCTGGGTGATCGTCGAGGCACCACCCTGGATGCTGCCGGCCCGGAAGTTGTTGATCGCCGTCCGCACGATGGCGAGGTGGTTGACCCCCTCGTGCTCGTAGAAGTCGGCGTCCTCGGTGGCCAGCACGGCCAGTCGGATCGACTCGGGAATCTCGTCCAGCGGGATCGGTTCCCGGTTCTCCTCGAAGCTCAACTCCGCGAGTTGGGTGCCATCGGCCGCGTACAGATAGGAATTTCGTGGTGGGGTCGATGCCTCGCCGAGCGGTGGGACGTCGAGCACCTCGGCACGCACGGTCGTGAGTACGTCGTCGGTGGCCATCGCCGCGGGCAGGAACAGTGCGCCGAGCAGCAGTCCCGTCGCCCCGATGACGGTGATGAGCAACACGATCCGGGCGAGGAAGCCGCTGACCTCCTGGACCACGGCACCGCCTCGCGAACGCGCACCCCGGCCCTCGCGGGGACCGTCCGACAGGCCCATCTGCCACCTCTCCACCGCGTTCGCGCGAACGGTTCGGACGCCCGGCCCGGACCGTCGGTGAGCGTACCCGCCGTACGACCACCACCGATGGAGCGGGTCGGCCGCGTCCGCTGAACGGCCGGTTGCGCGGCCGTTGCGGCCGTTCGCACCGTACGAAAATGACTAGTCCCTGTCCACATGAACAATCCCCACAGCGGACTATGGAGCAGGGCCCGGCACGTCCGTAGCGTGAATTGAGCGCGGGCACGAGCAGCGCGGAAGAGCCACCGCCGAACGCCGTTTCGAAGCAGGGCGGCCGGTGGCTGATGGGGAGTTGAAGCTGTGGATGAGACCACCTGGTCGGACCAGGCACGGTGTCGGGGGCTGGATCCTGAGCAGTTCTTCGTGCGCGGCGTGGCCCAGGCCCGCCCGGCACTACGCGTCTGCGAGCGCTGCGTCGTCAAGGACGAGTGCCTGCGCTACGCACTGGACAACGACATCGACTTCGGGGTCTGGGGCGGCCTGACCGAGCGCCAGCGTCGCGCCTTCCAGCGCCGCCAGTTCGCCGCCGCAAGCTAGACAGAGCAGGTCACAGATAACCGGAGGCGTTGGGCGCGCCGGGTGCCTGCTGGCCGGTCTCGGGCGGCTGGGTGCTCCGCTGCACGTCGTCGGGGGCCTCGGCGAACGTGCGACCCCCGAAGCGCTGCTTGATCGGGTCGTCGACGTGCGCCGCGGTGGTCGCGACGGCGGCCACGGCGGACTGCAGTTCGGGCCCGTCGAGGGTGGTGCCGAGCAACGTGTGCCGCAGCCACACCGAGGCGTTCTCGCGGTCGTAGCTGAACGACCCGAACCCCAGCGTGTGGTTGGTGGTCAGCAGGAAGTCGGCCAGCGGTGGGGTCAGGTCGACGTCGAGGTTGGTGACCGAGAACACCCCGACCTGCGGTCCGATCGGTGACGGGCCGACGGTGACGAAGATGCGGGCGCCCTCGTGCACGAAGGTGAAGTTGCCGAAGGCGTCGACCTCGTAGCCGCCGAGGATGGCGCGCAGCAGGTCACCGACGTGGTCGCGCAGGTCGTCGGGATCGATGAAGACGCCGGTGCGGCGCGGCGGCCGGGGCGGCCGGCTCGGGGAGATCGCCGCGAGCGCCGCTGGTAGCGGGATCTCGGTCGAGGCCTCGTCGTCGGGTTCGCGTGCACCGCCGGGTCCGTGCTCGTCGGCGGTCGGCTCGTCCCCGGCAGATGGGTGATCACTCAAGGAAGCGCCTCCAGATCGCGTCAGGCGGTCAGCGTGTCGGCGATGGCACTGAGGCCATCGAGGTCGTGGACGTCGCGGCCGAGCAGCGGGACCTCGACCAGGGCCGGGATGCGCACGCCGTACAGAGCCGAGGCGACGTCGCGTCGTTGTCGGCCGGCGAGGTTGCGCACGTCGCCGAGCAGCGCGAGCGCGCCCGCCACGGCGCGCCCCTCGTCGTCATCGTCCTGGGCCTCGATGGCGCGGCGCAGTGCCGCGTCGGAGGGATCGCGGGGTACCTCGGGGCGGATGCGGTTGACGACCACGCCGGCGGCGTGCAGGCCCTCCTGCTCGAGGCGCTCGAGGAAGAACTTGGCCTCGCGCAGCGGTGGCGGGTCGGCCGAGGTGACCACGACGAAGCGGCTGGAGGAGTGCTGAAGCAGCTCGCGGACCTCGGCGGCGCGGGCCTTGAAGCCCTCGTACATGCCCTCGAAGTTGCGGAAGAAGCTGGCGAGGTCGTCGAGCAGTTCCATGCCCGTCACCCGGCCGGCGACCTTCATGAACGTGGTCGCCCCGAACCCGACCATCTTGCCGACACGTTTGCCCGCGGCCATGCCGGGTCGCATCAGCAGGCTCAGCAGCCGGCCCTCGAGGAAGGAGGTCATCCGGTTGGGAGCGTCGAGGAAATCGAGCGCCGAACGCGTCGGTGGTGTGTCGACCACGAGCAGATCCCACTCGCCGGTCTCGTGGAGCTCGTGCAGCCGCTCCATGGCCATGTATTCCTGGGTGCCCGACAGCGTCGAGGACAACGTGCGGTAGATCCGGTTGTCCTTGATGTTGCGGGCGTGCTCGGTCGTGGTCGCGTGCCGGTCGATCAACCGGTCGAACGTGGTCTGCATGTCGAGCATCATCGCCCACAGCTCGCCGCCGTCCGGCGCGCCGGGTACCTCGACGTGGGCGGGTTCGTCGCCGAGCCCTTCGAGCCCCATGGCCTGGGCGAGCCGCCGGGCGGGATCGATGGTGAGCACCAGGGTCCGTCGGCCGGCCTTCGCCGCCGCCAACCCGATGGCGGCGGCGCTGGTCGTCTTGCCGACGCCACCGGCACCGGTCGTCACCAGGATGTGGGCGTCGCGCACCGACCGTTCCAGCGAGTGCTTGCGGGCCTCGTCGAGTTCCCTCATCTTCGATCTCCGAGACCGGCTCCGGTGCCAGACACCTCCACCGCATCTCCGCCGCCGCTCAGGCCGTCCTCCGCGCCGAGGAAGGCGGGAAGGGCATCACCGAGCAGGTCCACGGCCCGGGGGCCGTCCGCGCCGACCTGCAGCGCGAGCACGTCGGCGAGCACCTCGAGATCGGCGGCGTCGAACGTCGCGCCCGTCAGCAGCGGCAGTGACAGCACGGGGACCTTGCACGTCTGCGACAGCTCGGCGCGCAACTCGGTCTGCAGTTCGACCCGCGAGGCATGGATGGCCGCGATCTCCTGTGCCAGCCCCGCGGTGCGACCCGACATCGAGGCGCCGGCTGCCTCGGCACGCTCGCGCAGTCCGTCGGCGCCCATCGCCTCGAGCGCCGCCGCCGCGGCCGGGTCGAGCCTCGGGGCGCGGACCTGGTTGGCGACCACGGGACCGACCGCGATGCCGGCCTCGCGCAGGGCGGTGATGCCCTCGCCGGTCTCGCGGACGGGCATCTCCTCGAGCAGCGTCGTGATGATCGTCGTCGTGCGCCTCGGGTTGGTCAGCATCTCGCGGATCTGTCCGGCCTGACGCTTGATGGGCCCGACGCGCACGATCTCGGTGACCCCCTCGGGTGCCTGCAGGAACGGCACGATCCGTCCGGTCGGGGGTGCGTCGACCACGATCAGGTCGTACTGGCGGCGGCCGTCGTCGCGCTTGCGGGCCTCGATCTCGTAGATCTTGCCCACCAGCAACAGATCACGCAGGCCCGGTGCCGCGGTCGTGACGAAGTCGAGCGCGTTCGAGCGCTCCATCACCCACTGCACCCGCTTGAGGCCGTAGAACAACTCGAGGTACTCGTAGACCGACTCGGTCGGGTCGATCGACGCGCCCCACAGGCCCGGCCGGAACTCGCGCTCGGTGTAGTCCCACGGGGCGGTGCCGAAGGTGCGGGAGAACCCCTGACGGCCCTCGACCTCCACGAGCAGCGTCCGCCGCCCTGACGCGCGCCCCGCGAGGGCCAGCGAGGCCGCGACGGTGGTCTTGCCGACGCCCCCCTTGCCCGTGACGATCACGACATTGGACGAGAACAGGTCGTCGTACCCGCCGTCGAGCAGCGGCGGTGGGACGAGGGCGGTGAGGTCACTCATAGCATCATTTCCGAGACCGGCGGCCTCGCCCTTGGGTTCGCTCGGGCGCCGCCGCTCAGCACGATCCTAAGGGCGCAGGCGGCGCCCCGGGTGCCGGGCGGTGTCCGTGCGCCGGTACGCTGCTGCGCCATGTCTGCCACGCACGCGGCCGCCCGCCGCCTCCTCGTCCTGGCCGTCCTCACCCTCGTCCTCGTGGGGTTCGCGGCGTCGTTCGCATCGCCGCACGCGACGGCCGCGGACGAGCCGGCGCCCCCCTCGACGCGGGTCGAGATCCTGCCGGTCTCGGGATTCGTGGATCCGCCCGTGACGGCACAGATCCGCGACGTCATCGCGACGGCCCAGGCCGACGGTTCGCAACTGGTCGTGCTGCAGGTCGACGCCCGCGGTGGGGTGTCCGTCGACGTCGCCGAGGTGCTCGCCGAGATGGAGGCCGCCACCGTGCCGATCGCGGTCCTGGTCGGGCCGCTCGGCGAGGCCGCCGACGCGGGCGGCGCGGCAGCGCTGCTCTGGATGGCCGCCGACGTGCGCGCCGCGTCGCGCGATGCGCTGATCGGCCCCATCGAACCGGTCACCTTCGACGACCGCGCCGACACGCCCTCGGCGGCCGACATCGAGGCGCTGGTGGCCGCGGCCGGCGGCGACGCCGCGCTGGCCGAGCGCCTCGCCACCGAGGGGCTGGACCCGGGCGCGCTCGCCGACGCCGGGGTGCTCGACCTCGAGTCGGCCGGCCTCGAGCCACTGTTGCTCGAACTCGACGGCGTGACCCTGGATGCGGGTGGCGGCGAGCAGACCCTGCGTATCCGCGGCGACGAGATCGAGGTCCGCTTCCACAGCCTCGGCCTGGTGCGCCGCCTGTTGCACGCCGCCACGACCGCTCCGTTCATCTACCTGCTGCTGACCATCGGTCTCGGCATGCTGCTGTTCGAGGTGTTCCAGCCCGGGTTCGGTGTGGCCGGCCTGGCCGGCCTGGTGACGATCGGGATCGCGGCGTTCGGCCTGAGCGTGCTCCCGGTGACGTGGTGGGCCGTCTCCCTCGTCGTGCTCGGCCTGTTGCTGTACGCGGTGGACACCGCCGTCGCGGGCTTCGGTCCGATCACCCTGGCTGCGACGGTCGCCTTCGTGGTCGGCTCGCTCAACTTCTATGCCGCGGAAGCCCTGTCGCTGCCCGTCTGGCTGGTCGTGGCGACCGCGCTCGTCGCCCTGGTCTTCTTCGTGTTCGTGATGACCAGCGTGCTGCGCGCCCAGGCCGGACCCGATGGTGTGACCGTCGAGGACCTCGTCGGCCGCCCCGGCATCGTCCGCTCGGTGCTCAACCCCGAGGGGCACGTCTACATCGACGGCGCCCTGTGGCGCGCCCGTTGGACCGGCGACACGCGCCGCGCCAAGGTCGGTACGCCGGTCCGTGTCCACGGGGTCGAGGGGGCGGTCGTGCTGGTCGAACCCTTCGATGCGGAGCCGGACGCGGCCCCGGCGGCCCACGGGGCGGAACCGGGGGAGCCCGGCTGACTCGACACCGGTGCGCGCTGACCGCCACTGCCGCAAACCGGGTCTAG
>JBBDSX010000128.1:0-6554 GCA_040904725.1 Egicoccus sp.
TTCAGGTCGAAGTAGCTAGAGCGAGGCCTCGACCCGGGCGCGCAGCCGTCCGGCGAGTTCATGGGTCGTGCGGCGCAACGGTCCATCCGGCGACGCCGTGCCCTCGACCGCGGCCTCGAGTTCGCGCGGCGGTCAACTGCCCCGGCCCGACCTGCTGCCACAGGGCGGCGACCGCTGCCGCGATCAAATCCTCGCTCACAGCGTCGCCCACCCCAGCACCTTCGACACCTCGCCGGCCAGGGCCATCGGGTCGAACGGCTTGGCGATCACGCCCTCGACGCCGAGCGTCTGCAGCCGCTCGACCTGGGCGCGCATGGCCTTGGCGGTGAGGAAGATCACCGGCAGCTCCCGGCCCGCGGGCAGGACGCGCAGCCGTTCGAGCGTCTGCGGCCCGTCCTGGCCCGGCATCATCACGTCGAGCAGCACCACGTCGGGGCGCCGTTCGGGACGACGGCCAACGCCTCCTCGGCCCCGGCGGCCTCACTGACCGTCCAGCCGCCGACGCGTTCGAGGCCGAGTCGGGCGACCATGCGGATGGCGGCCTCGTCGTCGACGATCAGGGCGTGGTGCGTCACAGAACGACCTTGCTTCGAGCCGGGGGCGGCAGGGTGAGTCGGAAGCATGCACCCGTGCCGGGCTCGGCGGACCTCCTCGTCCATGTCTCCCATGACCCCGGCCAGCGCCAGCGACAGGGCGCCCCTGACCGAGGTGAGCGGGGTCCGCAGTTCGTGGCTGACCGTGGCGAGGAACTCGTCCTTCATCCGCTCGAGGGCCAGCGGACGCTCGTCGCCGTGACGCAGTTCCGCCTCGACCCAGCCGGCGAGGTCCGCCAGGACCCGCGGCAGCACCGAGAGGGATTCGTGGGGGCTGACATCGGCGACGCCCAGCGTGGCGAGTACTTGGCCGTCCTCGCCACGTACGGCGGTGCCGAAGTAGGCGCGCAGGCGCGGTTCTCCACCTCTCGACGGTCGGCCGCCGAACCGGGGATCGGCATCGAGGTCGGCCACCTCGAGCGGCCCCGAGGTCGCGACGACCCCGGCCAGCCAGGACAGCTCGCCCGCGATGGGCATGGCCGGCGAGGCACCGACGATGGCCGCCGGCCACGGCCGTCCGGCATCGAGGACGCTCAGCATGACGATCGGCAGGCCGGACACGAGCGCCGCGGTGCGCGCGACCCCCTCGAGTCGTCGACACACGTCCGGCTCCGACCACGCCAGCCGGTCGAGCCCCGACTGGCCGGGCTCGGAGGCGGACAGGTGCGGGACCAGCACGCGGGGCCTTGCGAAGGTGGTGGGCGAACGTCGGAGCCCCGTCCCGCGACCGGGACGAACGGGTCTTGTCAGCCAGCATCGGCCTGAGGGTTCGGCCCGATAGCGTCACGCTCATGGAACTCGTACTCGTCAGGCACGCACAGCCCGAGTGGTCACGCGACCGTACGGCCCGGGTCGACCCCGGATTGACCGAGCGTGGCCACACACAGGCACGGCTCGCCGCCCGCCGGCTGGCGGCGCGGCCCTTCGACCGGCTGTTCGTCTCGACCGCCACGCGCGCGCGCGAGACCGCGACGCCACTGCGCGACCTGCATCCGGACGTGGCCGTCGAGGAGCGAGCGTGGCTGCACGAGATCCACATGCCGGCGCACTGGGAGGGCACGCCGCAGGAGGAGGTCGACCGCACCTTCCGCGAGGCCCGTACGCGCAGCCGCGAGGAATGGTGGCAGGGGATCCCCGGCGGCGAGAGCTTCCGTGACTTCCACGCCCGGGTCACGACCGGTCTCGAGGGCGAGTTGGCCGATCTCGGCCTCAGCCGCGACCAGCACGGGTTCTGGCAGTTGCCCGATGGGCTTCCCCAGCGCCTGGTGATGGTCGCCCACGGCGGCACCAACAGCGTCGTGCTCGGTCACCTGCTCGGCCTCGAACCGCAGCCCTGGGAGTGGGAGCGGTTCGCGTCGGACCACGCCTCGCTGACCGTGCTGCGCACGGCGCCCATCGGCAGCGGTCACATCTTCAGCCTCCAGTACTTCAGCGATGTCGAGCACCTGCCTGCCGAGTTGGTCACCGCGTGACCCGGTGACCTAGCGTCACTGCCGACTCCGCGTGCACGGCCGACCAGGACGGACGTGCCACACTCCCCCGCCTCTGCCGGGTGCCAGCAACCAGGAGCACGTGTGAGCACCGACGTCGACCAGGAGTGGGGCCCGCGCGTGCGCGGCCGCGGCAAGCGACGGCGTCGTCCACCCATCGTGCGCACACTCGCCGCGGTGCTGCTCGTCGCCCTGCTCGGGGCCGTGCTCCTCGCCGCCTGGGTGACCTCGCGGATTCCCAAGATCGACGTCGACAACCTGGCCGGATCCGGGTCGCCGCTGCACGTGCTCGTGGTCGGCTCGGACAGCCGCGCCGACCTCACGCGCGAGGAGCGCAACGAACTCAGCACCGGCAGCGCCGAGGGAGAACGCACCGACACGATCTTCCTGCTCAGCGTCCGGGGTGGCGAAGCGGCCCTGCTCGCCTTGCCACGCGACCTGATGGTGCGCCGCTGCGATGGCTCCGAGGGTCGCATCAACGCCGCCGTGCAGATCGACGGCCCGGGCTGCCTCGTGCAGACCGTCAGCGACCTGTCCGGCATCCCGGTGCACCACTACCTGCAGGTCACCTTCGGCGGATTCCGCGACGTCGTCGACGCGGTCGGCGGTGTCGAACTCTGCCTCGAGAACGCGATCAACGACCGCGACGCCGGCATCGACCTCCCGGCCGGATGCCAGACCCTCGACGGCACCGACGCGCTCGGCTACGTCCGTGTCCGCAAGATCGACGACGACTTCGGCCGCATCGGCCGCCAGCAGACCTTCATGCGCGCGCTCGCCAGCGAGATCGTCCAGCCCTCGACGTTGTTCAACCCAGCACGCGTCCTGGACATCTCGAACGAGGTCGGTGACGCCGTCGCCACCGACCGCGGCATGGGCATGATCCCGTTGGCCCGGCTGGCCTGGGGCGGACGCGCGTTGGCCGACGGGCGGGCCTCGACCCACGTGGTGCCCGCGGACCCCGGCCAGACCTCGGGTGGTG
The DNA here is from genome assembly GCA_040904725.1 of Egicoccus sp. GTDB lineage: Bacteria > Actinomycetota > Nitriliruptoria > Nitriliruptorales > Nitriliruptoraceae > Egicoccus. The sequence continues at coordinate 3,066 of JBBDSX010000128.1, forward strand.
CCGAGGTGCTCTACGTCCGGCAGGCGGAGGCCGAGGCGATCTTCTCCGGGTTCCGCGACGGGAGCGTCTTCGACACCGAACCCGCCGCGGTCGAACCCGCGGACGTCTCGGTCCGGGTCCTCAACGGCGCGGGCATCGCCGGGCTCGCCGGGCAGGTGGCCGACCTGCTCACCGGCCGCGGCTACGACGTCGTCGAGATCGGCAATGCCGAACCGACGGACCGCACCGTCGTCCAGCATCCGCCCGGCGCCGGCGCCGAGGCCGACCTGGTCGCCGACGAGATGCCGGGCGGCGCGCCGGTCGCGGAAACCCGCGACGTCAGCGGTGTCACGGTGCTGCTCGGCCGCGACGTCGGTGACGTGGGAGGCTCGTGATGTCCACCCGTCCGTACCGCGTCCTGACCGTCTGCCTCGGCAACATCTGCCGGTCCCCGACCGCCGAGGCGGCACTGCGCGAGGCCGCCGCCGAACGCGGCGTCGACCTCGAGGTCCGTTCTGCCGGCACCGGCGACTGGCACGTCGGCGCGCCGCCGAACCCGCCGATGGTCGCGGCCGCCGCCAACCTCGGCCTGACCGTCGACGGCGCCGGTGCCCAGGTCACGCCGGCCGACCTCGTCTGGGCCGACCTGGTCGTGGCGATGGACCGCCACAACCTCGCCGACGTGCGGCACATGGCGGACATCGCCGGCGTCGACACCCCGATCCGTCGCTTCCGGGAGTTCGATCCCGACGCGGACGACGACCTCGACGTCCCCGATCCCTACGGCGGGGCGGCCGATGGCTTCACCGAGGTCGTCACGATCTGCCGTCGCACCGCCCCACACGTCCTCGACGCCCTGGAAGCGGGAACGTGAGCGGTCAGCGGCGCCGCTTGGTGCCGCGCAGGGGCTGGGCGCGGCGCGGGTCCTGCGGCCAGGCGTGCTTGGGGTAGCGGCCACGCAGTTCCGCACGCACCTCGGCGTAGGCGCGGTCCCAGAAGCCGGCGAGGTCGTCGGTGATCTGCACGGGCCGTCGAGCGGGCGAGAGCAGGTGCAGCAGCAGCGGCAGGCGGCCGTCGAGCACGGCGGGGGTGGTCGTCGCGCCGAACAACTCCTGCAGGCGGACGGCGAGGACGGGGCGCTCGCCGTCGTAGTCGACGCGGACGTGTGAACCGGACGGGACCTGCACGGTCGCGGGGGCGAGCCGGTCGAGGTCGCGCTCGTGGCCGGGGGGCAGGCGGGCACGCAGCACGTCGGCCGGGGCGACGCGCCGCAGGTCGGCACGGCGGCGCACGCGCAGCAGGAAGGGGGCGATGGCGGTGTCGAGGTCGTCGAGCAGCGCCTGGTCGGAAACGTCGGGCCAGAGCCCACCGAGGTGGCGGTGCAGCAGTTGGGCCCGGGCCTGCAGTTGGCGGGTCGCCGGCGTCCACGGCAACAGCTCGAGGCCGTGCTCACGGATGCCATCGAGCACCGCCGCCAGCAGCAGGTCCGCCGGCGGGTCCCGGAGGGAACGCCGCTCGAGGACGATGGCACCGAGCTGGCGGCGGGACTCGGCGACCACGTCCCCGTCGCGCCACGCCACCTCGTCGACGCTCGTCACCTCGTCGCCGAGCATGCGACGCACCACCTCGAGGTCGAGCGGCGCCGCGAGGTGGATGCGTGCCTCGCGTTCGCCGCGGTCGACGGCGGCCACGGCCAACAGGTCCTCGCCGGCGAGCAGGTCGCGTTCGGACAGTTGTGCTCCGCGGCCGTTGGCGAGCAGGAACTGGCCACGCCCGCCGCGTGCGCGCGCCACCCGGTCCGGCCAACCGAGGGCGACCAGGGCCCCGACGGCCTCGTCGTCGGCGACCGGGGCCGCCGTTGCGGGAGGTGGCAGGTCACGGCACGCCCGGCGCAGGCGGGCCACCTCGCCGCGCAGACGCTCGCGTGCGCCCGCACGTGCGTTCGCCCCGCGCGGCAGTGCCTCACCGCGCAGGAGCGCGAGGCGGACGGTGAGATCCGCGATTGAGGCGGCGTAGTCGACCCGGATCGGATCACGGTCGGCCAGGACAGCGGCGACCTGCACGGCGACCTCCCCCAGCCCGGCGGCATGTCCGCGCACGAGCAGATGGCCGAGTCGGGGGTGGACCGGGAGCCGCGCCAGGGCACGGCCGTGATCGGTGATGCGGCCGTCGTCGGACAGCGCCCCGAGTTCGGCCAGGGTCGTGCGTGCCCGCCGCCAACCCGCCGGGTCGGGCCGGTCGAGCAGCGCGAGGTCCGCGACCGGCGTGCCCCAGGCAGCGACCTCCAGCGCGGCGCCGGTCAGGTCATCGGTCCGGATCGCGGGCCGGGGGAAGGCATCGCGGACGGGGTGTTCGGCGGCCGGCCACAGGCGGACGGCGTGACCCGGCGCCGTACGCCCGGCGCGACCCGCGCGCTGCTCCGCCGCGGCACGGGACGCGGGCACGGTGACCAGGCCGGTCATCCCGGTCCGCGCATCGAAGCGCGGTTCGCGGGCCAGGCCGGCGTCGACGACCACCCGGACGCCGTCGATGGTCAGGCTCGACTCGGCGAGGTCGGTGGCGAGCACGACCTTGCGGTGGCCGGCGGACGGCGGGGCCAGCGCGCGGTCCTGCTCGGCCGGTGGCAGGGAGCCGTGCAGGGGCCGGACCTCGACGGTGCCCGGCGCCCGGTCGCGCAGCATCCGCTCGGCCCGGCGGATCTCGCGCGTGCCCGGCAGGAAGACCAGCACGTCGCCGTCGTGGTCGGTCATGACGTCGAGGACCGTCGCGACGACCGTGTCGGCGAGGTCCCGCTCCGCCGGCCGCTCCCGGTGCTCGACCGCCACCGGATGGCTGCGGCCCGCCGCGTGCACGACCGTGGCCGGGCCGTCGCTGGTCTCGAGCAGGGCGGCCACCCGTGCGCCGTCCAGCGTCGCCGACGCCACCAGCACACGCAGGTCGTCGCGGACGGTCGCGCGGGTCTCGAGCGCGAACGCCAGGGCGAGGTCCGATTCGAGGTTGCGTTCGTGGAACTCGTCGAAGAACAGCGTCCCGGTGCCCTCGAGCACCGGGTCGCGTTGCAGGCGCCGCAGCAGGACGCCCTCGGTCACGACCTCGATCTTCGTGGCGCGTGAGGTCCGACGTTCGTCCCGCGTGGTGAGCCCGACGGTCGCGCCGACCGACTCCCCGAGGCTGCCCGCGAGCCGCTGGGCAGCGGCGCGGGCGGCGACGCGACGGGGTTCGAGCAGCACCAGCCGGCCATCGAGACCGTCGGCGAGCAGCGCCAGCGGTACGCGCGTGGTCTTGCCGGCGCCGGGCGGCGCTTCGAGCACGACGCGGCCGCCGGCGTGCAGGCCCGCCACGACGTCGTCGAGGACGGCGTCGACGGGCAGTGGCGCACCGGGCAGCGGGACGTTGGGCATGCCCACGACGCTAACCACCCGATAGGCCGCAACGAAAGGCAACGAACCGGCGCTTTAGTACCTCGCAGTACGTGCCGATGGCTGTACGGGCGCACGTTCGCGGTGCCCC
>JBBDSX010000129.1:0-6529 GCA_040904725.1 Egicoccus sp.
CGATCGCCATGACCGCGTACTTCCACTGGAAGTGGATGTCGGCGATGACGGGGATACGGGCGTGCTCGGCGATGCGCGCGAGCGCCTCGGCGTCCTCCTTGCGCGGCACCGCGACCCGGACCGCGTCGGCGCCGGCGGCCTGCGCCGCGGCGATCGCCTGCAGCGTCAGGTCGGCCTCGTGGGTCGGGGTCACCGTCATCGTCTGCACGCTGACGGGGGCGTCGCCGCCGACCTCGAGCGGGCCGAGCGTGATCTTGCGCGTGGCACGCCGCGTCGGCCCGGACGGCGCCGCCGGAGCCGGACCGCTGGGGACGATGGGCAACTGGGTGGTCACGATGCACTCCGTGCGCGAGCGTGGCGATACGTGCGCGATCAGGCCACCACGGTACCCGTGGTAGGTGCCACCGGTTCGGACCGAAGGGTGGACCGGATCACCGTCAGCCGGGCAGTTGCACCGGGTTGGTGATGTCGAGCCAGAGAATCGCGACGAGCACTACGCCGAGCACGGCCAGCACCGGGATCATCACCGCTGCGATGGCGCGCGGGTCGACGGTGAAGTCCTGGGCCTTGCCGCGGGCCCTGCGCACCGCGTTGACGGCGCGCTCGATGCCGAGCACGGCGAGGTGGCCGCCGTCGAGCGGAGGCAGCGGCACGAGGTTGAAGATTCCGACGAAGATGTTGATCGAGACGATCAGCAACAGCAGGGTCAGCAGGCCGCGGCCGCTGTCGCTGCTCTGGCCGGCCAACGAGGCGGCGCCGACCAGCCCGATCGCGCCGTCGGCGGTGCGCTCCTCGGCGCCGGTCGCCTGCGAGAGCATCTGCATGATGCCGCTGGGCGAGAAGACCCGGAACAGTGCGACCAGCGAACCCACGAACAGCGTGAAGAAGCCGACGGGTCCGACGAAGGTTTCCTCGATCGCCTCGCTGACCGTGTAGCGCTCGTAGATCTCGGCCGGCAGGAAACCGACCTGACCCACGGTCTCGCCGGTCTCCTCGTCGATCACGGCCTCGGGTGTGAGGGTGAGCGTCAACTCCTCGCCGTCGCGGGCGATGACCAGGTCGGTGGGCTGTTCGGCACGTTGCCGGATCAGTTCGCGCAACTCGTCGTAGTCCTGCGAGCGCACGCCCTCGACGGCCAGGAGCCGGTCGCCGGGCTGCAGGCCGGCCTCGGCGGCCGGCATGTCGTCCATCACGGCGTCGACGGTGGTGCCGATCTGGCCGGTGGGCTGCCCCAGGAACAGAAACATGCCGAGCAGCACGGCGATCGCGATCAGGAAGTGCGTGACCGAGCCGGCGACCAGCACGATGGCGCGCTGCCAGGCCGGCCGGTCCGGGAAGAAGCGGCCGCGGTCGCCCTTGGTGATGCGGTGGTGCAGGTCGCCGATCCGCCCCGTCTCGCTCACCTCACCGGCGACGATCTCGTTGAAGACCGTCCGTGCGTGTCGCAGGTCGTCGCTGTCGCCGACATTGGTGCGGGTGCGTTGCACGATGCGGTCGGTCAGTTCGCGACCGGTGCCGCGCCGACGCAGTTCGGTCTCGAGCCGGTCCCAGGTCTCCTCGGGCAGCCCGGTCGGCGCTACGGGGGCGCCGGCAGGGACCAGTTCGCTCTCGCGTTCGCCGTCGCGGTCCACGGCGTAGGCGTCGAAGACCTGCTCGCCGACCGGGCGCAGCCGTTCGTCGAGCGGCGACATGCCCTTGATCGTGACGAACCCGCCCAGCGGGAACGCCTTGACGCCGTACTCGGTCTCGCCGCGGCGCGTCGACCACAGGGTCGGACCGAAGCCGAGGAAGTAGCGGTCGGCCCGCATGCCGAACCAGCGTGCGGTCAGGAAGTGGCCGAGTTCGTGGATCATGATCGACGCGATGACTGCGACGACGAACACCACGATCGCGGTGGCACCGGTCATGCGGACTCTCCCGTAATGCTTGCGTTGGGCCGGTCGGCGCCGCCACCTGCGGGGGCGCCCGACGTCGTGAGGGCAGCGGCAGCGTGCCGGCGCGCCCAGGCGTCGGCAGCTAGGACGTCCGAGAGGTCACGTGGGTTGCCTGCGGCTTCGCCGTCCCAGGCCATCAGGGTGCGCTCGACCACTTCGGCAATGTCGAGGAAGCCGATCGCGCCGGCGAAGAACTGCTCGACGGCGACCTCGTTCGCAGCGTTGAGCACGGCCGGCCAGGTGCCACGCCGGCGACCGGCGAACTCGGCGAGGTCGAGCGCGCGGAAGGTGGTGCGGTCGACCGGTTCGAAGGTCAGCTCCGACATCCGGGTCCAGTCGCACGCCACGAAGGCGTGCGGCAGACGGTCCGGCCAGGCCATCGCGAGTTGGATCGGCAGGCGCATGTCGGGCGGGGACAGTTGCGCCAGCGTCGAGCCGTCGACGAACTCGACCATCGAGTGGACGACCGACTGCGGGTGCACGACCACGTCGAGCCGGTCCCACGGGATGTCGAACAACTCGTGGGCCTCGATCAGTTCGAGACCCTTGTTCATCAGCGTCGCCGAGTTACAGGTGATGACCGGGCCCATCGTCCAGGTCGGATGCGCGAGGGCGTCGTCGACCGTGACCTCGCCGAGGTCCGCGGCGGAGCGGCCCCGGAACGGACCACCGCTGGCGGTCAGCACCAGGCGGCCGACCTCGTCGCGCCGGCCGCCGCGCAGGCACTGGGCCAGCGCGGAGTGCTCGGAGTCGACCGGGATCAGGTGCGACTCGCGGCCACCGGCGGCCTCGGCCGCGGCGACGACGAGGTCGCCACCAACGATCAGGCTCTCCTTGTTGGCCAGCGCTACGGGCGTGCCCCGCTCCAGCGCCGCCAACGTGGGGGCCAGGCCGACGGCCCCGGTGATGCCGTTGAGCACGAGGTCGGCGTCCATGCGGGCCAGTTCGGCGACGCCTTCGGAACCGTCGAGCACGTCGAGGTCGGACGCGGCTTCACGCACGGCGGTCGCGGCCGTGGCGTCCCCCATGGCGAGGGTCGTCACGCCGAACTCGCGGGCCTGCTCGACCACGGTCGTGTGGTCGCGGCCCGCGGCGAGACCGACCACCTCGAAGCGGTCGGGGTGGGCGCGGACCACCTCGAGGGCCTGGGTGCCGATCGAGCCGGTGGCGCCGAGCAGCACGACACGACGCCGGCTCATTTCCGATCTCCGAGACCGGCTGCGGTGCTTGGACCCCCGGAAACAGCACCTTCGCCGCCGCTCCGCTCCACCTGCAGCAGATCGACGCGGTCGGCCGCGCCGATCGAGGCGGGCAGACGGGTCCCGGCGCCGAGGGTGTAGCTGGCGAGCAGTTGCCCGCAGGCGGCGTCGGCGTCGCGGCCGCGGGTGTCGCGCAGCGTGATCTCGACCCCGCCACGGGAGACCCGGTCGACGAACGCGCGGGTACGGCGCTTCGACGGTTCCTTCCAGCGCACGCCGGGCGTGGGGTTCATCGGGATCACGTTGACGTGGGCGCGCAGCCGCTTGGCGATGGCCGCCAGCCGGTCCGCCTGCTCGTCGGAGTCGTTGACGTCGCCGATCAGGCACCACTCGATGCTGACACGCCGGTTGGTGCGCTCGCGGTACTCGCGCACGACGGCCTCCACCTCGGCCAGGGGGTGGCTTCTGTTGACCGGGACGAGTTCGTCGCGCAGATCGTCGGTCGCGGCGTGCAGGCTGACCGCGAGCGTCAGCGGCAGGCCGAGATCGGCCAGGCGGCGGATACCCGGCACCAGGCCGACGGTCGAGACGGTGATGCCGCGGGCCGAGAGGTTGAACCCCTCGGGGTCGTGCAGCCACTGGACCGTGGCGATGGTGGCCGGCATGTTCGCCAGCGGTTCGCCCATGCCCATGAAGACCACGTTGGTGACGTGGTCGGGGGCACCGTCGGGGATCTGCTCGCCGCCGATGCCACCACTGCGCAGCGCGGCGTCGGCGACGACGACCTGGCGGATGACCTCGCCCGCCGTCAGTTGCCGCCGGAACCCGGCCTGCCCGGTCGCGCAGAACGGACAGCCCATCGCGCAGCCGGCCTGCGTCGAGATGCACACCGTCGCCCGCTTCGGGTAGAGCATCAGGACGGTCTCGATGGCCTCGCCGTCGGGGTAGCGCAGGAGCAGCTTGTGGGTGTGCCCGTCGTCGGCGACCGTGTGGGCCACCAACTCCGGCCGGCTGTCGGAGAACCGTGCCGCGAGGCGCTCACGCAGGGCCGTTGGCAGATTGGTCATCTGCGTCGGGTCGTCGACACCCCGGACCAGCCAGGCATGCAACTGCTCGGCGCGGTAGGTCGGCTCGCCGAGATCGACCATCAACGCCGTCAACTCGTCGCGCGTGAGCGCATACGGGTCGATGGCGGGTGCGGTCTGGGACACGGGAACCTCGAACGGCATGGGGCACGGGACCTGGCGGTGTGACGACCGGCAAGGGTACGACAGGGTGGCGCCGACGGCGCCGGTCGACGGATCTCCCCCGGGGCCCACCCGAGCCGGAGGCCCGGGCTACACCAGCAGTTCGACGACGAAGTAGCCGACCGGCAGCGCGAGGAGGATGCCGTCGACGCGGTCGAGCACGCCGCCATGGCCAGGCAGGACATCGCCGAGGTCCTTGACGCCGAGGTCGCGCTTGAACATCGACTCGGTCAGGTCGCCGATGAACGAGGCGAGACCGCACGCCAAGGCGATCACCGCCGCCGTGGTCCAGGTGAACGTGTCCCCGAACATCGGCAACAGCAGTGCCAGCACGACCACGGCCAGCGCGAGGCCGCCGATGAGGCCCTCCCAGGTCTTGTTGGGGCTGACCGACGGCGCGACCTTGTGCCGGCCGAAGGTCACACCGAAGGCGTAGCCGCCGACGTCGGTGACGACCGCCGCGAAGATGACCGCGAAGACGGCGAGGACGCCACCGGACGGGCGATTGACCAGCAGCACCCCGAACGAGGCCAGAAACCCCACCCACAGCCCGAACAGCATCGTGATGGCCAGCGTCCGCACGACGTCGGTGCGCTGGCTGTCGCTGAGCTGCGACAGGATGCCGCCGATGATCAGGACACCGACACCGACGGCCTGGCCGGCGTGACGGGCCTCGTAGGCGCCGAACAGCATGACCAACGTCGCCAGGATCGCGACGGCGACCTCGAGTCGGAGGCCGACGGTCGCGAGCACCCGGCCGGACTCGACGTAGGCGACGCAGGTGAGGGCGGCCACGACCGCGGCGAACGCGACCGGGTGCCAGAGCAGCGAACCGACGAAGACGGCGGCGAGCACGACGCCGACCGCGATGGCCATCGGCAGATTGCGCCCACCGACCATCCGCCGCCCACCCGCGGGAGGCGGGCCGTCGTCTGGCGTCGGGTCAGCGGCGTCGGACACGGGCTCAGACCTCGAGAAGGTCCGTCTCCTTCTGATCGAGGAGCTTGTCGATCTGCGCGACGTGTTTGCCGGTCATGTCCTCGAGCATCTTCTGGTAGCGGTCGTGCTCGTCCGCGCCGACCTCGCCGTCGTCCTCGAGCTTCTGCATCTGATCGCGGGCGCTGCGCCGTACGTTGCGGATGGCGACCTTGCCGTCCTCGGCCGCCTGCTTCGCCAGTTTGATGAAGTCCTTGCGGCGTTCCTCGGTGAGCTCGGGGAAGACGCAGCGGATGACACCGCCGTCGCTCGCCGGGTTGAGGCCGAGGTCGGACTCGCGGATGGCCTTCTCGATCTGGTTGATCGAGCCCTTGTCGAAGGGGTTGACCAGCAGGATCCGCGGTTCGGGCACCGCGAAGTTGGCCAACTGCTGCAACGGCGTCGGGGCCCCGTAATAGTCGACGGTGATGCGGTTGAGCAGTTGCGGGTTCGCGCGCCCGGTGCGGATCGAACCGAAGTCCTGGCTGACCTTCTCGACCGCCTGGTCCATGCGATGGTCCGCGTCGAGGACGACGTCGTCGAGATCCATGGCTGTCTTCCCCTCATGTCGAGTCCGGGCGGGCGCCCGGGCGTAGCGTAGGGCGGCGGGACCGAGCGGTCCGACGTGTCAGGTGACGGCGGGCCTGCCGGCGGTGACCAGGGTGCCGACCGCTTCGCCCCGCACGACACGGCTGATGTTGCCCTCGCGCAGCAGTTCGAAGACCACGATCGGCAGCCCGTTGTCCATGCACAACGAGATGGCGGTGGCGTCCATGACCCCGAGCCCCTGGTTGAGCACCGCCAGGAAGTCGATCTCCTCGTAGCGCTTGGCGGCCGGGTTGGTCTTCGGGTCGCTGTCGTACACGCCGTCGACGCCGGTGCCCTTCAGGATCGCCTCGGCGTCGATCTCGAGCGCGCGCTGGGCGGCGGTGGTGTCGGTGGTGAAGTACGGCGCACCGAGACCGGCGGCGAAGATCACGACCAGGCCCTTCTCGAGGTGGCGCATCGCCCGGCGCCGGATGTAGGGCTCGGCCACCTCCTGCATGGCGATCGCGGTCTGCACCCGCGTCTCGACACCCTCCTTTTCGAGGGCGTCCTGCAGGGCGAGGGCATTGATGACGGTGGCCAGCATGCCCATGTGGTCGGCCGACGAGCGGTCCATGCCGGTGGCCGA
>JBBDSX010000130.1:0-6495 GCA_040904725.1 Egicoccus sp.
AGCCCGATCGTGGCGATGTCGCCCATGGCCTGGACGACGAGTTGGTCTTCGTCGCTGATGCCGCCGGGTTCGTTGCGGAACAGGTTGAGCGCTCCGAGGACGTCGCCCCGCAGTCGCAGCGGCACGGCCTGGACGGAGCGGAACCCCAGCGACAGGGGCCTTGGGGGCGAACAGCGGCCACCGCTCCTGCGCGTCTTCGAGATCGGCGACACCGACGGGGCGGCCGGTCGTGAAGCAGTCCTGGCACGGGCCTTCATGGTTTTGCACCTGGAAGAGTTCGAGCAGGTGGGTGCGTTCCTCGGAGGCGGCCATGAACTGCAGGTTTCCTGCCTCGTCCGCGAGCAGGATCCCCGCCTCCGACGCGATGCTCATCGCCACGACCCGTTCGGTCAACGTGTAGAGGAGTTCGACCACGTCGAAGTCTTCGACCAGCGTGTCCGCGAGCTCGACGAAGGTGTCAACGAGCCGATGTTCGCGCTCGGTCGCCACGGTCTGGGTGCAGTCCATGTCGTACTCGCTTCCTGGTCTGCGCGGCTCGCGCCGCTCGTTCGAAGATACGCCGTGGAGCCGCTCACGGGTCCGGTGTGTCGGTCATACGCAACCGGCGCGCGATGACGTCGGCGGCGACGTCGCGGAGTGGTCTGCCGGCCGCGAAGGCGTGGGCCCGGAGCACCGACAACGCGGCCGCGACCGCCACGCCGAGCTGTACCGACACCATGCCGCTGGCCTGGTGGATCCCGACCTCGTCGTGACCGCCGCCCTGGAACATCTCGTCGAGATCATCGACGGGGCGACCCGCCTGTGCCGCGATCACCAGGTCGACGGCGACGCGGGCCACCGCCACCGCGTCGGCGTGCTCGTCGTCGGACAGCTCACCGGCAACCGCGCGGTACAGGGTGAGTGCCCCGACCCTGGCCGACCCACGGCGCATCGGGAAGCCGAAGACCGCCCGCAGACCGAGATCCGACGCTGCCGGACCGAAGGCGGGCCACTGGTCGTCCTGTGCGAGGTCGGGGACGATCACCGGCCAGCCACTGCTGTGCGCGGTCCACGCCGGTCCCTCACCGAAGTCGGACTGGAGCCGATCGAACGGGGCGCCGGCATCGGTCCGGCTCATGGTGACCAGTTCAGGACCCGCGCTCGCGACGGCAACGGCGATCCCGGAGGCCCCGAGCAGGTCCGCGGCCCCTACGCACAGCTGTTCCATGACGTTGCCGGCCGGTGCCGATTCGAGGGCGGTGAGGACCCTGGCCAGACGGTTCAGGTTCCTCACCACGCCGTACCTGCGGCTGCGGCCGGGGCGGATCCGGCGTGCGAGGACACGGCCGGCAGGGTTCGGAGCCGCGACTCGAGCGCCTCGGCGCGGACCGGGCGGCCATGGAGGTAGCCCTGTGCGCACTCGATCCCGAGCGTGCGGATGCGGGCGAGCTGCCCCGCGGTCTCGATGCCTTCGGCGATCACCGTGATGCCGAGACTGCGGGCGAGGGCGACGACGGCGCCGGCGATCGCATCATCGGTCTGGTCGGGGCGGATACCGGTGACGAAGGAGCGGTCGAGCTTGAGCACGTCGACGGGAAAGGCCTGGAGGTGGGTGAGCGAGGAGTAGCCGGTACCGAAGTCGTCGAGCGCCACGGCGATGCCGCCCGCGGCCAGATTCTCGAGCTGACGGGCAGCTTCACCCGCGTCCACGAGCGGGACGTGCTCGGTCACCTCGATGACCAGGCCGGAGGCCGGGAGCCCCGTCGCGGCCAGGACTCGGCGACCATCGCCGCGTGTCCAGGATGGAGGAGTTCGGCCAACGCCGAGAGCACCCGCGCGGCGACCTCCTCGGCCTGGGCTGCGTCGGTGAGGTCCTCACAGACGATCACGAACTCGTCACCGGAGACCCGGGCGAGGGTGTCCTCGGGTCGCAGGCACCCGGTCAGCCGTGACGCGAGCTCCACCAGCAGGTGATCGCCGACGTGGTGGCCGAAGCGGTCGTTGACCGCCTTGAAGCGGTCGACGTCGCAGAACAGCACGGCGACGAGCCGCCCTGAACGACCCGAACGATCCATCGCCTTGTCGAGCCGATCCTTGAGCAGCCGTCGGTTCGCGAGCCCGGTCAGCGGATCGGTCACCGCCGCTTCGGCCAGCACCAGGGCGGCACGTGCCGCCCCCTCGCGGCGTCGAGCGATCGTCAGGTAGGACGCGGTGACATCGGCCAACGTCTGCCCGCCGTCGAGCTCGGCGGCCGACAACACCAGGGGTTCGCTCGCGTACAGCTCCAGCGCGCCGATCCGCTCGCCGCCGTGACGGAGCGGGAAGCTGAAGACCGCACCAAGCCCTGCGGCCGACGCGGCCGGGGAAAAGCGCGGATAGCGGTCGTCGCATGACAGGTCGACGACGGCGACGTGCCGGTCGGTCTCGTAGGCCGTCAGACACGGCCCTTCGCCGAGGTCGACCTGCAGCCCCTCGATCCGGCGGAGCTGGTTGTCCGTCGCGGACACGAAGTGGTGCCCTCCGCCGCCGTCCATGAGTAAGACGCCGGCGCCGGTCACCGGGAGCAGCCCGACGATCTGCTCGGTGAGCCGGTCGAGGATGTCCTGGATCGAGAAATTGCCGGTCAACGTGGTCGCGAACTCCACCAGGATCCGTAAAAGATCGCGTTCCTTCACAGCGGCTCCGACCAGCGAGGACGACTCGTCTCAGAGACGTCATCACCGGGGGCCAGAGTGAGGACGACGTGAACCCGCGACCCTACACCGTGCCGGTCGTGACCACCGGTGTACGAACATCCGGGTGCCGGTCAGGCCGGTATCGCACCGGTGGCGCCGAGCAGCCGGTCGACGTGTGCCCGAAACGCATCGCGGACCTCGACGGGGTCGAGGACCTCGACGCGACACGGCAGCATCGCGAGGTAGCGCGCCAGCCAGTCGGTGTCGCTGGCGCCGGTGCGCAGCAGCGTCGTGTCGCCGTCGGCCTCCATCACGCCGTAGCGGGCCGCCGGGGTCTGTTGCGCCTGCTCCAGGGGAAGGTGCATGCGCACGGTCGCCTGGATCTCGTAGGGCGCGACCGTCACGGCGCGGCGGACGAGTTCGACCGGGTCCGGGGTCTCACGTTCGGCGGCGCGCATGCCGGTCGCCATCGGGGCGGTGGCGCGGTCGACCCGGAAGGTGCGCCAGTCGTCGCGGTCGAGATCGAACGCGACGAGGTACCACCGCCAGTGCGCGTGGACGAGGCGCAGCGGTTCGAGGTGGCGCAGGCTGCGCTTGCCCTCGCGGTCGCAGTACATCAGCCGGATCCGCTCGCGCCGGCGACAGGCCTGCGCGAGCACGAGCAGGTGATCGGGGTCGGTGGCCACCCCGGGGCCCGAGCCGACCGACACGGTCGCGGCCTGGACGTCCTGGAGCCGTTCCGCGAGGTGTTCGGGCAGGACGCGTTCGAGCTTGGCGAGCGCGGCCAGGGCGGCCTCGGCGAGGCCGACGCCGGTTCCGGCGGTCGCGAACCGCAACCCGACGACGGCGGCCAGCGCCTCGTGGTCGTCGAGTATCAGCGGCGGCAGTTCGTGGCCACGGCCGAGCTGGTAGCCGCCGTGCGGACCGGGGGAGGCCTGCACGGGATGGTCCAGCCGGCGCAGGCGTGCGATGTCGCGGCGCACGGTGCGGGTCGTCACCCCGAGGCGGTCGGCGAGTTCGGGCGCCGTCCAGCTCGGTCGGGTGTGCAGCAGCGCCAACAGGCGCAGCAGGCGGGTCGCGGTCTCCATGACGATCACTCTGTCACGAAACCCGGACCGATGTGGTCCGGGTGACATGCCGGACGCGCCAAGCGCTGGAGCGACCGGTTCCGCGGCCGACAGGCGCGACCAGGTGTGCGGGTGCACGCCGAGGACGAGGCCGATGCCGCCGATCACCCTGCGGGCCAAGCTGCTGTTCGCCGTCGTGGCGGGTGGCCTGCTCGTCGTACACACGATGCTGCCGGATGGCCCGCTCGCGGCGGCCGTCTACGCGCTCGTCGTCTTCGGCGCGATGGCCCTGGTCCTCGCCGGCATCCGTCGCAACCGGCCCACCCACACGCGGCCGTGGTGGCTACTGGCGATCGGGTTCCTGATCGCGGTGCTGTCGTCGCTCGGCCTGGCGGTCAGCCTGTTGGCGGGGTGGTCGTCGACCTGGGTGTCGATCGGGTACCTGGCGGCCTGGGGTGTCTCGATGAGCGCCGGGTGGTCGTTGACCCGTGGTCGGCGTGGCGCGGACCAGGGTCCGGCGCTCGACACCGCGATCGTCACCACGGGCGCCGCCGTGTTGTTGTACGCCTTCCTGATCCAGCCGACCTGGGACGCCACGCGCGGCAGCGCGCTGGTGAAGGTCATCGCGGTGATCTACCCGTTGCTCGGGGTCGCGGCGATCGCCGTCTGCAGCCGCCTGGTCTTCGGTGGCGCCGCGCGGGTGCCGTCGTTCTGGATGGTCGCGGTGGGACTGGCGCACTTCGTCGGGGCCGACCTCGCGCAGGCGGTGCTGACACTGCAGGATGCGCCGGTGGGGACGGGCGTCGATTCGATCCGCCTGCTCGGGTTCCTGCTGTTGGCCGCCGCAGGCTTCCACCCGACGGTCACGAAGCTCACCGACGAGATGGACCCGGAGCGTGCCCGGCTGTCGCGGCCCCGGCTGCTGGCCCTGTGGGCCGCCTCCGTGGCCACGCCCCTCACCCTGCTGGTGCGGGCCGGTTTCGGACAGGGACCCGAGCCGGTCGTCATCGCGTCGGGTTCCGTGGTGTTGTTCACCCTGGTGGTCGCCCGCATGTGGGGCCTGCTCGGGACCAACATGCGGCTGCTCCGCCGAGAGCACGAGAACCGGTTCCGGGCGCTCGTCGAGCACGCCGAGGACGTGATCGCCCTGGTCGACGAGGACGACCTGATCACCTACGTCTCGACCTCGGTGTACACGGCGTTCGGCTACGACCCCGAGGCCGTCCTCGGCCAGGGTGGCCTACCGATGGACCGCCCGACCGGCGAGCGCCTGCGCGATGCCCTGGACGAGCTGCGGGCCGGTGGCGGCGTCCGACCCGTCCGTCTCGACGGGCACATCCGCCACGCCGATGGTGGGTGGCGTCAGGCCGAGGCCGTGCTGGTCGACCGGCGCCGCGATCCCGCGATCGGACGCATCGTCATCACCGTCCGGGACGTGACGGCGCAGCGGGAACTCGAGCAGCAGTTGACGCACCAGGCCTTCCATGACGCGCTGACGGGCCTGCCGAACCGTGCGCTGTTCGTCGACCGCGCCCGCCGGGCCCTCGACGTCCGCCGCGTCGACGACACGCTGTGTGCGGTGCTGTTCCTCGACCTCGACGACTTCAAGACGGTCAACGACAGCCTCGGCCACGACCAGGGCGACACGCTGCTCCAGATCGTCGCCGAACGGCTCGCCGCCGTGGTCCGCGGCGAGGACACCGTCGCCAGGCTCGGCGGCGACGAGTTCGCCATCCTGGTGCCGCGGGCGGTCGAACCCCGCATCGTCATCGCGCTCGCCGAGCGTGTGCTCGCCGCCGTGTCGGAGCCGATCGTGCTCGCCGGCCGCGCCGTGACGCCCGACGCGAGTGTCGGCATCGCCGTGTCGGACGGGCACACCTCGGTCGACGAGTTGCTCCGCGACGCCGATGCCGCGATGTACGTCGCCAAGCGCCAGGGCAAGGGCACCTTCCGCATGTTCGATCCCGGCATGCACGCCCACGCGATGCACCGGCTGCAGTTGCGGACCGACCTGTTCGGTGCGCTCGAGCGCGAGGAACTGTTCGTCGTCTACCACGAGATCCAGGACCTCGAGCGTGGCGGCGTCGCCGGCGTCGAGGCGCTCCTGCGCTGGCAGCACCCGACCATGGGACTGGTGCCGCCAGTCGAGTTCGTGCCCATCGCAGAGGAGTCGGGGCGTATCGGCGAGCTCGGGGTGTTCGTCCTGCGGCGCGCCTGCCGCGAGGTCCAGGCCCTGCGCGCCGACGTCGGGTCGGAGCTGTTCCTCACCGTGAACGTCTCGCCGCTCCAGCTCGAGTCACCCGGCTTCGTCGACGAGGTCAGTGCCGCGCTGGCCGACAGCGGTCTCCCGGCCGCCTCGCTCGTGCTCGAACTGACCGAACGTGTCCTGCTCGAGGAGAGCGAGGCCGTGGCGGACGCCCTGACACGGCTGCGTGCCACGGGGGTGCGGCTCGCCATCGACGACTTCGGCACCGGCTACTGCTCGCTGGCCTACCTGACCCGGCTGCCGTTCGACATCATCAAGGTCGACCAGAGCTTCGTGAGCATGCTCGGTGACCAGGGTGCGGACCATCGCGTCACGATCGGGATCGTGGAGTTGATCCACTCGCTGGCGGTCCCGGCGGTCGCCGAGGGGATCGAGACCGAGGCCCAACTCGAGCGTCTGCGTGCCCTCGGCTGTCGCTACGGGCAGGGGTTTTTCTGGGGGCGGCCGGTCCCCGCGCGGGAGCTGCCCCTGGCCACGGCGTCCGCTACGGCTTGAGCAGGATCTTGAT
>JBBDSX010000131.1:0-6468 GCA_040904725.1 Egicoccus sp.
GGCGACGGTCGCGGTGACCCATCATGCACGGAAGGGACGGCTCCGGTGAGGCAGCGGATCCTCGCATTGGCGAAGGCCGGGCCCCGCAGTGCCGACGACCGCTGGCCCATGCTCCAGCGCGTCCGCTGGCGGTTCGTGCTGCTCAACCTCGTCGGCGTCCCCCTGATGCCACTGGGCCTGCCCTACGTCGCGGCGACCCCCGGGGCACGGCCGGCCGTCTATGCGCTTGCGGTGCTGGCCCTCGCCGCCTGGACCGTCGTGCTCTATCGTTCGGCGGGGCGGCCGCTCGCCGTCCGCCTGGCGGGCCCGGCCCTGCTGATCGTCGTCGGCGTCGCCTCCGGCCACCACACGTGGGCCTTCGGCGGGCTGTTCATGAGCCTGTTCCTGCACAGCCTGTACGGCTCGCGGAGGCAGGTCCTGTGGACGGCGTTCGCCTACTGGTTCGCCTACGAGACGGCGGTGTGGATGACCGCTGGTCGCGAGGAGTTCCTCTCGACGCAACTGGTGTCCATGGCGCTGTCCATCGCCGTGATGGCGCTGGTCATGGGCGAGATGGGATCGCTGCTCCGTCGCAGCGACGACAGCCGACGACGCGAGGACGTGCTCACCGCAGCAGGCCGGGACCTGCTGCGGGCCGCGGACACCGCGCAGGTGGCACAGGTGGCCATCAACGGGACCCTCGCCCTCGCCGCCGAGGCGGATACGTCCCCCAACGACATCAGCCTGTGGCGGCACCAGCACGGATGGCTCGTCCTGGCCGCCCAGTACGGCGAAGCCCAGCCGACGGACCGGGTCGAGATCGACGCGCTGCCGCCGGAGGCCGTACGGCTGTACCTGCAGAACCGCCCCGTGCGCCTGAGCCCGGACGAACTGCTGAGCGCCCGACGCGCCGTCGGCCGGCCGGACGACGGCACGAGGTTGCACGCCCTCGCACTCCCGCTCACGGACGGCGAACAGGCGACAGGCAGCCTGTTCGTCACGACGCCGCAGCCGCTACCCGACGCGACCGTGCAGGCACTGGCCCGTTTCGTGGGCGAGGTCTCGCTCGCCGAGCGGGCCGCCCGGCGCAACGAACTGCTCTCCGGCGTCCTCGCCAACTCGGCGGACGGCATCGTGCTGGTCGATCACGCAGGCTCGCTGGCGTTCGTCAGCCCGGCCATCGCGGAACTCGTCGGCCACGAGATCGAGGTCGGGTCCGAACTCCGTGAGCTGCTGTACGCCGCCGACGAGCAGCGCCCGGTCCAGGACCTCGCCGACCTCGACCGGCACGCCGGCGCCCTCGTCGTACGGTGTGCCGACGGGTCCGACCTCGAGGTCGAGGTCTCGACCCGCAGCGTCGCGGGCGAGGGCACGGTGCTCAACGTCCGAAACGTCAGCCGCCAGCGCCAACTCCAGGAGGAGATCCGCTACCGCGCCTACCACGACGACCTGACGGGCCTGGCCAACCGTCCCCGGTTCCTCGAGCGACTCGAGGCAGCCCTCGGCGACGCTGCGGACACCGGCCGGCGCGTTGCGGTCGCCCTCCTCGACCTCGACGACTTCAAGCTGATCAACGATGCCCGCGGTCACCACGCCGGCGACCGGGTGCTGTGCGATGTCGCCGCGCGGGTGAACGCCCGCGTCCGTGCCAGCGACACGTTCGCCCGCATCGGCGGCGACGAGTTCGCTCTGTTGCTCGACGACCTCGACCCCGGGGTCGACGTGGTCGACCTCGTGGCCGACATCCTCGTCGTACTCGACGAGCCGCTCGACCTCGAAGGGCACCGGATGGCGATGCGTGCCTCGTGCGGCGTCGTGGTATGCCGGGACGAGCAGACGGCAGAAGAGGCCCTCGGTGACGCGGACATCGCCATGTACGCCGGCAAGGCGTCCGGCAAGGACGCGATCGTGCTGTTCGACGCCGCCCTGCGCGAGCAGATCGAGGAACGGCGGGCACTCAAGGACGATCTCGAGCACGGGATCGCCCGTGACGAGCTACGCCTGCACTACCAACCGGTGCTCGCCCTCGCGACCCAGGACGTGATCGGGGTCGAGGCGCTCGTACGGTGGCAGCACCCCGACCGAGGGCTGCTGTTCCCGGACCGCTTCATCCCGATCGCCGAGGAGAGCGGCCTGGTCGACGCACTGGGCAACTGGGTGCTGCTGACCGCGCTGCACGACCTCGCAGGATGGCTCGCGCAGGGCGTGGCCGGCCCCGGCTTCCAGATGCACGTCAACCTGTCGGCCCACCAGCTCGCCGACCCCGGCCTGGTCTCCGACGTTCGCGTCGTCCTGCAGTCCCTCGGCGTCGACCCCGCCCACCTCGTGCTCGAGATCACCGAGACGGCCCTGACGGCCAGCCCCGAACTGGCCGAGGAGACGTTGCGCCAGCTACGCGGGCTCGGGATCGAGATCGCCATCGACGACTTCGGCACCG
Organism: Egicoccus sp.; assembly: GCA_040904725.1. Classification (GTDB taxonomy): domain Bacteria; phylum Actinomycetota; class Nitriliruptoria; order Nitriliruptorales; family Nitriliruptoraceae; genus Egicoccus. The sequence goes on from JBBDSX010000131.1 coordinate 2,417, forward strand.
GATACGCGTCGTTCACCTACCTGCGCCGTTTCCCCGTCGGCATCGTCAAGATCGACCGCAGCTTCGTGACCGACGTCGCCGAGGGGCCCGAGGAATCGGCGCTGGCGCGGGCGATCGTGCGCTTGGCCCAGAGCCTCGGCATGACCACGGTCGCCGAGGGCATCGCGGACGAGTCGTCCCGCCTGCTCCTCGAACGCTGGGGTTGCGACCACGGGCAGGGCTGGCTGTGGGCGAGGGCGCTGCCGGCCGACGACCTCGTCGCGTGGCTCGAGCTGCAGGCCAATGCGCCGGTCGCGGGGTTCGCGACTACTTGAGGTGCTCGCCCTTGTCCGCGTAGCGCTTGCGGCGGAACACGTCGGTCCGTGCCGAGGCCACGCGATCGAGGATCAGCAGGCCGTCGAGGTGGTCGAGTTCGTGCTGGAAGGCCCGTGCCTCGAACCCGTCCGCCTCGACCACGCGCACCTCGCCCTCCGGCGTGGTGCCGCGGACCACGATCTCGGTGGCACGGCGCACGTCGCAGGTGTAGTCCGGCACCGACATGCAGCCTTCACGGCGGTAGTCGGAGCCGCTCGCCAGGATCAACTCCGGGTCGAACAGCACGACCAGCCCATGGTTGCCCGGCGGCGGCTTGCGCATCACCGAGACGTCCAGCGCGAACGCACGCAGGGGCATGCCGATCTGCGGGGCGGCGAGCCCGACACAACCGGGGGAGTCGTACATCGAGTCGACCAGGTCCTGGCCGAGCTGGCGTTCGCGGTCGCCGATCTCGCCCACGGGGCCGGCGAGCCCCTTGAGCACCCGGGCGGGATAGTGCACGACGCGTTTGACGGCCACGCTCAGTAGGTCTCCGCCTCGATGGTGCGCAGGGTGTGGTCGACGCCCAACTCCTCGCACACCGTGGTCAACTGCGCGTCGAGCGCCGCCTCGTCGTCGGCCACGACCTCGATCACCATGGCGTAGACCGGTTCGTCATGGCCGATCACCTGGGTCTCGAGGTCGGTGATGTTCGCGCCGAGTTCGGCCAACGCCGCCGTGACGCCGGCCACGATGCCGGGACGGTCGGCGCCGTACACCGACAGCAGGTGGGTCGGCTCGTGTGGTCGGCGCTCGCCCTCGGCACGGCTGACCGAGATGGCCAGACCGAGGGGCCCGGTGGCCTCGTCGAGGGCGGCACGCAGTGCGTCCGGTTCGTCGTCGGTGGCCACGATCAGCACGATGGCGAAGTGGCCACCGAGGATCGTCATCGCCGAATCCTCGACGTTGCCGCCGCGATCGTGCAGCACCTTGGCCACGGCGGCGACGATGCCGGGGCGGTCGGCCCCGACGGCGGTGACGGCGAGCTCGGCCACGAACGGCCCTCCTCGAAGGATGCACGGAACGCGCGAGCGTAGACGATGCGCCGATAGCGTCCGGTCCATGTCAGGGATCCCGCGTCGTGTCGTCCGTACGTCGGCGCTCGTGCTCTCCGCGGTGCTGCTGTTCGCGTGCGTGGACGACAACCCCGGACACTTCGGCGATGGCGATGCCCCCCCCGGCGGCGACACGGCCACGACCGAGACCCCGACCGAGACCCCGGTCCCACCCCAGCCGAGCGTGCCGCTGCTGCACCCCTCGGTCGACGACTACCCCGAGGCGCTCGTCATCCTCGCCGGCGACGACGTCGACCTCGAGATCGCGGTCAAGCTCGCCGACGACGCCGGCCGCCGGGCGCACGGCCTGATGGAGGTCGAGGCGTTGCCTGACGGGACCGGGATGCTGTTCGTGTTCGATCAGGAGCGCGACGGCGGCTTCTGGATGAAGAACACGCGCGTGCCGCTCGACATCGCCTACGCCGGCGAGGACGGCGAGATCCACACGATCCTGGCCATGGAGCCCTGCCAGGCCGAGCCGTGCGACGTCTACGAGCCCGACGCCGCCTACCGGACGGCCCTGGAGGTCCCACAGGGCTGGTTCGCCGACGTCGGGGTGGCGGTCGGTGACACGCTGGACTGGGAACCACTCGACGACGCACGATGACCAAGGAGCAGGGATGCGGATCGCCTACATCGGCCTGGGCGCCATGGGACGGCCGATGGCCGCCAATCTGGCCGCACGGTTCGACACGCGGGTGTGGAACCGCACGGCCGAGGTCGCCCACCGACACGCCGAGGCCAACGGCACGACCGCCGTCGAAGACCTTGTCGACCTCGCCGACGCCGACGTGGTCTGCACCTGCCTGCCCACGACGGTCGAGGTCGAGGCGGTCGCCCGCGTGCTGGCGCCCGCGCTCGGCGAGGGCACCGTGTGGCTCGACCACACCAGCGGTGACCCGCAGCAGGCCCGCGACCTCGCGGCGCTGCTCGGCGCCGAGGGCGTGGACTACCTCGACGCCCCGGTGTCCGGCGGGACCAACGGTGCCGAGGCCGGCGCGCTCACGGTGATGGTCGGTGGCGACGCCGGCGCGCTCGCACAGGTCGAGGTCGTGCTCGATGCCGTCGCCGCGCGGGTTGTCCACGTCGGTCCGTCCGGGGCCGGCATGGCGGTGAAGGCGGTCAACAACGCACTGCTCGCCGCGTCGCTGTGGGCGGCGGCCGAGGGCTTCGCCGCGCTCGAGAAGGCCGGCGTGCCGACCTCGGTGGCCCTCGAGGTCGTCAATGCCTCGTCCGGACGTTCGAACGCGACCGAGAACCTGTTCCCCGAACGCGTGGTCACGCGCGCCTTCCCCAACACCTTCTCGCTGGCGCTGCTGGCCAAGGACGTCGGGTTGGCACGCGCGACGCTGGACGCCGGCGACGTCGCGGCGCCGATCCTGCACCTGGTCGACCGTCTGACCGCGGACGCGGCCGAAGCTCTCGGCGGCGACGTCGACCACACCGAACTCGTGCGGATGGTCGAGCGGGCGGCCGGGGTCGAACTGCACTGACGGGTTGGGTCCGCGCGAGGTCGCAGGCCTAGGCTGGCCACGTTCGGTCCATCGGCGGGAGGCAGTGGCAATGGAGGCCTGGCAGGTCATCGGGTTCGTGGTCCTGGCCCTGCTGCCGTTGGCGCTGATGGTCGACTTCTGGCCGAACCGGGAGCGGCTCGATTACAACGGCCGCCCGCTGCCGCGCCCCTGGCGGCGGCAGTACCACCCCCGCGTCGACGGCCACGACGAGCACTGATTCTGTCCTCTGGGGATGGGTCCCCCGTCTCGCTCGCCTCGCTCGCTGCCCCCCATTCCCCTTGCTCCGCCCCGGGGAATCATCGCGCCCGGATATGAGTCACTCCGGCTCAGGTTGCCTGCTGCGGGGACCATCGCCGGTGTTGCGTAGCTGATCTTCGGACGTACCGTTGGGTCCGACACCGGGCCAGCGGGCCCGATCAGACGTGAACACGATCAGCTGCGAGGAGGCCCCACATGGCCAAGGCCGTCGGAATCGACCTCGGGACGACCAACTCGGTCGTCTCGGTCATGGAGGGTGGCGAGCCCACCGTCATCGCCAACGCCGAGGGCGCGCGCACGACGCCGTCCGTCGTCGCCTGGTCCAAGTCGGGCGAGGTGCTCGTCGGTGAGGTGGCGAAGCGCCAGGCCGTGACCAACGCCGACCGCACCATCCGCTCCGTCAAGCGCCACATCGGCTCTGACTGGAAGACGGACATCGACGGCAAGAACTACACGCCGCAGGAGATCTCGGCCCGCATCCTGATGAAGCTCAAGCGCGACGCCGAGAGCTACCTCGGCGACGACGTCACGCAGGCCGTCATCACCGTGCCGGCCTACTTCGACGACGCGCAGCGCCAGGCCACCAAGGAAGCCGGCGAGATCGCGGGCCTCGAGGTGCTGCGCCTGGTCGCCGAGCCGACCGCGGCCGCGCTGGCATACGGGCTCGAGAAGGACGCCGAGCAGACCGTGCTGGTCTTCGACCTCGGTGGTGGCACGTTCGACGTGTCGGTGCTCGAGATCGCCGAGGGCGTGTTCGACGTCAAGTCCACCGCCGGCGACTCGCAGCTCGGTGGTGACGACTGGGACCAGGTCCTGATCGACTGGATGGTCACCACGTTCAAGAACGAGCAGGGCGTGGACCTCTCCAGCG
>JBBDSX010000132.1:0-6407 GCA_040904725.1 Egicoccus sp.
CGCGACTACGACTCGATGATCGCCAAGCTGATCGTGTGGGGCGCCGACCGCGACGCCGCCCGGGCCCGCATGTCGCGCGCCCTCGCCGAGCTCGTCATCGACGGCATCCCGACCACGGTGCCGTTCCACGTGTTGGCCATGACCAACGAGCAGTTCGCCGCCGGCGAGCACTCGACCGTGTCGGTCGAGCGCGAGTGGGACCTGTCCGGGCTCGAACCACAGGGCGCAGCCACGCCCGGTGATGGCGGCGACAGCGACGGCCCGTCGCGTGAGGTCACGGTCGAGGTCGGCGGCAAGCGCATCGGCGTCAAGGTCTTCGGCGAACTCGCCGCGGGTGGTGGCGGTGGCGACAAGCCGGCCAAGCGTCGTGCCCGCGCCGGTGGTGGAGGCGGGGCCGCAGCCGCCGCGTCGTCCGAGGACCTCGTCGCCCCCATGCAGGGCACGGTGATCAAGTACGCCATCAACGAGGGCGACACCGTCTCGACCGGCGACCTGGTCGCCGTCCTCGAGGCGATGAAGATGGAGAACAACATCACCGCCCACCGCGACGGCACCGTCACCAAGCTCGGCTACGCCGCCGGCGACGTGGTCGAGTCCGGCGCCGTGCTGGCCCGCATCGAGGATGGGGCGTAGGGCGGGGCGCGCAGGAGCGGATCGCGCAGCACGCGCGCGACCGCGACGTCATACCGGCGGAGGCAGGACGGTGAACCTAGGTTCACCGTCCTGATAGCCGGGAGTGACTATCCGCTACATGGCACGTGGTGTGGGCTCGCCGGCCCGTCCCGGGATGCGGTCCCTTTCCCAGTGGCCGGGCACCGCCCGATCTCTGGCAGCGATGGTGAACCGACACCGGATGGCAACCCGACGTCACCCCTCGCCTGACCAACGCTTCGTAGGTTCACCGCCTACCGGAGGCAGTGACCCGTCTCCGGTAGCCGCCACCCACCAGGAGACTCCGTTGCGATCCCGAATCACTGCTGCGGCCGTCACGGCCGCGTTGACGACAGCACTCGTGCTGCCGGCCGCATCGGCGACCGCTGCCCCGCCCACGGCCGACGATCTCGTCATCAGCGAGTACGTCGAGGGCAGCAGCTTCCAGAAGGCGATAGAGCTGTACAACGGCACCGGCGAATCGGTCAGCCTCGACGGCCTGCAGTTCCGCCTCTACTCCAATGCCAACGGCGACCTCGCCAACCCGACATCGACCTACGACTTCCCGGCGACCGACCTTGCCGACGGCGAGGTCTTCGTCGTCACCCACCCCAGCTTCAACGACACCGAAGGGCTCACGGTCGGTGGTGACATCGACGCGACGTCGGGCGCCATCAACTTCAACGGTGACGACGCGTTCACGATCGTCGACACGGCCACCGACACGGTCGTCGACAGCTTCAAGAAGGCGGGCGCCGACATCACCAACGCAGCGGATGTCACGCTGCGGCGGACCGACTTCACACGCGACACCGACCCGACCGACGCCGAGAACCTCGACGAGCAGTACGCGCCGGCGGCCCGCGGGTCCAGCAACGACGTGTCCCAACTCGGGATCGCGCCAGGCGCCGAAGCCGAGCCCGAGCCGGAGCCGGAGCCCGGTCCTGTCTGCGACACTCCTGAAGAGGACCTGACGCTGATCAGCGCGGTCCAGGGCAGCGACCCCGACCCCGACGCGCGGTTCGACTCGCCGATGGACGGCCAGCAGGTCACGATCCGCGCCGTCGTCACGCTCGCGGCACCCGACCTCGACGGCTACTTCGTCCAGGAGGAGGCGGCGGACCAGGACGGCGACCCGACCACCTCCGAGGGCCTGTTCGTCTTCGACCAGCGCGAACTGCCCGACGTCGGCGACGTCGTCGAGCTGACCGACGAGGTGACGGCCCACTACGGGTTGACGCAGTTGTCGTTCCCGGACACCGAGGTCTGCGACGTCGACCCGGTCGAGATCGCTGCCACGCCGCTCGAGCTGCCACTGGACCGCCAGGACCGCGAGAACCTCGAGTCCATGCTCGTGACCAACGCGCAGGACCTGCAGGTCTCGGGCCTGTTCACCGCCTATCGCTACGGCGAGCTCGGGCTTGCGCTGGATGGTCCCCTGACTCAGCCGACCTCGGCGTACGCCCCCGATGACCCGGCCGCCACCACGTTGCTGGAGGACAACGCCGCGTCGTACCTCAAGGTCAATGACCGCGACGAGGCGTTCAGCCAGTTCAACCCCTTCCCGTGGGAGCTCTTCGACGAGGACCTGTCGGCTGGTGACACGATGCCGGCTGACGCCGTGGTCGGCCCGCTGAACTACAGCTTCAGCGAGTACAAGATCGAGCCGGTCGGTCGGTTCCCCGAAACTGTGGACTCCGACCCGATCCCGGCGGTCCCGACCCTCGAGGACGGCAACGACGTGGTCGCGTTCAACGTCCTGAACTACTTCAACACCTTCGGTGACTCCGCCGCCCTGCGCGGCGCGACCAACCAGGAGGACTTCGACCTGCAGACCGCCAAGATCGTCGACGCCATCCTCGAGATGGATGCGGCGGTCTACGGCCTGATCGAGATCGAGAACGACTACGAGGACTTCTACGACGACGACCCGTCGACCGTCCCCTCGGTCGTGACCCTGGTGGCGGCGCTGAACGACGCCGCCGGCCCGGGCACCTTCGCCTACGTCCAGCCCGACGAGGACCAGCTGACCACCGAGGGACTCGCAGGCGGTGGGCTCGGCACCGACGCCATCACGCAGGCGTTGATCTATCAACCCGACAGGGCGGAACCGGTCGGCCCGGCGCGCACGTTCGACATCGACGCGTTGCTGGAGGGCGACAGCGAGAACAGCCGCTGGCCACTCGCCCAGACCTTCAAGATCGACAAGGAGTTCGTCGAGGTCGTCGTCAACCACTTCAAGTCCAAGGGTTCCTCGTGCACCGACACGGCAGGCCCGGACTTCACCTTCGGTGAGGACGTCTCGACGGCGCTGACCGGCAACTGCAACCTCACCCGCGAGTACGCGGCCGAACGGCTGGTCGAGTGGGTCGAGGGCGGTGCGACGGGTTTCCCGACCGACGACACCCTGCTGATCGGTGACTTCAACTCCTACGAGGAGGAGGGCCCGATCGAGATCCTCGTCGACGCGGGCTACACCGACCTGGTCGAGGAACTCGGCGACGACGCGTTCACCTACAAGTTCGACGGCAGGTACGGCCGGCTCGACTACGCGTTCGCCTCGCCCTCGCTGACCGCCAAGGTGACCGACGCAGAGGTGTGGCAGATCAACAGCCGGACGCCGGTCGGCTACCTGTACGACAACTCACCGAAGCCGGCCAACGAGTACCCGTTGTACTGGGCCTCGTCGGACCACGACCCGGTGATCGTCTCGTTGACCTCCGACGGCGCCAACGGCATGGGTTAGGGATCCGACCGCGAACACGGCAACAGCCGCAACGGTTGGGACGGGCCCCGCTTCGGTGGGGCCCGTTCGTGTCAGCGCGGCGCGTCGAGGCGCGCCATCAGCATCCGGGCGCACTCGGCGACCGACCCCGCCATCGACGGGTAGACCGTAATGGTCTGCGCGAGTTGCGCGACGGTGAGACGGTTCTGCACGGCAACGGCCAGCGGCTGGATCAGGTCGCTGGCACGCATCGACACGACCACGCCGCCGACCACGGTGCCCGACCCGACCTGGGCGTGGACCTTGACGAACCCGTCGACGCCGTCGGTCATCTTGGCGCGCGGGTTGCCACGGAAGTCGAGGCGGGCCGTCTCGACCGGGATGCCGGCGGCGGCAGCGTCCTCGACGGACAGGCCGACGGTGGCGACCTCAGGGTCGGTGAAGATCGTGGCGGCCACCGCGTCCCAGCGGATCGGCTGCACGGCCTGGCCGAGCGCGTGCCACATGGCGGTACGGCCCTGCATGGCGGCGACCGAGGCGAGCATCACGCGGCCCGTCACGTCACCCGCGGCGTAGACCCAGCGGCACTCGGTGCGTCCGACCGAGTCGACCTCGACGCCACCCCAGTCGTTGATGACGGCACCGACCTCCTCCAACCCGATGCCAGCCGAACTCGGCACCTGACCGACGGTGAACAGCACGTGGCTGCCGACCACCTCGCTGCCGTCCTTGAGCCCGACGACGACCTCGTCACGGCGACGTTGGCAGGACACGGCCCGGGCGTTGCGCAGGATCGTCATGCCGCGACGCTCGAAGACGTCCTCGATCACCTGGGCGGCGTCGGGGTCCTCGGTCGGCAGGATCAGGTCACGCGAGCTGACCAGGGTCACCTCGGAACCGAAGCGACGGAACGCGTGGGCGAACTCGGCGCCCGTCGCGCCCGAGCCGACCACGATCAGGTGCTCCGGCACCTCAGGCAGGCCATAGACCTGCTGGCCGACCAGGACACGTTCGCCGTCCGGTTCGAAGAACGGCAGGATCCTGGCCGTCGACCCGGTCCCGACCAGCACGTAGTCCGCCGGCAGTTGTTGCTCGGCGCCGGACTCGTCGGTCACGGTGACCTCGTGATAGCCCGAGAGGCGACCCCGACCTCGGACCAGCTGCACGCCAGCGGCGGTGACCTTCGCCTCGATGTCGCGCGACTGGCTCGTGCCGAGGCCCATGACCCGGGTGGCGACCTTGGGAAAGTCGATGATCGTGCGGTCGACCGTGCGTCCCTCGGCGAGGTGGACGCCCATGCCCTCGGCGAGGTGCATCCAGCCCATCGCCTCGGCCGCCACGATCAGCGCCTTCGACGGGACGCAGTCCCACAGCACGCTGTTGCCACCGAGCCCCTCGTCGCTGACGACGGTGACCTCGGCGCCGAGTTCGGCGGCGACCAGGGCCGCCTCGTACCCGGCCGGTCCGCCACCCAGGATCACGATGCGTTCGGTGCTCACGGCAGGCCTCGGGACAAAGACATCGTGTGAACGGACGCCCGCGACCCTACCCGCGGACAGGCGTCCAGCGAGACGGACCGGGCCGCAGCACGTGGGTCAGAACTTCTCGCTCGGTACATAGGCGCCGAACTCGTCGCGGAGGACGTCGCAGACCTCCTGCAGGGTGGCGCGGCGGCGCAGCGCCTCGCGCATCGGCGGCAGCAGGTTGTCGTCGCTTTTGGCGGCACGCCGGACCTCGTCGAGCGCGGTGTCGACCCCGCCCTGGTCACGCTGCGACTTGACCCGGTCGATCCGGGCGACCTGGCCCTCGCGGATCGATTCGTCGATGCGCTGCAGCTCCGGCGAGAGCTCGTCGTCGGTGCGGTAGCGGTTGACGCCCACCACGACCTGGCGTTCGGCGTCGATGTCCTTGGCGAGTTCGTACGCGGCCCGTTCGATCTCGGACTTCTGGAACCCCTCCTCGATCGCCGCGACGGCGCCGCCCATCTGGTCGATCTGGTCGAGGTAGCCGCGGACCTCGGTCTCGATCCGATCGGTCATGGACTCGATCAGGTACGAACCGGCCAGCGGGTCGGCGCTGGCGGGCACGTCGGTCTCGTGGGCGATCACCTGCTGGGTCCGCAGGGCCAGGCGGGCGGACTTCTCGGTGGGCAGCGCAAGGGCCTCGTCGAAGCTGTTGGTGTGCAGCGACTGGGTGCCGCCGAGCGTGGCCGCCAGCGCCTGGATGGCGACACGCACGAGGTTGACCTCGGGCTGCTGGGCGGTCAGTTGCACGCCGGCGGTCTGGGTGTGGAAGCGCAGCATCTGCGACTTCGGGTCCTTGGCACCGAACTGGTCGCGCATGATCGATGCCCACAGGCGTCGTGCGGCCCGGAACTTCGCGACCTCCTCGAGCAGGGTCGAACGGGCGACGAAGAAGAACGACAGCCGCGGCGCGAACGCGTCGACGTCGAGGCCGGCGTCGACGGCAGCCTGGACGTAGGCGATGCCGTCGGCCAGCGTGAAGGCGATCTCCTGGACCGGCGTCGCCCCGGCCTCGCCCATGTGGTAGCCCGAGATCGAGATCGTGTTGAAGCTGGGCAGGTGCTCGGCGCAGTAGCCGAACGTGTCGGCGATGATCCGCAGCGACGGGGCCGGCGGATAGATGTAGGTGCCGCGCGCGATGTACTCCTTGAGCACGTCGTTCTGGATCGTGCCGCGCAGCTTGGCCGGTTCGACGCCCTGTTCCTCGCCCACGATCTGGTACATCAGCAGCAGCAGAGCGGCCGGCGCATTGATCGTCATCGACGTCGACACCTGGTCGAGCGGGATGCCGTCGAAGAGGGCCTTGATGTCCTCGACGGTGTCGATCGCGACGCCGACCTTGCCGACCTCGCCGTCGGCGATGTCGGCCGAGGAGTCGTAGCCCATCTGTGTCGGCAGGTCGAAGGCGACCGACAGTCCGGTCGTGCCCTGCTCGAGCAGGTACTTGTAGCGGCGGTTGGACTCCTCGGCGGTGGACATGCCGGCGTACTGCCGCATGGTCCACAGCC
>JBBDSX010000133.1:0-1078 GCA_040904725.1 Egicoccus sp.
CCGGGTCGGTGGCCGGCAGCACGCCGTGGCCGAGGTTGAACACGTGGTCGACCGCGCCGTCGGCGGCCGCCAGCACCTCGCGGACGCGGGCCTCGACGCCGTCCCACGGGCCGAGGCAGACGGCCGGTTCGAGGTTGCCCTGCATCCCCGTGCCGGTCGGGATCCGTCGGCGACCCTCGGCGAGCGGCACGCGCCAATCGACGCCGACGACGTCCGCGGCCCCGTCGGCGGCCATCGCCCCGAGCAGTTCACCCGTGGCGACACCGAAGTGGATGCGCGGGACACCCAGGGCGCCGACCTCCTCGAGGATGCGGCGGCTGTGGGGCAGCACGAACCGGGCATAGTCGGTCGGGTGCAACGCGCCCGCCCACGAGTCGAACAACTGCACGGCGCTGGCGCCGCGACCGACCTGGGCGGTCAGCGACGCGATCGTGATGTCGGCGAGCCGCTCGAGCAGGCGGTGCCAGGTCGCCTCCTCGGCGTACATCATCGCCTTGGTGCGGGCGTAGGACTTCGACGGCCCGCCCTCGATCAGGTAGCTCGCGACCGTGAACGGCGCACCCGCGAACCCGATCAGCGGGACCGGGAGCTCGTCGACCAGGATCGACACGGTGTCGAGCACGAAGCCGAGATCGGCCTCGGGGTCGAGCGGACGCAGCCGGTCGAGATCCGCCGCACTGCGGATCGGCTGGTCGACGACCGGACCGACGCCCGGCTTGATCTCGACACCCATGCCCAGGGCCTGGACGGGTGTGACGATGTCGGAGAACAGGATCGCCGCGTCGGCGCCGTAGCGGCGGACCGGCTGCAGGGTCACCTCCGCCGCGAGTTCGGGGGTGTGCACCACCTCCTCGAAGGTGTGCTCCTTGCGGATCGCCCGGTACTCGGCCAGCGCGCGACCGGCCTGACGCATGAACCAGACGGGCACGCGGTCGTGCGGCAGCCCACGGCAGGCGCGCACGAACGGGCTGTCGTCGTGCGGCCGTGCGGGGGCCGCGGCGTCGACGTCGGGAGCGGACATCTGGGGGGCCTTCGACCAGGCGGGCGCGTCGGCGGCACGGTACCCGCGCCGTTCCCC
>JBBDSX010000134.1:0-1076 GCA_040904725.1 Egicoccus sp.
GATGTACCACGACGGCTTCGCGTAGTAGATCAGCGGCCGCTTGCAGCGCCAGCAGTGCGGGTAGGTGTGCGTGTAGCTGGCCACGCGCACCAGCCGGCCGGCTTCCTCGAGCGCCTCGACGATCGCCGGGTCGGCGTCCTTGACGAACTGGCCGGCCCACGGTCCGACCGTGAACTTCCCCTCGCGGTCGACCGGGTTGAGCACCGGCAGGCCGTTGGCGCGTCCGACCGTCATGTCGTCGGCACCGAACGCCGGCGCGAGGTGGACGATCCCGGACCCGTCGGTCGTGGTCACGAAGTCCGCCGTCACGACCCGTCGCCAGTCGGTCCCCTCGTCGGGCTCGATGATCGTGAAGGGTGCCTCGTAGTGGGCGCCGACCAACTCGTCGACGGCGACGTCACGCACCACCTCGTAGACACCCTCGCCGAGCACGGCGTCCGCGAGGTCGGCGGCGAGCACCAGCAGCTCGTCGTTGCCCGCCCTGACCAGTTGGTAGCGGACATCGGGGCCGACGGCGCAGGCGGTGTTGGACGGCAGCGTCCAGGGCGTCGTCGTCCACACGACCAGCGACGCGTCCTCGTCGGCGAGCGGCCCGTCGAGCACGGGGAAACGGACGTAGACGCTGGGGTCCTCGACCGTCTCGTACCCCTGTGCCACCTCGGCATCGGAGAGCGCGGTGCCGCAGCGGCCGCAGTAGGGCGCGACCCGGAAGTCCTCGAAGATCAGATCACGGTCCCACAGTTGCTTGAGCCCCCACCACAACGAGTCGACGTAGGTCGCGTCCATCGTGCGGTACGGGTCGTCGGTGTCGATCCAGAACCCGATGCGCTCGGTCAACTGCTCCCAGGAGTCGACGTAACGCAGCACCGATTCGCGGCAGCGGGCGTTGAACTCCTCGATGCCGTACGCCTCGATGTCGGCCTTGGAGTTGAGTCCGAGTTCCTTCTCGACCTCGAGTTCCACGGGCAGGCCGTGGCAGTCCCAACCCCCCTTGCGGCGGACGAGGTTGCCCTTCATCGTGCGGTAGCGCGGGAAGATGTCCTTGAACGTGCGCGCCTCGACGTGGTGGGTGCCGG
>JBBDSX010000135.1:0-1076 GCA_040904725.1 Egicoccus sp.
CGCGGCGCACGACGACGTGCCGATCGGCGCCGTCGTCGTGCGTGACGGTGCCGTCCTCGGGCGTGGCCACAACCGCCGCGAGGTCGACCAGGACCCCACCGCGCATGCCGAGATCCTCGCCCTGCGTGCGGCGGCGCACACGATCGGTTCCTGGCGGCTCGACGGTTGCACGCTCTACGTCACGCTCGAACCCTGCACGATGTGTGCCGGTGCGCTCGTGCTCGCACGGCTGCCTCGCCTGGTGTTCGCGGCCGACGACCCCAAGGCCGGCGCCGTCGGCGCGCTCTACGACGTCCCGCGCGACCCGCGGCTCAACCACACCGTGGCCGTCACCCGTGGGGTCCTGGCCGACGCGGGTGGCGAACTCCTGCGCGACTTCTTCGCCGCCCGCCGTCGCCTACGGTGACCTCCGGACTGCCCGGGAGATCCGAGACGCGCGGGAGAGACGCCGTGGGATTCAACGCGTTCCAGTACGAGCTGTACTTCGCCGGGATGGGCGGCAAGGTCCCCGACCTGCCGATGACCTACGCGGGTCTCGAGGCCGCCGCCCGGGACCACCTCGACGACGAGGCCTTCGCCTACGTGGCCGGCAGCGCCGGCGCCGAGCGCACCGCCGCCGCCAACCTGCAGGCGTTCGCCCGCTGGCGGCTCGTGCCGCGGATGCTCGTCCACGTCGCCGAACGCGACCTCGAGGTCGAACTGCTCGGTCGCACGCTGCCCGCCCCGCTGTTGTCCGCGCCGGTCGGCGTGCTCTCGATCGTGCACGAGGAGGGTGAGAAGGCCGTCGCCCGCGCGATGGCCGGGCTCGGCCTGCCGGCGATCCACTCCACGGTGTCGTCGTTCCCGCTCGAGGAACTCGCCGCCGAGGCCGGCGACGGGCCGCGGTGGTTCCAGCTGTACTGGCCGTCCGAGGATGCCGTCACCGACAGCCTCGTCCAGCGCGCCGCCGATGCCGGCTACGAGGCGGTCGTCATCACGCTCGACACGCGCCTGCTGGCGTGGCGGCCGCGCGACCTCGCCACCGCCTACCTGCCGTTCCTGCACGCCGAGGGGCTGGCCAACTACCTCACCGACCC
>JBBDSX010000136.1:0-1060 GCA_040904725.1 Egicoccus sp.
ATCGACGAGATCAAGCGCGACATGGAGACGCCGATCCCGATGGACCGGCTGCTCGCCGGCGACGTCGGGTTCGGCAAGACCGAGGTCGCCGTCCGTGCCGCCGGCAAGGCCGTCTTCGACGGCAAACAGGTCGCGGTGCTGGTGCCGACGACCATCCTCGCCCAGCAGCACTTCGAGACCTTCAAGGAGCGCTTCTCCGGCTTCCCGGTCGAGGTCGAGGCGTTCAGCCGGTTCACGACCACCAAGGACCGCAAGCGCATCCTCGACGGCCTGGCGGCCGGAACGGTCGACATCGTGGTCGGCACGCATGCGCTGCTCGGCAAGTCGGTGCAGTGGAAGGACCTCGGCATGGTCGTGGTCGACGAGGAACAGCGCTTCGGCGTGGCCCAGAAGGAGCGGCTGAAGCAACTCCGTACCTCGGTCGACGTGCTGTCGATGTCGGCCACGCCGATCCCGCGCACGCTCGAGATGGCCGTGTCCGGCCTGCGCGACCTGTCGGTCATCGAGACCCCGCCCGAGGACCGCCAGCCGGTCATGACCGTGGTCAGCGAGTACGACGAGGCACAGATCGCCCTGGCCATCCGACGCGAATTGCTGCGCGACGGCCAGGTCTTCTACGTGCACAACCAGGTCGACTCGATCCACCGGGTGGCCGCCGGCATCGCCGAGATGGTCCCCGACGCCCGCGTCGAGGTCGCCCACGGACAGATGGACGAACGGCAGCTCGAGCGCGTGATGGTCCGGTTCTGGGAGCGCGAGTTCGACGTGCTCGTGTGCACCACGATCATCGAGTCGGGCCTCGACATCCCCAACGCCAACACGCTGATCATCGAGCGGGCCGACGCGCTCGGCCTCTCGCAGCTGCACCAGCTGCGCGGCCGTGTCGGTCGCTCGGCCGAGCGTGGCTACGCCTACTTTTTGTACCCCGAGGGCGCCTCGATGACCGAGCCGGCGTACGAGCGGCTCAAGACGATCGCCGAGCACACCCGCCTCGGTTCGGGACTCGCGATCGCGATGCGCGACCTCGAGATCCGCGGCGCCGGCAACGTCGTCGGCGCCG
>JBBDSX010000137.1:0-1056 GCA_040904725.1 Egicoccus sp.
GGCCGCGGTCCGGTCAGACGTCTGCATGAGCGACACCGATGGCTCCGATCACGTTCAGGTGGAGGTGGTTCGGCAGTTCGGGGTAGGCGACGACGGGGACGTCGACGCCGGAGGCGAAGAGGGCGTTGCGCAGCGGACGGCGCAGCAGTTGGCCGCACACGACCGCGACCGGCATTCCGCCGCTGCGGGCGACGAGGTCGGCCGTCTCGGCGATCAGCGGCGCGAGGCGTTCGGGTTCGACGATCAGCTGCAGCGTCCCGTCGATGTCGCGGACACGCTCGTGGAGCTCGCCCTCGATGGCCGGCGCGAGCGTGATGGCGCCCAGCTCACCGGTCGGCGCGATGCGGCCGACGATGCCGGCGCCGATCGCGACACGTGCGGCCGAGACGAGCTGTTCGAGCGAGCGGGTCTCGCGCGCACGGCCGGAAACCGCCTCGATGATGCGCCCGAGGTCGCGGATGCTGACCCGCTCGTTGAGCAGCTCACGCAGGACGTCGTGCAGCAGTGCCATGGGCAGGGTCTCGGTCCCGACCTCGTCGGCGATCAGCGGCTCGTCGTAGCGCAGCGACTCGATCAGCTGTTGCACCTGCTGGCGCGACAGCAGTTCACCGGCGTGGCGGCGACCGATCTCGGCGAGGTGGGTGACCACGACCGCGGAGCGGTCGACGACGGTGGCGCCGGTCGCGGTGACGCGGCTGCGCGCCTCGATCGGGACCCAGTACGCCTTGAGCCCGAAGACGGGTTCGACGGTCTCCTCGCCGGGGACCCCGCCGAGCTCGCCGTCGACGGCGGGCAGGGCAAGGATCCGGTCGCGCGGCGCCATGCCACGGGCCACCTCGACGCCGTGGAGCAGGATGCGGTACGAGCCCGACGGCAGGGTGACGTCGTCGGCCGTGCGCACGAGCGGCATGACCAGGCCGAGTTCCTCGCCGATCTGGCGGCGGAGCGCGCGGACCCGTTGGAGCAGGTCGCCGCCTGCCTCGGCATCGGTGAGGTCGAGGACGTCGTAGGCGAGGTGCAGCTCGAGCGGCTCGACACGCAGCTGGTCGATGAGCG
>JBBDSX010000138.1:0-6124 GCA_040904725.1 Egicoccus sp.
CCCCCCGGCTTCGCCGCCGAGGCCGGCCTGCCGTTCGCCGACGGCCTGGTCAAGAACCGTTATGTCGGTCGGACCTTCATCCAGCCGACCCAGACGCTGCGCCAACTCGGTATCCGGCTCAAGCTCTCGCCGGTGCGCGAGGTCGTCGAGGGTCGCCGCCTGGTCGTGGTCGACGACTCGATCGTGCGGGGCAACACCTCGCGCCAACTGGTCGCGATGCTGCGTGCCGCGGGGGCCCGCGAGGTGCACATGCGGATCACCTCGCCGCCGATCGCGCACCCCTGCTACTACGGCATCGACATGGCCACGCGTGCCGAACTGATCGGCGCCGACCTCGACGTCGAGGCGATCCGCGCCTTCATCGACGCGGACAGCCTGCACTACATCTCGCTCGAGGGACTGATCGGGTCCACCCCGAACCAGCGCGAACGGTTGTGCACCGCCTGCTTCACCGGCGAGTACCCGATCCCGGTGCCCGGCGAGCACGAGCAGTTGGCGCAGATCAAGTTCGACTTCACCGCGCCGCCGCCGCCGTCCGCCGACGTCGTCGTCTCCGAGGTGGAGCGTGGCTGACCAGCGACGGCCGCGGCGTGTCTACGGGACCGGCGACGAACCCGACCCGCGGTTCACGCTGGCCAACGAACGCACCCTGCTGGCGTGGCTGCGCACCGCCCTCGCCCTGGTCGTCGCCGGCATCGCGGTGACCGCGCTGGCCGAGGTCGGCGAACCGATCCGGTTCGTCAAGGTCACCTCCGGGCTCGCCTTCCTCGCGGGCGCCGTGACCGCCGGGGTCGGCTGGCGGCAGTGGGCGCGCGCCGAAGCGGCGATGCGTCGCGGCGAGGCGCTGCCGTCCGCGGTGGGGGCCGTCGTCGTCGTGGCCGGGGTCCTGGCGCTGGCGCTGCTCGGGGTGCTCGGGCTGCTGGTCGCCGACCTGTGACCCCGTACGAGGACCGGCCCGGCCTGCAGGCCGAACGCACCGGCCTCGCCTGGTCACGCACCGGCCTGTCGGCGAGCGCGGCGGCGCTGGCGCTCGCGCGGCTGGCCAGCGTGCGCGACGCCCCGCTGCTGGCCGTGGTCGGCCTGGCCGCCGCGGCGGGCGCGCTGGCGGCGTTCGTCGAGGGTTCGCTGCGCCACGAACGCCGTCGCCGCTGGCTCGACGAGCCGACGCTCGAGCGGGGCGTGCCCCTGATCGCGATGACCCTGCTGGCGGTCGTCGTCGGCCTCGCGTTGACCGGTCTCGCCCTGCTGGTCGTCGCGCCCTGAGCAGGGCGGCCTCGTCGTCCACAGGCTGATCGAGGTCGTCCGGCTCCGCTCGCGACGGGGCGCGTACGGTGCGCCATGCACGGTCACGGGGGATCATCATGACGCGGGTTCGATCGGCGACGGCGTTGCTGTCCTGGGTCGCGATGCTCGGCGTGGGGCTCGTCGCCTTCCACGACCTGGGCGACACCTTGACCGCGCCGCCGTGGCAGCCCGCGGCTTTCCTCGGCTGGGTCGCGGCGACCGACCCTGCCCTGGCGACCATGTCGTTGCTGCGCCTGTTCGTCCTGGCGCTGTCCTGGTACCTGGTCGGCGTCACCGCCGTCGGCACGGTCGCCCGCATCGCCGGGGCGGTCCGCCTGGTCCGCCTCGCTGACGCGCTGACGGTCCCGCAGCTGCGCCGGTTGCTGCAGTCCGCCCTGGGCCTGGGCCTGGCGACGGCGATGGTCGCGTCGGCCACGCCCGCCCGGGCGCAGCCGCTGCCGCTGCAACTGCTCGAGGATGTGGCCGCCGAACCGACCGACCCGACCGAGACGGGCGGTACCGGGCCGGTCCCGGCCGCGCCGCCGGACGTACCGCTCCCGGTGGTGGCCGAGGCCGCCGACGCGTCCACGGCGACGCCACCGTCCGATCAGCACACCGTCGTCGCCGGCGAGTCGTTCTGGCGCATCGCTGCGGACCGCGTCGCGGACGCGACGGGGCGTCGGCCCTCCGATGCCGAGGTCGCGGTGTACTGGCGGCGCCTGATCGAGCAGAATCGGTCCCGCCTCGCCGACCCCGGCAACCCGGACCTGTTGTACCCGGGGCAATACCTGCACCTGCCACCGGTCGCGGGCTGACCCGAGGAGCCCTCGTGACGCCACCGGTCGACGACGAGTTCGTCGCGTTCACCGATGCCGCCGGCCACGCCCGGGCCGTCGAGGCACGCGCGCGTCGGCACGAGCGCCTCGCCGCTGCGGCCGAGGTGGCCAGTTGGCTCGGCACGCTGCGCGATCTCGCCGAGCGCCGTGCCAGGGTGTCGGTCACCACGCGTAGCCGCCGCGTCGTCACCGGATGGCTCGTGGGGTTGAGCACCGACCGACTCGTGCTCGCACTCGCGGCCGGCGACCTGCTCCACGTGCGCCTTGCCGCCGTGCGACTCGTGCGGCCCGAACCGGGACCGCCGGCACCGGTGGCGACCGGCGACCGTGCTGCGCCGGCCGAGGTCACCCTCGAGGACGTGCTCGACGCCGCGGCCGAGACGGGCGGTCCGGTGGTCCTGCACGTTCGCGACATGGCCGATCCGCTGCGGGGCATGCTGGTCGGACTCGGCGAGGACGTGGCGACCGTGCGACTCGAGGGGCCGGGACGCCAGACCGTCTACCTACCACTCGCCGCCATCGACGCGGTCAGCGCCCCCTGAAGGGCGGCGCGGGTCAGAGCTCGTCGTCCTCGGGGCCGCCTTCGGCGTAGAGGTGTTCGAGGGCGCCAGGCTGGATCCGGGCCTGGTCGACGAACTCGTCGACCTCGGATTCCTTGAGCCGGATCACCCGGCCGAACTTGTAGGCCGGGACCTGGCCGCTGTCGATGAGGCGGTAGAGGGTGCGTGTCGTGATGCCCAGCTGCCGCGCCGCTTCGCGCGTGCTGAGCCAGGTGATTTCGTCACGAGCCATCTCATACCCCTTCGGCGTTTACCAGCGTACGAAGCGCACGGGCCGGTGCGCCACCGTCGAGCCCGCTCTTGTGGACGAGTTGCCGAATGTGGCCATCAGACGGGCGGTCGGCGCAACAGCGTGTGCGCGGAGATGACCAGAACGCCTCGTAGGGAGTGAGATGGAATAAGGTACCGCGTGGCAAGCAGGGGGGATGCCATGGTCGACCTAAAGTCGCCGCCGACGGCGTCACGGGGCACGAGCCGGCGCGTGACACGGCAACGCACGCTCCCGGGCGGACGGGCCGTCGTCGGGGCGCTGCTGGTGGCCGCCGCGGCGGTCGGTGTCTTCGCCGCCCAACTGCGCGCGACCGCCGAGCCCAGCACGCGCTACCTCGTGGCGACGACGGACGTCGATGCCGGCACCCGCGTGGACGCCGACAACCTGGAGGTGCTGTTCGGCCACCTGCCGCTCGCGCTCGGGCCGGCGATCGCGGAGCGAAGCGTTCTGCTCGACGACCGCGAGCAGTTGCTCGGGCGCGTGGTCACCTCGCCGCTGTCGCGGGGTGACCTGGTGTCGCGTACGGCGATCACCGACGACGCAGGCGCCCCCGACCACCACACGATGTCGTTTCCCATCGCGACCGCCAGCGCCGTCGCCGGGGACCTGCGGCGGGGTCAACTGGTCGACGTCCTCGCGACCTATGGCAGCGGCGACGACGCGTTCACCGCCTACGTCGTCGTCGGTGCCCCGTTGGTGTCGATCGCCACCAACGACGAGAGCGGCTTCGGTTCCGATGCGCAGCGGGTCCTGACCGTCGCGCTGGCCGACCGCGAGCAGGTCCAGGCGCTGGCTCACGCCGTGGCGGTGGCCGACGTCGTCGTCACGCGCTCGCCCGACGATCGGGACCCGGACGCGGTTGCGCCCGGCCCCTATCGGCCCGGAGACGCCGCGGTCGGCCAGGACGGCGCTCGCGCCGACGACGAGGCGGAGGACGGCTGATGCACGAGCGCTTCGTTCTGCTCGGGCTGGCACGCGCCCGCGCCGACTGGTTCCGCCTGATGGGGCAGTGGGCCACCTCGGCGGCCATTCCGGCCGAGTTCGTCCGTTGCGTCTCCGTCGACGAGGTGCGCGCGCGACTGGCTTCGGGGCGGGCCTTCTCCGCGCTGCTCATCGACGGGGCCGTCTCCGGCCTCGACCGTGACCTGTTCGCCGAGGCCGCGGCGGCGGCCTGCCCGACGGTCGTGGTCGACAGCGTGGACGCGACGCGGGACTGGCGGGGGGCCGGCGCCACCGCCGTGCTCGCGCCGATCTTCTCCCGGGACGAAGTGCTCGAGGTCCTGCAGGCGCACGCGCGGCCGATCAGTACGGCCGTGACACCGCCACGTCCCCACGAGGACACGTCCGCCGCCGCGACCACGGGACGGCTGGTGGCCGTGACGGGTCCCGGCGGGACGGGTGCGTCCACGGTCGCGATCGCACTGGCACAGGGGCTCGCGGGCCACGGGGGTGGTCGGCGCAACGACGTCTTGCTCGCCGACCTGTGTCGTGTGGCCGACCAGGCGATGCTGCACGATGCGCGTTCGCTGGTTCCGGGCATCCAGGAGGTGGTCGAGGCCCACCGCGCATCGACACCCACGGCGGACGAGTTGCGCACCCAGAGCTTCGAGGTGGCCGAACGCGGCTACCGGTTGCTGCTCGGCCTGCGCCGGCCACGCCACTGGGTCAGCCTGCGCCCTCGGGCGCTCGAGTCGACGATGGACGGACTGCTCCGCCTCGCCGACGTCGTGGTCGCCGATGTCGACGCCGACCTCGAAGGCGAGGCGGAAACGGGCTCGGTCGACGTCGAGGAGCGCAACGCGATGGCCCGGACGGCCATGGCCCGGGCCGACGCGGTGGTCGTCGTCGGCGACGCGTCGATGAAGGGCTGCCATTCGGCGGTCCGGGTGCTGGGCGACCTGCTCGAGTTCGGGGTCGAACCGCACCGCCTGCTGACGGTCGTCAACCGCTCGCCCCGCAGCCCGCGCGCCCGTGCCGAGGTGACGACCGCCGTGGCGTCGCTGCTACGTGCCGGCAGTGACGGCCCGGCCCTGGCCTCGCCGATCCACCTGCCCGCTCGCCGCGTCGACCAGGCGCTGCGTGACGGCGTCGCGCTGCCCGCTCCGCTCCCGGATCTGCTGGCCGGGGCCGTGGCAGCGGTACTGGAGCGCGAGGGACCGCCCGCAGCCGTAAAACCGTCACCCCAGCCGGTCACACCGGGCAGCCTCTCGCCGTTCTCACGGGAAGCCTGACGATGGTCCCGTCCGTCGCGTCGCCCCTGGCCGAGATCGAGCAACGGGTCCTGCAACGGGCCAAGGACGAGACCCTCGACCTCGACGCCGCCGGTGCGGCACGGCGGGTGCGTGAGCTCATCGCCGACGAGGTCCAGCGGTGGCGCCTCGACTTCAAGCACGGCCTGCGCGAGTTCGACCTGCCCGATCCCGACCTGGTCGTCGAACGCGCCGATCGCAACCTGCTCGGGTACGGCCCGCTCGCGCCCCTCCTCGACGACGACGACGTCTGGGAGATCATGATCAACGCGCCCGACCAGGTGTTCGTCAAGCGGCACCTCGGCGTGTCCGGTTACCACGACGAGGCGTTCCACGACGACGAGCACGTGACCCGCACACTCACCAAGCTCCTCGACGACGCGTCCGTCTCGCACCGCAAGCTCGACGCCGCCGAGGGACTCCAGGATGCCCAGCTCGACTCCGGTGCGCGGCTCCACATCGTGCATCGCGACGTCGGGCACGGTGGGCACCTGCTGGTCAACATCCGCAAGTTCACCGGCGTGGCGATTCGCTCGCTCGACGAACTGGTCGAGCGCGGCGCCCTGCCGCCGGTGGTCGCGACGTTTCTGCGCGCGGCGGTGCAGGCCACGCTCTCGATCGTGTTCGCCGGTCCACCCGGATCCGGCAAGACCACCCTGTTGTCGTGCTGCACCGCCGAACTCGATCCGGGCCTGCGCGTGGTGACGGCCGAGGAGGTCTTCGAGGTCGACGTTCCGCTGCCCAACGTCGCTTCGATGCAGACCCGAGCCGGCCGCCCCGACCGCCCCGAGGTGGACCTGCGACGTCTCGTGTCGGGCTTTCTCCGCATGGCACCCGACGTGGCGATCGTCGGTGAGGTGCGCGACCGCGAGGCGCTCCCGCTGCTGCTCACCTTGTCGTCCGGGGTGAAGGGCTACACGACGA
>JBBDSX010000139.1:0-1030 GCA_040904725.1 Egicoccus sp.
GGCGGCAGCCGTTGTGCGGCACCGGCGTGATGTCCTTGATGGACAGCACCTCGATACCGGCGCCGGCCAGCGTGCGGATCGCGGTCTCGCGACCCGCGCCAGGGCCCTTGCAGAGCACGTCGACCTTGCGCACGCCGTTGTCGACGGCGGCCTTGGTGGCCTGCTCGGCGGCGACCTGGGCGGCGAACGGCGTGGACTTGCGCGAGCCCTTGAAGCCCGCGTTGCCACCCGTCGACCACGCCAGGACGTTGCCCTGCTGATCGGTGAAGGTGATGATGGTGTTGTTGAACGTCGCCTTGACGTGGCATTGCGCGTGCATCACGTTCTTGCGCTCGCGCCGGCGACCGCGCTGCTTCTTCTGTGCCATGTTGAGCTACCTCGGTCGCTTGGTTACTTGCGGGCCGGCTTGCGGATGCCGCCGACGGTGCGCTTGGGGCCCTTGCGGCTGCGCGCGTTGGTGTGGGTGCGCTGACCGCGGACCGGCAGACCCAGGCGGTGACGAATGCCCTGGTAGGAGCCGATCTCGATCTTGCGCTTGATGTTGTTCGCGACCTCGCGGCGCAGGTCACCTTCGACCCGGTACTCGTTCTCGATGTGGCCGCGGAGCCGCTGGACGTCCTCGTCGGTGAGATCGCGGACACGGGTGTCCGGGTCGATCTCGGCGGCGGTGACGGTCTGCTCCGCACGGGTGCGACCGACGCCGTAGATGTAGGTGAGCGCCACGACCACGCGCTTCTCGCGCGGGATGTCGACGCCTGCGATACGTGCCATGTTCGTCGACCTCCGTCAGCCCTGGCGCTGTTTGTGGCGTGGGTTGTCGCAGATCACGCGGACGCTCCCGCGTCGGCGGATGATCTTGCACTTGTCACACATCTTCTTGACGGAAGGATGCACCTTCATGGGCACCTGCTCCTTCGGCTGCGAAACGACCCGGGTGGTCGTCGCGGCGCCCGGCGACCCGCCGTGCGCCGGGGCCGCACGTCGCGCTCATGGGAGGGCGACATGGCGTCACCGTGCCCGGATCGCGGAC
>JBBDSX010000140.1:0-4845 GCA_040904725.1 Egicoccus sp.
GATGGTCCGTGTCGTTGTGCATGCTCTGGCCCCGAGGGTCGCCGGCGGACCGGGTAGAGCCCGCATGCCACCATCGACCCCTCGGCCCGGAAGTCAAGTAGAACCGTGGTCGGCGGACCGACGATCAGCCAGGGAGGAGTTCCGCGAGCGTGCGCAGGAGTCGGTCGCTGCTGAAAGGTTTGACCAGCGTGCGGACCTCGTCGGTCACACGTTCGGGGGCCTGGGCGGAGGCGAAGACCAGCACCGGTAGCCCCGGACGCTCGGCGCGGGCGCGGTCGACCACCCGCCAGCCGGGCATGCCGGGCAGCGACAATTCGGTGACCAGGACGTCGCCGCCCTGCTCGGCGAGGATCTGCAGCGCCGACTCGCCGTCACTGGCTGGCAGGACCCGGTAGCCGGCGCTCTGCAACATCTGACCGATGACCCGCCGTGCGCGTTCGTTGGGGTCGACCAGCACTACCCGCCGGCCGCCAACGGGCCGGTGGCGGTCCAGCACCTCAGGCAGCGCCGCGACCGTGGGGAGCACCAACGAGATCGTGGTCCCCACCCCCGTGGCCGAGTGGACGTCCACGACCCCGTCAGCCTGCTGCGCGAACGCGAGCACGGTCGGCAGACCCAGCCCCGTGCCCCGTGCGGCGCCCTTGGTCGAGAACAGCGGTTCGAAGGCGCGGGTGAGGGTCTCGTCGTCCATGCCGGTGCCGTCGTCGATCACCGACAGCCGGATGTGGCGGCGCGCGTCGTCGAGGGTCTGGTGCGGCCCGGTGGTCACCCCACCCGCCGCCGGATGGTCCGTCAAACGCGCCCTGACGATGATCGTGCCGCCGTCCGGGAGCGCGTCGGAGCTGTTCATCACCAGGTTGACCAGGGCCTGCTCGAGCCCGACCGTGTCAGCCCGGATGCACGGCAGGTCGTTCTCCAGGTCGACTTCCAGCGTGACCCCGGGCGCGATAGCGGACTCGATCAGGGTCCGCACCCCGTCGACCGCGCGCGCCAGGTCGACCTCGTCGGTTGCACCTTCCGTGCCGGCGAACTGCATCAACTTCTGGGTGAGCGTGCCGGCTCGCTGGACCGCATGTCGCAACTGCTCGAAGTCGTCGAGGATCGACTCGATCGGTCCGGAACCCATGGCCGGCACCAGGTCCTGCAGCGATCCTTCGGCGAGATCGAGGTAGGAGCTCATCACCGTGATCAGGTTCTTCAGGTCATGGGCCAGCCCGCTGGCCAGCCTACCGGCCAGATCGAGACGCTGGGCCTGGGCCAGCTGCTCGGAGAGCCGAGCACGTTCCTCCTCGCCGCGGATGCGGTCGTCGAGGTCGTGTACCACCAGTTGCAAACTGCGACGGCTGCTGCGTAGATGGCCGGCGCTGACCGAGCAGGCGACCACGGTGCCGTCGGCCCGCAACAGCCGCATGTCCAGCTGGGTCGACGGCCGCCGGGCGAACAGCACCCGGGCCAGTTCCTTGGCCACCCGCGCACGGTCCTCGGGGGCGACCAGTTCGAGAAAGTTGCGTCCAACGACGTCCGCTGGCGCTTCCAGTCGCAACACCTCGGCCAGCATCGGGTTGGCCAGTTCGATGCTGCCCTCGAGATCGAGCACGGTGACGGCGTCCGGGTTGAGTTCGATGAACCGGCGGTACTCGCCGACCTCGGCCCGTAGCTCGACGAGGCGGGTCGCATGCGCGGCGACGCGTTCCAGGGTGCCCCGGATCGAGGCGTCGTCGGCCAGGGGGTCGGCCCACCCCAGCTCGACCGCCCCCACACGCTGCCCATCGGGCGCCGCGATCGACGCCGCCGCCAACGTGAGCAGACCGTGTTCGCGGGCCGCCGGATGGCGCCCGAGGTCGGGAAGGTCGTCGACGGCGACGTGGACCGTCCCCGCCTCGGAGAGAATCGCGAGCCAGGCCACGGACTGATCACGCGGCACGCTCGGCTGCTCGTCGCGGTCGCGGACCGCCTTCGACCAGGCGCGCTGCTCGTCGACGAAGGTGACGGCTGCATGGCGAGCGCCCAGCAGCGCGCCGGTCAGTGCAGCGACGTCGTCGAATTCCGGCTCGCACGGCGTGTCGAGGATGTTGAGTCGGCGCAGGGCCTCGAGACGACGCGCCTCGGAGAGCCGAATGGCGCGAAGCTGCTCCGTCACTCGTCGGTCCCCACCCATCGGTAGCCGACCCCGGATTCGGTGACGATGTAGCGCGGCGCACTGGCATCGTCGCCGAGCTTCTGCCGCAGGGCCCGCAGGTGGACCCGCAGGCTGTCACGCGCCTCGTCGCCGTGCTTGTCGGACCAGACGGCCGAGATGATGTCGCGGTAGGTCAGCAGCTTGCCGTCGTTGGCGACCAGCACCTCCAGCAGTTTCCACTGCAGCGGGGTCAACCGGACGTCCTTGCCGGACGCCTTGACGCGGCGGGCGGAGAGGTCAATGTACAGCTCACCGGCCTCCACCGCGGGCTGGGTCGACACGGGGCCCCTGCTGCCGGCGCGGCGCAGGATCGCGCCGAGGCGAGCGCGCAACTCCTCCATGGAGAACGGCTTGTCGATGAAGTCGTCGGCACCGGCGTCCAACGCCAGCACGCGGGCGCGTTCGCTGCCGGCGCCCGACAGCAGCACGATCGGGATGCCGGTCCATGCGCGCAGGCGCTTGACCACCTCGATCCCGTCCAGGTCCGGCAGGCGCAGGTCGAGCAGCACCACGTCCGGAAGGGCGGCGGCCGCAGCGGTCAGGGCGTCCTCGCCGCAGCGGGCGACGATCACCTCGTGGCCGGCGCGGGTGAGCCCGCGGCTCACGGCGGTGAGGATCTGCGGTTCGTCGTCGACCGCAAGCACCTTCGCCACCGTCCACGCCCCTCCCCGAGCCGTCGAGCGGCAGCGTAGGCCGTCGACGGGCGCAGCGCCGGTCAGGCGATGCGGCGGATCGCGTCCGGGGTGCGGCTCAGTTCCTGGTACTTGACCACGTCACCGGTACGGGGAGCGACCAGCATCTTGTTGTCGCCCGCGTAGATGCCGATATGGTTGGGCCGGCCGCCGGTCGCCTTCCAGAACACGAGATCGCCGGGCTTGGCCTGCGCCAGGCCCGCGACCGCCGTGCCTGCCTTGGCCTGGTCGACGCTGACCCGTGGAATCTGGATGCCGAGGTCCGCGAAGGTGCGCTGTGTGAAGCCCGAGCAATCGAGTCCGACGTCGGGGTTGGTGCCGCCCCATTTGTACGGAACCCCGAGGTAGCGCTCGCCCGCGGCGAGGATATGGGCTCCCGCCGCACCGTCGGACGCGGCCGGCGTGGCCCGCACCCCTCCCAGCGCGGCCGCGGTGGGTGGAGGGGGAAGCGTCTGGGCCGGGCTCGCGCCCGCGTAGGCCGCGACCATCGTGCCCAGCGCCACCGTCGGCCGTCGCGCGGGATCCATCCTCGCGGTCACCGCATCGAGCGCAGCGGCGAAACCGCCGGATGGCGGCGCGTTGCGCGACGGCTCGACCGCGGAGGCGGTCGGGGACGCGGCGATTGCTGAGACGGGCACGGGCAGACCTCCAGTGAATCTCCAGTCGGCGACCGGCGCGACCCCTCTAGCACCCACCAGCCGCCGCGCGACCACCGCACGGGTTCCAGGGCGTCGCAGCGACGATTCCGCCCAAGACATGGGCGAAGTCCTAGAGCACGAACCGGTCCGGCCGACCCGGTCAGGCATGAGACAAGAGCGTCGTGCCCTCGAAGAGCTGAGTCGCCGCCTGTGGGAGGAGCGGCAGGTGGTCACCCACCTGCTGTTCAAGCTCACGGTGACGCGGCTGCTGCTGGCTGCCGACGAACGCCGCTTCGTCCCGAACGCCCTCGAGGAAGTCGAGACCGCCGTGGAGGCGCTCCGTCAGGGCGAGTACCGGCGCGACGAGGCCCTGCGGACGCTCGCGGCGCTGTGGACCTACGACCCGGTCGAGCTGACGCTGGGCGAGCTCGCGCGCCGTTCGCCGTCGCCGTTCGACCACACCTTCGCCGAGCACGCGGTCGCCTTCCGCAACCTCGCCGCCGAGATCGAACAGGTCGCCCGCGAGAACCGCGTCCTGGCCAACGGCGATCTGCAGGTCGTCGCCGGCCAACTCGACCAGCTCAGCGGCCCCCAGGTTCCGGTGGCATCCACCTACGACGCCTCCGGGCACCTCGACGCCAATGGCGGCGTCGGCGCCCGGCTGCGGGAGGTTCTCTAAGTGTCCTTCGTCGGCCTCTACACCGGCCTCACGGCCGTCCGTGCCGCCCAGGTGGGCATCGATGTCAGCGGCAACAACGTCGCCAACGCCGCCACGCCCGGCTACACCCGGCAACGCGTCGAACTGGTGGCGCGCCCGACCTACCAGGCCGCGAACGTTCGCATCGGCACCGGTGTCGACATCAGCACCATCGGCCGCCTGCGCGACGGCTTCCTCGACGCCCGCTTCCGGTCCACGGTGGCCGACTACGCCGCGTCGACGGTCCGGGCCGACCTGCTCGGGCGGCTCGAGCAGCTCACGGGCGAGCCCGACGAGGGCATCTCGTCGCGGATGGGACGCCTGTGGGATGCGGCCGAGGCGTGGGCCAACAGTCCGGCGGACCCGGCCACACGCCGCCAGGTGCTCGGCGAACTGGCATCGCTCACCGACACGATCCGTTCGACGGCGAACGCCTGGACCGCACTGCAGGCCGATGTCACCTCGCGACGTGACACGCAGGTCGGCATGGCCAACAAGACCCTGGAGTCGTTGGCGGTCCTCGACCAGCGCATCGCCGACACCGATCCCAGCCGCGTGGGCAACGACCTGCTCGATCAGCGCGATCTGCTGCTGGACGAAGTCGCGCAATTGACCGGAGCCGACGTCAGCATCGATGCG
>JBBDSX010000140.1:4945-6001 GCA_040904725.1 Egicoccus sp.
GACGGCGCTGGTGGCTCGAAGCCCGGCGAGGACCTCCTGATCTTCGATCCGGCCGACCCCGCCGCAACCATTGGCCTGGTCGCCGGCGTCGACGTGACCGAACTCGCTGCCGCCGCCCCACCCACCGACGACGGCGGAGCCGTTGACTGGAACCTGCCACCGGCGCCAAACGACGGCCGCAACGCCCGGATCTTCGCCGACCTGCGCACGACCAAGGTCGACGACGCGGGCACGGCGGACCCGGACGGAGCCGCGCTCGAGACGCGTTTCGCCGACGTCGTGGTCGGCCTCGCCGGCGAGGTCCGGGCGTCGAAAGCCACCGCCGACGGCGCCCGCGCCGTGTCCAAGGGCGCGGAGCTGGCACGGATGTCCGAACACGGGGTCAGCCTCGACGAGGAAATGGTCGGGCTCGTCCGCTATCAGCGTTCGCTCGAGGCCGCCAGCCGCGTGATGACCACCGTCGACGAAGCACTCGGTGTGCTCATGCGCACCGGTGTCGTCGGCCGCTAGGGGGAATGACGATGCGAATCACCAGCGAGGCGATGGTCAGCCGGTCACTCGACCGGCTGCACTCGCGGCTGACCCAGTACGAGCGTGCGCAGACCGAGCTCGCCACGGGCCGGCGCATCCTGCAGCCCTCCGACGACCCCGCCGGCACCCGCCGAGCAATGTCGCTCCGCTCGTCGCTGCACGCACGGGAGCGGGAGCTGCAGAACGTCGACGACGCGCGCGGATGGCTCGACACCACCGATGCCCAACTGCAGGCCGTCACGACCCGTCTCAGTCGGGTCCGCGAGCTGGTCACCCAGGGTGCATCGGGCCAGAGCGACGAGGCCCTCAAGGCCCTGGCCATCGAGGTCCGACAGATCACCGAGGAGGTCGCCGGCATCGCCAATGCGAGCCACCTCGAGCGGCCGCTCTTCGGCGGTTTCGGCGCCGGCGAGCAGGTCGTGGAGCGCGACGGCGTGTGGCAGTTCACCAGCGACCGCCAGAACGGCACGCCCGACCAGGTCATGCGCCGGGTCAGCGACAGCGAGCAGGTCCGCATCAACGTGA
>JBBDSX010000141.1:0-1027 GCA_040904725.1 Egicoccus sp.
CGAGTTCGAGGCCGCCGGCGCGGCCGTGGTCGGTATCTCGCCAGACTCGGTCGAGTCGCACGCGAAGTTCCGCGGCAAGCACGACCTGCCGCACACGCTGCTGGCCGACCCCGACCGCACCGTGATGGAGCCGTGGGGCGCCTACGGCGAGAAGACGCTGTACGGCAAGAAGACCGTCGGCGTGATCCGCTCGACGGTGCTCGTCGATGCCGACGGCGACGTCGCCAGGGTCTGGAAGCGCGTGCAGGCCAAGAAGCACGCCGACCAGGTCCTCAAAGCCCTCGCCGACCTGTAGTCGAGCGACTGCCGCCGCTGACCAGTTCGGGTCGCGCCCCCTGCCGCTCGACTGACTCGGGCACAGGAAGCGGCGGCGGATCGGGTGGGTTTCGACAGGTTCTGGCGCGCCCGGCTACCGTTCGCGCCCGGAACGGCGCCCGGTGCGCCGACCTTCGCCTGCCTTCACCTGCCTTCACCGCTGGAGCACCCGTGGACAACTTGATCTACATCCCACCCATCGCGGGGGTGATCGGGCTGGTGGTCGCCCTGGTCATGTACCGCGCGATGATGAAGTATCCCGCCGCCGAGGGTCGCCCCTCCGAGATCGCCGAACTGATCCGCGCGGGCGCGAAGACCTTCATGCAGCGCGAGCTGCAGTTGATCGCGATCGCCGTCGCCGTCCTGGCGGTCGCGCTGTGGATCGCCCTCGGGTTCGCCACGACGGTGTCGTTCCTGGTCGGCGCCGTGGCCTCCGCCGCCGCGGGCTTCATGGGCATGATGGCCGCCACCCGCGCCAACGTCCGCACCGCCACCGCGGCCCGCGACAAGGGCATGAACTCGGCCCTGACGGTCGCCTTCTACGGCGGCTCGGTCATGGGCCTGGTCCTGGCCTCGCTCGGCCTGCTCGGCCTCGGCGGGCTGTACGTCATCTTCGGCACCGACCACGAGGCCGCCGAGCACATCCACGGCTTCGCCATGGGCGCCAGCGTCGTCGCGCTGTTCTACCGCGTCGGCGGCGGCATCTTCACCA
>JBBDSX010000142.1:0-5922 GCA_040904725.1 Egicoccus sp.
CCTACACCGAGGGCTACTGGTACAAGCCCCGCGTCGACAAGGAACTGCTCGCCGCGCACAGCGACGGCATCGTCGCGCTCTCGGGCTGCCTCGGCTCCGAGGTCAACCAGGCCCTGCTCGCCGACGACGAGTCCGGCGCCAAGCAGGTCCTGTCCGATTTCAAGGACATCTACACGGCCGAGCGCTTCTTCGTCGAGTTGCAGGACCACGGCATCGAGGAACAGCGCCGCACCCTGCCGATGCTCGAAAAGCTCGCCGGCGAACTGGGCCTGCGCACGGTCTTCACCAACGACTCGCACTACACCAACGCCGAGGACGCCGAGGCCCACGACGTCCTGCTGTGCATCCAGACCGGCTCGAAGATCTCCGACGTCGACCGGCTCCGGTTCTCCGGCGACCAGTTCTACGTCAAGACCGCCCGCGAGATGCGCGAGCAGTACCACCAGTACAAGGACGCGCTCGACGCGACCCTCGACATCAACGAGATGTGCGAGGCCAAGATCGAGTTCGACCTCGACCTGCTGCCGAAGTTCCCCACCCCACCCGGCATGGACGAGGCCGCCTTCCTGCGGCACAAGGTCCTCGAGGGCGCCAAGGCCCGCTACGGCGACCCGATTCCCGAACCCGTCGCCCAACGCATCGACTACGAGCTCGGCGTCATCGAGAACATGGGCTTCCCGGCCTACTTTCTCATCGTCGCCGACCTGTGCGAGTACGCCCGCAGCGCCGGGATCCGGGTCGGGCCGGGCCGTGGGTCGGCCGGCGGGTCCGTCGTGGCGTTCTGCACCGACATCACCCGGGTCGACCCGATCAAGCACGGGCTGATCTTCGAGCGCTTCCTCAACCCGGCCCGCATCCAGATGCCCGACATCGACATCGACTTCGATGACCGTCGGCGCGGTGAGATGATCCGCTACGCGGCGTCGCGCTACGGCGACGACCACGTGGCCCAGGTCGTCACCTTCGGCACCATCAAGGCCAAGTCGGCCATCCGCGACGCGGCACGCGTGCTCGACGAGCCGTTCAGCGTCGGCGACATATTGTGCAAGATGATGCCGCCGCCGGTGCAGGGCAAGGAGGCGCCGCTCGCCGAGGCCTACGACAAGTCCTCGGAGTTGCGCGACGCGCGCAACGACCCGACCTACCGCAAGGTGCTCGAGACCGCCGAGAAGCTCGAGGGTCTGAAGCGACAGCACGGCATCCACGCCGCGGCGGTCATCATCGGCGCATCGCCGCTCGCCGAGGTCGTGCCGCTGCTGCGGACCGACAACGGCGAAGTCGTCACCCAGTACGAGATGGGCGCGGCCGAGGCCATCGGCCTGCTCAAGATGGACTTTTTGGGGCTGCGCAACCTCACGGTCATCTCCGACGCCGAACGCCACATCGCGGCCAACCGGGGCACCGACGTCGACCTCGACGATCCCGAGTTGCTCGGCGACATGGACGACCCCACCACCTACGAGATGCTCTCGACCGGGTTCACGCTCGGGGTGTTCCAACTCGACTCGACCGGCATGCAGGCGCTGGTCCGAAAGCTCAGGCCGACCCGCTTCGACGACATCTCGGCCCTGCTCGCGCTGTACCGCCCGGGCCCGCTGTCGATGGACATGCACGTCGCCTACGCCAACCGCAAGAACGGCCAGGAGGCGGTCACCTTCGACCACCCCGACCTCGAGCCGGTGCTCGGCGACACCTACGCGATCATCGTGTACCAAGAGCAGGTCATGAAGATCGCCACGGACCTGGCGGGCTTCACGATGTCGGACGCCGACGGCCTGCGCAAGGCGGTCGGCAAGAAGAAGCGCGACCTGATGGAGTCCTTCAAGGACCAGTTCATCAAGGGCGGCGTCGACAACGGCTACGACCGCGGGTTGATGTCCAACCTGTGGGGGCTGATCGAGAAGTTCGCCGAGTACGGGTTCAACAAGTCCCACACGGTCGCCTACGGCGTCATCAGCTACCAGACCGCGTGGCTCAAGGCCCATTACCCGGTCGAGTACATGGCGGCGCTGCTGACCAGCGTCAAGAACCACAAGGACAACAAGCCGCTCTACCTCAACGAGTGCCGGCGCATGGGCATCGACGTGCTCCCGCCCGACATCAACACCTCGGGTAGCGACTTCACCCCGCGCGGCGGCGAGATCCTGTTCGGCCTGTCCGCCGTGCGTGGCGTCGGCGAGGGGATCGTCGAGCAGATCGTGCGGGCCCGCACCGAGAAGGGCACGTTTGCCGACTTCCAGGACTTCTGCGCGAAGGTCGACGGCAGCGTGCTGAACAAGCGCACGCTCGAAAACCTCATCCTCGCCGGTGCGTTCGCCTCGCTCGGCCACACCCGCAAGGGCCTGCTCGCCGTCTACGAGATGATGGTCGACTCGGCGCAGAAGGCCAAGAAGGACGAAGCCGCCGGGTTCATGTCGCTGTTCGGCGACGACTCGGATGGCGCCGACGCGGTCGACCTCGACGACGCCCCCGAGATCCTCGACGACGAGTTCGACAAGTCGCAGTTGCTCAAGTTCGAGCGCGAGATGCTCGGCCTGTACGTCTCCGACCACCCACTGTTCGGTACCGAGCGTGTGCTCGAGCGCCACATCGACGCGAGTTGCGCGGACCTGCGCGAGAAGAACGACTCGGACAACGTCACCGTCGCCGGCGTGCTGACCGCCCTGACCAAGAAGTTCACCAGGAAGGGCGACACCTACCTGGTCGCCACCCTCGAGGACCTCACCGGCAACGTCGAGGTCGTGTTCTGGCCCAACACCTACCGCGCGGCCCACGAGGTGCTGCTCGAGGACGAGGTGCTGGTGGTCACCGGCCGCCTCGAGGTCCGCGACGAGGCGGTCAAGTTGCAGGCCAACCGGGTCTCCAAGCCCGACCTGTCCGAGGCGCTCGGTTCACCGGTCGTGGTCCGCTTCGCCGCGGAACAGTGCACCGCGGACGCCGTCCGCCGTCTCAAGGACGTCCTGGTCCACCACCAGGGTCCGGTCGCGGTCCACCTGCAGGTCGACGATGCCGATGGGTCCAGCCGCACCTACCGGCTCGGCGACGACCTGCGCGTCGAGCGGCACTCGGGGCTGTACGGCGAGATCAAGGCCGCCTTCGGACCCGACGCCATCGACGACGACACCGGCGACAAGACCTTCGGGGGCGACGAGCCCGAGCCGAGGTGGCGGCGTGGCCGCGAGCGCGAACCGGCCATGACCTGACCGCCTGATGAACCCAAGAGCGCGGCGTGGGCGCGCGACCTCGTTACCCTCGTGGCGGGGACGCGCCCGCACGGGTACGCGCAACACGGCAAGCACGGGGGCACCATGGCGATGACGTGGCTGGACAGGACGCCGTGGCCCAGCCGTCGTGCCTGGGTGATGGCCGCGTCCGTGCTGCTCGTCGTGTTGCTGTCCGTCGGTGGGGCGATGGGGGTCGCCACCGTCGCGTGGGGCGAGCAACTACGTGACGAGGGCCGCCTGCTGCCCGGCACGACCATCGCGGCCGTGTCCGTCGGGGGACAGACCACCGACGAGGCGATCCGGACCGTCCGTGACCACCTCGACGGACGTCTCGACCGCGAACTGGTCCTGGCCGACGGTTCGCGCACCTGGACGACCAGCGCGCGAGAGCTCGGCGGGACCGCCGACGTCGAGGCCGCCGTCGTGGCTGCGCGCGAACGCACCGAGGCCGCCGATTTCGGCGACCTCGCCCGGGTGCGGTGGGTCGGCGGCGGGGCCAGCTTCGCCGCCGAGGTCGGCGTCGTGGTCCCGGAAGCCGGCATCGCCGACTTCGTGGCGACGATCGCCCGCGACATCGACGTCGCACCCGCGGACGCGACGGCACGCTGGACCGCCACGGTCGCCGAGGTGTCGCCCGCGACGGTGGGTCGCACGCTCGACCGTGACGCCACGGCGGGGCGGGTCCGCGAACTGCTCGCCGGCGAGGACACCACCGCGGACCTGCCGGTCATCGAGGTCGACCCGAACATGACCAACGCGCTCGTCGGTGACGTGGTCGCCGTCGTCGAGGACGAGGTCGCCGCGGTCCGCGCCCACACCGTCGACGTCGAGGTGGCCGACGTCACCCACACGATCGAGGCCGGCGAACTCGCCCCGGCGATCAATGCCGCCGCGGTGCTCGACACCGCGCTCCGCCACGCATCACGGACCGGCGAGGTCGCCGTCGGGGGGCTGGTGGTCAGCTTCGACGACGCGGCCGTCGCGGCCGTCGTCGACGAGCTCGCGGGGCCCCACGAAGTGGCCGTCCGTGACGCGGCGATCAGTCTGGACGACGGGAACCTCCGCATCGTCCCCGAGCGCGCCGGCGTCAGCGCCGACCGACAGGCCGCCATCGAGGACCTGCACGTCGCGCTCGCCGGCGGCGCCGACCAGGTCGACATCGAACTGGTCACCACGGAACCGGCCGTGACGGCCGACCGCTTCGAGCAGGTGCTGTTGCTGGATCAGTCGGCTCGGCGGGTGCACCTCTACGAGGGGGGCGAACGGGCGCGGTCCTGGAGCGTTGCGGTCGGCACGAACAACAGCCCGACGCCGACGGGCACCTTCGTGGTCGGCGCGAAGCGGTTCGAGCCGACCTGGGTCAACCCGGCGCCCGAGCGGTGGGGTAGGGACATGCCCGCACGGATCGGCCCCGGTCCGGAGAACCCGCTCGGCCCGCGGGCGATCAACTGGAACACCCTGGGCGGCCGGGACACGCTGATCCGGTTCCACGGCACGCCCAACGAGGCGTCGGTCGGCAGGGCCTCGTCGAATGGCTGCGTACGCATGTACGGCGACGACGTGATCGAGCTGTACGGGCTGATCGCGACCGGCACGACGATCGTGTCCATCCACTGATTCCTCTGCGGCTCGCGGTGGCGTGGGGCGGTCGTTCGGGGCTTCTCGGTAGGCTCGGGGGGTTCCCGCCCCGAGGTCTTGCCGCATGGCCCGCCTGACCGTCGTCGATCTGCGCGGTGACCGGTCCGACCCCCGCGACCGGCTGCCGCGCCCCCGCACCGACCTCGCCGCCGCCCGGCAGGGCGTCGAGGCGACCCTGCACGCCGTCCGCGATCGTGGTGACGCCGCCCTGCGCGAGTTGACGGCCCGGTTCGATCAGCAGGACGTCGAGGACGCGGTCGTCCCGGCCGAGGTGCTCCAGGAATCGCTCGACCGGATCGACCCGGCGTTGCGCTCCGCCCTGGAACGCTCGATCGACCAGGTGCGATGGTTCCACGAGCGGTGCCGCCCGAGCGACTGGGAGGACCACCTCGAGGGCGTCCGCATGGGGGTGTGGCACCGGCCCATCGCCCGCGCGGGTGTCTACGTGCCGGGTGGCAAGGCCGCCTACCCCTCGACCGTGATCATGACGGTCGTCCCGGCCCAGGTCGCCGGCGTCGACGAGATCGTGCTGTGCACCCCGCCCACCGGGACCGGGTTCGCCCCACACGAGTCGGGCGAGCGCGACGGCTGGCCCAACCGCACCGTGCTGGCGGCGGCCGCGCTGCTCGGCGTCGACCGCGTCGTCCGGGTCGGCGGCGCGCAGGCCATCGCCGCGATGGCGTACGGCACCGAGACCGTGCCGCACTGCGACATGGTCGTCGGCCCAGGCAACCTCTACGTCGCGCTCGCCAAGCAGCAGTTGGCGGCCGAGGGCCTGATCGGCATCGAGGGCTACGCCGGTCCGACCGAGGTCGCGATCATCGCCGATGCGACCGCCGACGCCCGCAACGTCGCCGCCGACCTGATCGGGCAGGCCGAGCACGACGAGTTGGTGGTGTCGCTGCTGATCACGACCGAACCCGACCTCGTCGCCCCGGTCGAGGCGGCGCTCGAGGACGAGGTGCCGCGCGCCCGTCACGCCGCGCGCATCGAGACCGCGCTGCGCAACCAGGGCACGGTCGTCCTCGTCGACGACCTCGACCAGGCGATCGAGGTCGCC
>JBBDSX010000143.1:0-1011 GCA_040904725.1 Egicoccus sp.
GCAGCGCGCACTCCTCCTGGATCGAGCCGCCGTCGGTGATCACGAACGGCGCGGCGTCGAGCATCGCGACGAACTGCCCGTGGGGCGCCAGCGGGACGAGGTCGACGCCGGCGTCGCGCAGGCGGGCGTCGAGTCCTCGCTTGCGCAGCGTGTCGATGGTCGGGCCGTGCTGGACGAAGCGGACCGGGCGGTCGGCGGCGATGCGCTCGACGGTGGCGACCAGTGCCTCGACGCGTTCGCGGCGGTTGAGGTTCTCCACCCGGTGCATCGTCACGATCGCCGGCGCGTCAGGCGCTGCGGGGCCGGTGTCGGCCGCTGCGGTGCCGTCAGCGGGCGCTGCGGTGCCGTCAGCGGGCGCTGCGGTGCCGGTATCGGCGGGTTCGTCCGCCGCCTCGACCTCGACTTCAGGATCAGATCCCGATCGGGTGGCGGCGTCGAGTTCGTGGTCGAGTGCCTCGGCGACCGTGTTGCCGGGCAGCGGCACGATCTTTCCCCTGACCCGCATCTTGCGCAGGTTGGCGACCGCGTCGGCGTCGGGGGCGAACAGCAGATGTGCGATGCGCATGACCACGACCCGGATCAACTCCTCCGGGAACGGGTGCAGCAGGTGCTTGGAGCGCAGGCCCGCCTCGAGATGGGCGACCTGCAGGCCGGCGCGGCGCGCCATCAACGTCGACAGCAGCGTCGAGGGCGTGTCGCCGTGCACCACGCACACCCCGCCCTGGCCGCCGAACACCTCGCGGCGCAGCTTGCGGCCGTCGAGCAGGCGGGCGAACAGCTTGGCCGCCCACAGTGCCGCCTGCGGGATCGAGGTGATGTCCACGCCGCTGGCCAGCACGTGGTCGGGGTGGCGCACACCCAGCTCCTCGCGCAGGCCGACCGACAGCGCGGCGTGCTGGCCCGAGTCGATCAGCCGGTACTCGATGCCGCGCGCGTCGAGCAGGCGCAGCAGCGGGGCCGTCTTGATGTACTGGGCCTTGGTGCCGAGGAAGACGTGGATCACGAGACAAC
>JBBDSX010000144.1:0-5851 GCA_040904725.1 Egicoccus sp.
GCAGGGTGCGAGCCGACTGGTCCTGGCCGGCGTACTGCTGGTCGGCACGGCAGCTTGCGCCTCGGACGCGGAACCGGATTCCGACCAGGCGCAGTCGACGGCCACCGACGACGCCACCGGGGAGAGCGACGACGGCGGCAACGGCGATGTCGACGTGGACGTCGGCGACGAGAGCTTCTCGGTCGAGGACGGCGAGGGAAACAGCATGTCGATGGAGGCCTCCACCGAGGTCCCGGACGTGATCACCGACCTCGTGTCACTGCCGGACGGGTTCAGCCCGCAGGGCACGACCGAAACCACGATCGAGGGGGGCGTCAGCACGATGGTCATGGGGACGCTCGAGACCGACGACCCGGCTGGTGTGCTCGCCGACATCGAGACGGCCGTCGCCGCCGAGGGATTCGAGACGGTGAGCAACTCCGAGATCGGCGGCGAGATGTTCACCCTGATGATGGTCAAGAAGGACGAGGCCAACGTGACGGTCGGGATCATCGACGACCAGGAGGACGGCCCGGCGGAGATGAACGTCACCGTGACGCAGATGGGCGGCTGACGGGTCTTCTCGACCCACTTCGTGCATGGACGGTCGAGCAGCGTCCTCGATGGCTACAGTCGGGGGTCGGACCCGTCCAGACCAGCGCGGGTTCGGTCCGGAGCCGGTTTGACCGTGCAACGCACCAGAAGGAGCGTCGACGAGCGCCGCGAGGAACTCATCGACGCCACCTTGTCCATCCTCGCCACCGAGGGCCTGCCCGCGGCGACGACGCGGCGGATCACCGACGAGGCCGACATGGCCCTCGGCGCCTTCCACTACGCCTTCCGTTCGAAGGACGAGTTGCTGCGTGCCGTCATCGAGCGGATGAACACGCAGATCGCGCAGGCGTTGCACGTGGCGGTCGCCGCCGACGGCCAGAACCTGGCCAGTTCGCTCGAAGCGATCATGCAGGCCTACTGGAACTACGTCGAGGGCACCCCGCACGTGCAGTTGGCCCAGTTCGAGTTGACCGTGCATGCCCTGCGTGACCCGGACCTGCAGCCGCTGGCCGCGTGGCACTACGAGCGCCTCACCAACACCGTCTCGGCGGTGATGGCCTCCGTACCGGGCGCCCCGGCCGACGAGGAACGGGCTGCGCTGGCCCGGTTCCTGATCGCCACGATGGACGGACTGATCCTGCACCACTGCGTCCAGGCCGACCTCGAGGCCGCCCACGAGCGGTTGAAGCGCTACATCGTCGGCATCCACCACTCGCCGTGGGCGCGCGAGCCGGCGCCGGTCGAGTAGCGCCGCGGGGCTACAGCCCCATCGTGCGGCCGATGATCTCTTTCATGATCTCGTTGGTGCCGCCGTAGATCCGTTGCACACGGGCGTCGACGTACGCCCGGGCGATCGGGTATTCGCGCATGTAGCCGTAGCCACCGTGCAACTGCACGCAGGCGTCGACGACGCGGCCGAGCATGTCGGTCGTCCAGTACTTCGCCATGGCGGCCTCGTCGACGCTGAGCCGACCCTCGTTGTGCAGTTCGATGCAGCGGTCGACGAACTGCCGCCCGATCGTGACCTCGGTGTGGAGTTCGGCCAGCGTGAACCGCGAGTTCTGGAACGAGCCGATCGGCCGTCCGAACGCCTGCCGTTGCTTGGCGTACGCCACGGTCTGCTCGACGGCGGCGGCCGCCCCGGCGACGGCGGCGACGGCGATCGAGAGCCGCTCCTGCGGCAGCGCCTGCATCAGGTAGACGAACCCCTGGCCCTCCTCGCCGAGCAGGTTGTCGGCCGGGACCCGCACGTCCTCGAAGAACAGCTCGGCGGTGTCCTGGGCGTGCATGCCGATCTTGTCGAGCTTGCGGCCCCGGGTGAACCCGGGCATGCCCTCCTCGACCACCAGCAGGCTGGTGCCGGCGTGCTTCGCGGCCGGATCGGTCTTCGCGACCACGATGACCAGGTCGGCGTTGATGCCGTTGGTGATGAAGGTCTTGGCGCCGTTGAGCAGGTAGGTGCCGTCGTCCTGGCGCAGGGCCGTGGTCGACACCGCTGCGAGGTCGGAGCCGGTGCCCGGTTCGGTCATCGCGATCGCGGTGATCAACTCGCCGGCGGTCATCGGCGGCAGCCACCGCTGCTTCTGCTCGTCGTCGGCCAGGGCGAGCAGGTAGGGCACCACGACGTCGTTCTGCAGCGGGAACCCGACGCCGCTGGCGCCGACCCGGCACAACTCCTCGGTGACGATCGCGTTGTAGCGGAAGTCGCGCACCCCGCCACCGCCGTACTTCTCGGGCACGTCCGTGCAGAGCAGTCCGAGCTTGCCCGCGCGCTGCCACAACTCGCGCGGCACGAGACCCTCGCGCTCCCAGGCGTCGTGGTGCGGCGCGACCTCGTCGTCGACGAAGCGGGCCACCGTCGAGCGGAACGCGTCGTGTTGCTCGGTGAAGATGCGCCGTTCCATGCCTACCTCCCGGACGGAACGATCCGAGCGGATCCGTTCCGCAGCCACGGTAGCGGAGCGGACGGTCAGATCAGCCCGCGGTCGACGAGCGCGACGACGCCGATGCCCGCGAGCACGGCGCCCACGCCGATGCGGACCCACAGGGCGACGATGCGGCCACGGGTGACGGGTTCGTCGGCCGTGGCACCCGGGAACTCGCCGGTTCGCCGATAGCGCACCAACGCGGCCAGGGTGCCGAGGGCCATCGCCGCACCGACCGCGGCGAAGCTGCCGACGAGCAAGAAGCCCCAGGACGGGTCACTCATGGACGAACTCGTGGGTGTCGGGCGCGGACGGTAAGTCTACGGTGGTGGCAGACCACCACCGGACGGGGGCAGCATGCAGCACCGATGGAGAGGCGCCACGCTGGCTCTGGTCACGCTCGTGGCGGTGTCGTGCGGCGGTGACGCCGGCGACGGCGCGTCACCGGACGACGCCGAGACCCTCGAGCCCGCACCGTCCGGCGACGACACCGGCAGCGGCGAGGACACCCGCGACGACACCGGTGGAACCGAGGACGAGGAGGACCCCGTGGCGACGGACGATCCCGAGGCCTTCGCCATCGCCGATGCCGCGCAGCGGGCGGGCGTGGACCCTGCCGACGTCAGCGTGGTACGCAACGAGGACGTCACCTGGCCCGACGGGGCGATCGGCTGTCCCGAGCCGGACCAGTTCTACACCCAGGCACTCGTGCCGGGCTACCGCGTCGTCGTCGAGGCCGGCGGTGAACAGTTTCACTACCACGGCGAGGCCGGTCAGCCGGCGGCCTACTGCGCGAACCCGTCCGAACCCGCCAACGAGGGCGGCGTCGTCGACCGCTGACGTCAGTTCAGCGAGGGGTCGGCCGGGAAGGTCGAGAACAGGGCCAACTCGTCGGGCTGGCGGCGCAGGACCGCCTGCCACAGCCGGGCGGGTTCGGCCGTGAAGACGTCGCCCGGGTCCGCGTCGACCGTGAACCAGGCGCCCGCGTCCACCTCGACCT
This sequence comes from Egicoccus sp., assembly GCA_040904725.1. Lineage (GTDB taxonomy): Bacteria > Actinomycetota > Nitriliruptoria > Nitriliruptorales > Nitriliruptoraceae > Egicoccus. The sequence goes on from JBBDSX010000144.1 coordinate 3,460, forward strand.
CGAGCTGACCCGGCCCCCAACCGGCATACCCGGCGAACACGCGCACGCGGTCGAGGTCGGCGGCCGCGAGCGCCGGGTCCGCGGCGAGGTCGACGAGGCGAACACGGTCGAGTCGCGGGGAGACGACCTCGTCGGCCGGCACGCTTGCGGTGGCACGACCGAGCGCCACGATGGCCGTCGGTTCGACCGGGCCACCACCGAAGACGACCGGCGGTTTCGCGACCAGATCGGCCCAGCCGACGAGCGCCTCGTCGACGGCGAGGTCGCTGGTCCGGTTGAGCACGACGCCCAGGGCACCGTCCTCGTCGTGGTCGAGGATCAGCACGACCGTGCGCTCGAAGTTGGGGTCCTCGAGCGCCGGCGTCGCGACCAGCAAGCGGCCGGTCTGCCACTCGTGCATCGACATGTCCTCGACCGGTGGCCCAGCGTGGGCATCGGTCCGGCACGGTATCGCCGGAGCTGCCGTCGGGCTGCCGACCCAGGGACAACTCGACCCGGGCCTGATCGAGCGGGGCGGATCAGTCGAGGGACGCGCCGAGGACCTCGACGATCCGGTCGACCTCGGACTCGGTGACCACCAGCGGCGGTGCGAGGCGGACGGTCGACTCGTGGGTGTCCTTGGCCAGGACGCCACCGACCAGCATGCGTTCGCACACCTCCCGGGCGCGCAGCCCGGGTACGAGTTCGACGCCGGCCCACAGTCCGATGGTTCGGACTTCGGCAACCCGGTCGGCGGGCAGCGAACGCAGGCCCGCCTCGAGGCGTGCCCCGAGCTCGCGGCCGCGTGCCTGGTACTCGCCGGTCTCGAGCAGGCCGATCACCGCACGCCCGACGGCGCAGGCCAGGGGATTGCCGCCGAACGTGCTGCCGTGCGACCCGGGCGTGAACACGTCCATCAGCTCGCGACGCGCCGCGATCGCCGAGACCGGCACGACGCCGCCACCGAGCGCCTTGCCGAGCAGGTACACATCGGGAACCACGTCCTCGAGGTCGCACGCGAACGTCGTGCCCGTACGTCCGAGGCCCGACTGGATCTCGTCGGCGAGCAGGAGCACGTCGCGTTCGCGGGTGACATGGCGCACGCCGGCGAGGTAGCCGGGGGCGGGGACGCGGATACCCGCTTCGCCCTGCACCGGTTCGAGCAGCACGGCCACCGTGGTGTCGTCGATCGCGGCCTCGAGGGCGGCGAGGTCGCCGAAGGGAACATGGCGGAAGCCCGGCGTGAACGGGCCGAAGTCGTCGCGGGCGTCGGGGTCGGTGGAGAAGCCGACGATGGTGGTGGTGCGCCCGTGGAAGTTGCTGTCGGCCACGATGATCGTGGCACGGTCCCGGGGAACGCCCTTGACCCGGTAGCCCCAGCGTCGGGCGAGCTTGATGGCGGTCTCGACCGCTTCGGCGCCGGTGTTCATCGGCAGGACGGCCTCCATGCCCGTCAGCCGGGACAGGTCGGCGCAGAACCCCGCGAACTGGTCGTGATGGAAGGCCCGGCTGGTGAGGGTGACCCGGCCGAGCTGCTCGACGGCGGCGGCGATCAGGGCGGGGTGGCGGTGACCGAAGTTCAACGCGGAGTAGCCGGCCAACGCGTCGAGGTAGCGACGCCCGTCGACATCGGTGACCCATGCACCCTCGGCGTGCGCGATGACGACCGGCAGCGGGTGGTAGTTGTGAGCCGCGTGTGCCTCGAGGTCGTGCAGTTCGCCCTTGGTCGGCATCGTCTCTCCGATTTCGTGACCGAACCCACGCCGGCACGGCTCTTGCGCACCGTACGATCTGATCGGCATTCCCAACAGCTGTCCACGTTGCACGGGAGCGACGAGATGTTGCGTCTCGATGAGCTCGACCAGCGGATCGTTGCGTGGCTGTCGGCCGACGGCCGGGCCAGCTATCGCGAGATCGGCGACGACATCGGGCTGTCCGCCCCTGCGGTGAAGCGGCGCGTCGACCGCCTGCTCGACGCCGGGGTCATCGAACGGTTCGCGGCCGTGATCGACCCGAGCGCGCTGGGGTGGAACACCGAGGCCTTCATCGAGTTGTTCTGCGAGGGCCGCACGCCGGCCACCCGCATCGGCACGGCCCTCTCGCGGCACCCCGAGGTGGTGGGTGCGTACACGATCACGGGCGACCCGGACGCACTGGTCCACATCCGGGCGCGCGACACCACCCACCTCGAGGCGACCCTCGAGGAGATCCGCAGCGAGCCGTTCGTCGTGCGGACCCGCTCCGTCCTGGTGCTGTCCCGGCTGCTGGAACGCCAGGTCCGCCCGCCCGGCGACCGGTAGGACACCGTCAGCCGGCATCGGCCGCGCGGGACGCCGACGTGATCGCCGCGGTCGCCGCGTCGATCACGTCGGCGGTGACGAAGCGCAGCAACCCGAACACCACGGTGATGGCG
>JBBDSX010000145.1:0-5838 GCA_040904725.1 Egicoccus sp.
GGCAGTCGATCACCGGCATCGTCAGCCGCGACGAGGACACCGACCTGCACGACCGGGCCTGGCAGCTGCAGACCCTGGCCTGGCGCGAACAGCACGTCATCGCCGGCGTGGCACGGCGGCTCAAAAAGGGCATCGACGCCGGCCGCGACGCCGTCGACGTGTTCAACGAAGTCCAGGACCACGTGCTGCTCGCGGCACAGTCGCACATCGACCGGGTCGTGCTCGAGCGCTTCGCCGCCTCCGTCGAGGCGTGCGAGGACCCCGAGGTCGCCGCGCTGCTCGACCGGGTCTGCGACCTGCACGCGCTGTCGATGATCGAGGCCGACCGCGGCTGGTACCTCGAGCACGCTCGCTTCAACGCCCAGCGCTCCAAGGCCATCACGGCCGCCATCAACGAGCTGTGCACCGAGCTGCGCCCGTTCGCGCAGCTGCTGGTCGACGCCTGGGCGATCCCCGACGAGGTCATCGCCGCGCCGATCGCGCTGGGCGCCGAGGCCGAGCGCCAGCGGATGCGCGATGACGCCGACGACGCCGAGGACTGAGCAAGCCGGCTGGTCAGCCGCCGAACCCGGACCCGTTGCCCTCCACGACCGCCGTGACGACCTGTGCGGCCACGTCGTGGAGGGACCGGCCGGCGGTGGTCGCCGTCTCGTGCAACAGCGTGGTCGCCGTGACCGCGTCGCAGCCGCGCTCCGCCATCAGGATGCCGACCGCCTGCTGGAGCACGGCGATGTCGTCGAGGCGGTGCTCGAGCTGTCGTGACAGCCGCTCGGCCGTGGCGTAGGCCCGGGCATTGGCGAGGGTGGCCGCCAGCGTCGGCGCCAGGCGATGGACCAGTTCGCGGGTCCGGTCGTCGATGCCGTCGACGACGTCGGCGAACAGGTTCAGGGCCCCGTACGTGCGACCGTTCGTCTTCAAAGCGATACCGGCGGCGCTCGAGAACCCCTGCCGCTGCGCCTCGTCGTTGAACGGTGGCCAGCGCGGGTCCGTGCCGACATCGTCGACGAACTGGTCCTCGCCCGTTTCGAGCGCCTCGACGCACGGTCCGAGGTGCAGGTCGTACTCGACGTTGTCGACGGCGAGGGCACGCGGGCCGGTGGCGACGGCCGTGGTGTACCCACCTTCCTCGTCGACGGTGGTGATGCTGACCGCGCTGAGTTGGGGGACCGCGACCCGGACGCCGTCGACCACGCCCTGCAGGACCTCCTGAAGATCCCCCGCGTTCAGCAGCAGCCCGTTGAGATGGCTGAGCGCGGCCGCGTAGCCGGCGTCTGGCTCGGTGGTCAGCGTGGTCAGGTCGCCGTCGGGGTCCGGTGCGGTGCTCGCTGCCACGGAGATCCTTCCTGTCACCTGCCTCGGCCGGCCGCAGTCTCGCCGCACCGTACAGCGACCGGCAGGTCATGCCGGGGCGTGGTCCTGGGCGGAGGGACCGGGCAGGACGTGGACCCGATCAGGGTGCAGCCGGAGCCGGACGGACGATCCCGGTCGTCGGTCGGTCGGCCCAGGTGGGGCCGGAACCTCCCATTCGCGGCCGGCCGCCGCGACGACCAGCAGGCTGCGGTCGGCCGAGAAGCGACGCCGTGTCACCTCGCCGTCCAGGCCGGGCTCGCCTTCCCCGGCGTCGTCCGCCACCTCCAGGGCGTCGGGCAGGACGAGCAGGCGGACCGGACCGTCGGGGACGTCCGTGACCGGGATCGTGCCGAAGACCGTTGCCGCCGCGCCGGCGGTGACCTCGGCGTCCACGATCTGGTGCAGCCCGAGGAAGCGCGCCACGAACTCGTCGGCCGGCCGGCGCCAGAGCACCTCGGGTGCCGCGATCTGGCACAGCCTGCCCGCGCGCATCACCGCCACGCGATCGGCGAGGGTCAGCGCCTCGTCCTGGTCGTGGGTGACGTACAGCACGCCGCAGCCGACCCGGGCGAACACGTCGGGCAACTGGACCAGCAGTTGGTCACGCAGGGCCCGGTCGAGGGAACCGAGCGGCTCGTCGAGCATCAGCAGGCGGGGACGCACGGCCAGCGCGCGGGCCAGCGCCACGCGCTGCTGCTCGCCGCCGGACAACTCCTGCACCGCGCGGCGCTCGGTGTCCACGAGGTCGACCAGAGCCAGTGCCTCGCGGATGCGGGCCTGGACCTCGGTGTCGGGCAGGCCCTGCATGCGTGGCCCGAAGCCGACGTTGCCACCCACGTCGCGGTGGGGGAACAGCGCATGGTCCTGGAACATCAGGCCCACCGGACGCTGGTCGGGACGCAGACGTCCGAGGTCGCGGCCGTCGAGCACGATCCGTCCGTCCGTGAGCGGTTCGAGGCCGGCGACGGCACGCAGCAACGTCGACTTGCCACAGCCGCTGGGGCCGAGCACGGCGACGACCTCGCCCTCGCCGACGTCGAGGTCGACGCCGTCAACCGCTGGGTGGGCCCCGTAGTGGACCCGGACGTCACGAATTTCGAGCATCAGAACCGTCCCACCTGGCCGACCCGCAGCCGGTCGATCGTGGCGATCGCGCCGGCCGTCACGGCCATCAGGATGGTGGCCATCGCCATCGCCTGCCCGAAGTTGGCGATGCCGGGCCGGCCGAGCAGGCGGAAGATCGCCACCGGCATCGTCGGTGTCTGGCCGCGTGCCAGGAACACCGTCGCCCCGAACTCGCCGACGGCGATCGCGAACGAGAAGCCGGCGGCGCCGAGTAGCGCCCGGCCCACGATCGGCAGGTCGACCTCGCGCCACACGCGCCGCGGCGGCGCGCCGAGCACGGCGGCGGCCTCGCGCAACCGCTGGTCGATCGAGCGGAGCACGGGCAGCAGCGTCCGCACCACGAACGGCACGGCGATCAGCGCCTGTGCCGCGGGGATCAGCAACCAGGACCCGCGCAGGTCGACCGGCGGGCGCGACAGTGCGATCAGGAACCCGAAGCCGATCGTGGCGGCCGAGGTCCCGAGCGGCAGCATCAGCGCGCGGTCCAGGGTCCGGCCGGTCCAGCCCGGCCGCGCCGCGACCGTCGCGGCGCAGCCGCCGACGACCAGCGCCACCAGCGTGGCGGCCAGGCCGTACAACACGGAGTTCCGGATCGCCTCGAGCGGTGCGACGGCCAGCACCGTGTTGCGGGTGGAACCGAACAGCGCCGTGTAGTGGTCCCACCCGTAGCCGGCGTCGGTGGCGAGCGAGCGTTCGACGAGCACGGCCAGGGGCAGGACCAGCAGCACGGCGATGACGGCGAGGTTGACCGCGAGGAAGGTCCGCTCGCCCATGGTGCGCGGCGGCCTGGCCGTCGATGCGGCGCTGCGCAGCGGTTGGGCGGTCACGCGCCGCTGCAGCCGGCCGTAGACCAGCAGGGCGGCCGACACCGCGGCCAACTGCAGCAGCGCGAGCACGGACGCGAGCGGCAGGTCGAGCAACTGCACCGTGGCCCGGTAGATCTCGACCTCGATGGTGGCGCGGGCCACCCCGCCGAGGATCAGCACGACCCCGAACGAGGTGAAGGTGAACAGGAACACGATCGCTGCCGCGGACGCCACCGCCGGCCGCACCAGCGGCCACGACACCTCGCGCAGGACCTGCCACCGCGACGCACCGAGCGTGCGGGCCGCCTCCTCGAGCCTCGGGTCGAGGAGACTCCACAGTCCGCCGACGGTGCGCACGACCACGGCGTAGTTGAAGAACACGTGCGCGATCAGGATCGCCGTCACGGTCCGGCGAAGGTCGAGCGACGGCGCCCCCTCGCCGAACACCGCGGTCAGCGCCGTGTTGACCGGGCTGCGTGGTCCGAGCACGGCCAAAAAGGCCGACCCGACCACGACCGTGGGCAACACGAACGGCACGGTCACCGCGGCACGGACCGCCGCGCGGCCCGGGAACTTCACGCGGGCGAGCAGGTAGGCGCCCGGCAGCCCCACCAGCAGGGTCAGCACGGTCGACGCCACCGCCTGCCACAGGGTGAACCAGGCCACCCGCCGCACGACCGGATCACCGAGGACCCGGGGGACGACCCCGAGGTCGAGGCTGCCCTCCGGGCGCAGGCCGGTCAGCACGATCGTGCCGACCGGCAGCGCGAAGAACACCAGCAGGAAGACCGCGGGCACGCCGAGCAGAACCCCCCGTCCGATCCTCATGCTCACGGCCGGGTCCCCTTTCTCGCTCGCTGCGCGCGCTCGTCGCCCCCCGGTCGGGTCACCTGATGACCGTGCGTGTCCAGCCGTCGATCCACTCGTCGCGGCCCTCGCCGATGGCGCCGGGCTCGAGCTGGTAGGCATCGTCGGGGACGACCGCGTACTCCTCGAACACCTCGGGCAGTTCGGCGTCGGTCCTCACGGGGAACACGAACATCGTCAGCGGCAGGTTCTCCTGGAACTCACGGCTGAGCAGGAAGTCGATCAACCGCTGAGCCGCCGCCTCGTGCTCGGTGCCGGCGAGGATCCCGGCGAACTCGACCTGCCGGAAGCACGACGCCTCGATCACGCCGGTCGGTGCCTGCTCGGGCGCCGGGTCCGCGTAGTACACCTCGGCGGGCGGGCTCGAGGCGTAGGAGACCACCAGGGGGCGGTCGCCGGTCCCGGTGGCGCTGAACTCGTCGTAGTACGCCTCCGACCACCCGTCGGTCACGAGCACGTCGTTGTCGCGCAGCGATTCCCAGAAGTCGAGGTAGCCGTCCTCGCCGAACTCCTCGACGGTGGCGAGCAGGAAGGCGAGGCCGGGGGAGGAGGTGGCCGGGTTCATCACCGTCAGCAGGCCCGCGTACTCGTCCGCGGTCAGGTCCTCGAGCGTCTCGGGGAGGGCGAGACCGGACTCCTCGAACCAGGCGACATCGTAGTTGAGGCAGACGTCGCCGAAGTCGACCGGCGTCACCCGGTGTTCCTCGTCGAGGACGAACTGCGGGTCGACCTCCGTGAGCGCGGCGGACTCGTAGGGCAGGAACAACTCCTCGTCGAGTGCGCGTGACAGGAACGTGTTGTCGACCCCGAACAGCACGTCGCCGAGCGGGTCGTCCTTGGTCAGGATGGCCTGGTTGACCGTCGCGCCGGCGTCACCTGCGGGAGCGATGTCGACGCTGATGCCGGTCTCGTCGGTGAAGGCGGCCAGCACGTCCTCGCCGACGTCGAACGAGTCGTGGGTGACCAGCGTGATCGTGGTCTGCTCCGCCAGATCCTCCGGCGGCGAGTCGTCACCCTCGTCCGGCTCCTCGGTCACCTCGCCTTCGGCTTCGGGCGTCGGGCTCCCGTCGTCGGCGCAGGCGGCCAGGAGCAGGGCGGCGGCCAGGGCCGCGGCAGTGGTGGTACGCACGGGCGTGCGCATGGCGTCTCCTCAGTCGGGTGCGGGACCGGCGGTGCCAGGCTGGACGGCCAGCAGGACGCCGGCCTCGACCTGGACGCTCGCGCGGTCCGTCAGGAACTGGTTGCTGATGCCACGCGTCGATCCCGGGAGCAGGTTTTCACCGTGCAGGGGGAACCGGAGGCCGTCGGTCGTGATGCCGGTCGCCGGCCCGTTGACCGGCAGGAGGCTGACGTAGTCGCCCGGCGCGCCACGCAGGTCGCGGCGGTTGCGCACCACCGTGATCGTGGCGCCGGCGACCAGGGCCGTCAGCGTCAGGTCGCGGTACGCCTCGGACGTCAGCACCAACGCATTGCCCAGAAGATGATCCAGGCGCCCGCCGTAGCCGCCCACCAGCGTGACCCGTGTGGGGTCGAGCGCGGCGGCCGCGTCCAGCGCGATGGCGAGGTCGGTGCGGTCCTTGGCGACCGGGTGGCGTTGCACCGGCACGCCGGCGTCCTCGTACTCGGCCAGCCGTTCCGGCGCGACCGAGTCGAAGTCACCGACGACGAGGTGCACCGGCAACCCGAACCC
>JBBDSX010000146.1:0-5831 GCA_040904725.1 Egicoccus sp.
CTACGCTTCTGGCTCCGGAGGCCAGTGCTCTATCCACTGAGCTACGGGGGCGTGCTGGCGCCATCGCATGACGCGGCCACCGAAGGTAGCACGCGCGCCTGATGGGCCGAGCGCGCGGCGTGAGCGCACGGGGGCACCCGGTTGGTGCAGCCGCGCACGTCGCGTACCGAAGGGGATAGCTTCCGGCACACAGGGAGGTGACGCGATTGGCACGGGTGCTCGCGGTCGACGACGACCCCACGATCCTGCGGTTGCTGCAGGTCAACCTCGAGATGGAGGGACACGAGGTCCTGACCGCCGAGAACGGCCAGAGCGCCTTGGCCGCCATTCGTGCAGACCGGCCCGAGGTCGTGCTGCTCGACGTGATGATGCCCGAGATGGACGGCTTCCAGGTGTGTGAAGCCGTCCGCGCCGATCCGGACATCGCCGACACCCCGATCGTGTTCGTCTCCGCCCGCGCACAGCAGTCCGACCTCGACCGCGGCTACGCCAGCGGCGCCGATGGCTACATCACCAAGCCGTTCGATCCACTCGAGTTGATCGAGACCATCGAGCGACTGGCTGCCGGGCCCGCCTGAGGCATGGGTATCGTCGGTGGTTCACACCGACGTCCCTGCCCCGAAGGCGCTTCCGCATGGCCCGTCCCGAACTGCTCGACCCCGTCCTCGGCGACCTCGCGTCGCGGATCCGTGCCGCGCTGGTCGCGGCCGGCCTGCCCGAGACCGACGCGGAACTCGAGCGGCCGCGACAGGCCGAACACGGTGACTGGGCGACGACGGCGCCGCTGCGCCTGGCCAAGCCTGCCAAGCGTCCGCCCCGCGAGATCGCCCGTGCGCTCGTCGATCACCTCGACCTGCCCGACGCGGTCGAGTCGGTCGAGATCGCCGGGCCGGGGTTCGTCAACTTCCGCCTCGCGCACCGCTACCACGAGGACCTCGTGCGGCGGGTCGTCGCCGCGGGTGACGCCTACGGCCGACGCGACCGCGAGGCGGGCGAGCGCGAGACGGTCAACGTCGAGTTCGTCTCCGCCAACCCGACCGGGCCACTGCACGTCGGTGCCGGCCGCTGGGCCGCGACCGGCGACGCGATCGCCGCGCTGCTCGAAGCGGACGGGCACGAGGTCGTGCGCGAGTACTACGTCAACGACGCCGGCGAGCAGATCCGCCGCTTCGGCGAATCGGTCGTGCTCACCGCCCGTGGGCTGCCGCTCGGCGAGGACCACTACCGCGGCAGTTACATCCCCGAGGTGGCCGAACAACTCCGGGCCGAGCACGGCGACGGACTGTTCGAGGACATCCCCGACACCGAGATCCAGCTCGGCGGCGGCAGCGAGCACTCCGCCGACGGCGAGCTGGCCGAGGACGCGGCGACGACGGCCGACCCGCGGGTCGACCCGCGCATCGGCGCACGCGTCGGCGTGCTCGCCGTCGAGGCGATGCGCCAGCGCATCCAGGGCCAGCTGCACCAACTCGGCGTCGACTTCGACGTGTGGTTCTCCGAGCGTCACCTCCACGACACCGGCGCGATCGAGGCGGCCATCGGCCAGCTCAAGGCCGACGGTCGCACCTACGAGGCCGACGGGGCGACCTACCTGCGCACCGAGCAGTTCGGCGACGACAAGGACCGCGTCATCGTCCGCTCCGACGGGCGCCCGACCTACTTCGCCTCCGATCTCGCCTACATGCGCGACAAGTGGGAGCGCGTCACCGCCGAGGGTCGCAACGGCCGGCTGTACTACCTGCTCGGTGCCGACCACCACGGCTACGTCGGCCGGCTGCTCGCGGCCGCGGAATGCCTCGGCATCCCGCGCGACCGCGTCGAGGTCCGCATCGGCCAGTTGGTGACCCTGCTGCGCGGCGGCGAACCGGTCCGCATGTCGAAGCGCACCGGCGAGATGATCGCGCTCGACGAGGTCGTCGACGAGGTCGGGTCCGACGTGACCCGCTACCACTTTTTGCGTCAGAGCCTCGACACGATGGTGGACTTCGACCTCGAGGTCGTCGCCCAACAGTCGATGGAGAACCCGGTCTACTACGTCCAGTACGCCCACGCGCGCATCAACTCGCTGATCCGCACCGCGGACGAGCGCGGGTTCGACCACGGCCGCCTCGAGGACGCCGACCTGTCGCGGCTGACCCACCCGGCCGAGCTCGAACTGCTGACCGCGATGGCGCAGTTGCCCATCGTGGTCGACGACGCTGCCGACCTGCGCGCCACCCAGCGCCTGGCTCGCCACGCCGAGGAACTGGCCGGCACCTTCCACCGCTTCTACACCGAGTGCCGCGTGCTGGTCGAAGGGGATGTCGAGCTCGGGCGCGCCCGCTACTGGCTGGCGGTGGCGGCGAAGCAGGTCCTGGTCAATGCGCTCGGCCTGCTGCGGGTCAACGCGCCGGAACGGATGTGAGCAGCATGACCTCTCCCCCACCCACCCAGGGACGTGGACCCTGGCCGTTGACGGCCGAACGTGACGACGCCGGCACCCTGCACGTCGGCGGGGTCGCCATGACCGACCTCGCGCGCGAGCACGGCACCCCCCTGTGGGTCGTCGACGAAGCCGACCTGCGTGAACGCTGCCACCGCTACCGCGAGGGCTTCCCCGGCGTCGAGGTCGCCTACGCGTCCAAGGCGTGGTGCACCACCGCGATCCTGCAGATCGTCGACCAGGAGGGCCTGCTCGTCGACGTCGTCTCCGGCGGCGAGATGCACACCGCCCTGGCCGCCGGCGTCGACCCGGCCAAGCTGATCTTCCACGGCAACAACAAGTCGGAGGCGGAACTCGAGCGGGCCGTCGAGGTCGGCGTCGGCCGCATCGTGGTCGACTCGTTCGAGGAACTCGACCGGCTCGAGAAGGTGGCGGCCGGCCGCGACGTCGTGGTGCCGATCTGGCTGCGAATCACGCCCGGCATCGACGCGCACACCCACGACTACGTCCGCACCGGCCACGACGACTCGAAGTTCGGTTTCACGCTCTCGCTCGGGCTCGCCGACCAGGCCGTCCGCGCCGCGCAGGACGCGTCGCACGTCGAGGTGGTCGGCATCCACGCCCACATCGGCTCGCAGATCTTCGGCACCGACCCGTTCGTCGCCAACGCCGAGGTGGCGCTCGAGCTGCTCGCCCACTGGCGCGATGAGTTCGGGATCACGCTGGCCGAGCTCAACCTCGGCGGCGGCATGGGTATCCGCTACACCCACGAGGACCACCCGGTCGAGGTCGCCCGCTACGGCGACGCCGTCCTGCGCGCCGTCGACGACCGGTGCGGGCAACTCGGCCTCGAACGGCCACGCCTGGTCGTCGAGCCGGGCCGCGCCATCGTCGGACCGTCGACGGTGACGCTCTACGAGGTCGGCACGGTCAAGGTGCTGCCGGGCCTCTCCACCTACGTCAGCGTCGACGGCGGCATGAGCGACAACATCCGCCCTGCCCTCTACGACGCCGAGCACGAGGTGGCCCTGGCCAACCGCGCCGGATCGGACGAGCCGATGCCGGTCTCCGTCGTCGGCAAGCACTGCGAGTCCGGTGACCTGGTGCGCGAGCACGGTTCGCTGCCCTCGGACGTCGCGATCGGTGACCTCGTGGTGGTGGCGGCCACGGGCGCCTACACCGAGGCGATGGCGTCCAACTACAACCGCCTGCCACGCCCCGCCGCCGTGCTCGTCCGCGACGGCGAGGTCCGCACGATCATCCGGCGCGAGAGCCTCGACGACCTGCTCGCCCGCGACGTCCCCCTGCCATGAGCGAGGCGATCCGGCGGATCGACGAACGCCTCGGGCTGGCCGCGATGCGCGTGTCGCTGTCCGGCCGCTCACTGGTCACCTACGCCCGCGACCACGTCACGGTTCGCACCCCGTCGCGGCCGGACTTCCGCGACGGCAACACCCTCGACCTGCTCGAGCCGCCGGCGCCCGGCGACCTCGACCGATGGGTGGAGCGCTTTGAGGAGACCATCGGCGTGCTCGGCGTCGACCACGTCCGCGTGCGCTGGGAGGTACCGCTGGCACCGGACGCGCCCGCCACGCCGCCGGTGCCCGGTCATGACCTCGTCGGCGCCGCCACGGACGCCGGGCTGGCGCTCGAGCCGATCACGGTGCTGTTCCTGCACGACCTCGTCGCACCGCCGGCCGCGCCGGTCACCGTCGCGCCGGTCCCCCCGCCATCGGTCACCGATCCGCAGCCAACCGACCGCCGTTGGCACGCCGCGACCGTCCTGTACCGCTACGACGGCGAGGACACCGGTGATCCCGACGCGTGGCGTGTCTGGGACGAGGAGTTCGCGGGCTGGAGCGTCGACGTGCAGCGCGAACTTGCGACGGCGGAACGTGCCCAGGTCTGGGTCGCGCAACGTCACGGCGCGCCGGTCGGGCGCGCGACCCTGGTCCACGACCGGCAGGGACTCGGCGCGGTCGAGGACGTCATCGTCCACCCGGTGCACCGGGGGCTCGGCATCGCCGCGACGCTGGTGCACACGGCGGTCGCCGCCCAGCGCCACCTCGAACCCGATCTCCGGATCGGGATCGGTGCCGACCCGGGAAGCCGTGCCGAGCGGGTCTACCGCCGGCTCGGCTTCGCACCTCACGCCACCGTCTGGTCCGCCTCGCGCAGCAGCAGGAAGTCGTCGACCCCGTAGAGGCGCTGCACCAGGCGCTCGGCCCGGCCGAACAGTGCTCCCGCGGAAGCGCCGTCGGTGAGCTCTGGCCGGTCGACGACCACCGTGCGGCCATCGTGCTCGACGGTTGCGCCCTCGGCGGCGACCACGTTGCGGACCCAGTCGGTGCCGGGGCCGTACGGGAGCCCGACGACGAAGCCGTCGGCAGTCGGGACCGCGCCGACCGGCGTGCGATAGGTCCTGCCGCTCCTCCTCCCGACGTGGACGACGACCGCGTAGGCGACACCGGCCTGGCCTGCCGTCCGCAGCTGCCGTCGGTTCGTCACGTCCCGGTTGAAGCGGCGGACGCGGTCGAGCAGCGGGGACCACTTCACGCGGAAGCCCAGCGTGAACGCGATCAGCAGGACCACGGGCACGGCGACGACGGCGGCCACACCCAGCACGATCACGCGGGCCATGGGGTCCCTTACGTCGTATGCGTACATCGTAAGGCATACCTGCACACGGTAAGACTGTCAAGGGGTGCGTCGCGATCCGGTCGCGCGGCAACGGTGAGCATGGCCTCGGCCGCCCCTCGACCTACACCCCGGAACGACGCCGCTCGAGGCCGTCGAGGAGTACGTCGAGCCCGAACTCGAACTCGCGCTGGTCGTCGCACCAGCCGAGCCTCTGCGCGGGGTCGTCGTGGGCGACTTCGGCGAGCATCCCGACCAGGTGCGGGAACACGTCGGCCATCTGCCCGAACGCCGCCAAGGACTCGGCGTTTTCGGGCTCGCCGTCGTCGGGCCGGAACAACTCCTGGGTGAACCCGAGGGCCCGACTGCCGAGTGCGTGCATCGCCTGGTGGGCGATGTCCCAGTCGAACCCGCCGGCGCGCATGATCCCGAGCACCCCGTCGTAGTAGCCCATCAGCGCAGGGCTCATCGCCGTGCGGGTCTCGATGACCCGCGGGGCCCAGCGGTGACGGAGCATCACGGTCCGGGCCGCGAGGATCCGGGCGCGCATGGCGGCCTGCCAGTCGTCCTGCGGCGGCGGCGCGTTGGTCGCGCCGACGGCGGCGACCACCTCGTCGGTCACGACCTCGACCACGCCGTCGAGGATCGCGTCCTTGTTCGCCACGTGGTGGTACAGCGACATCGCCTCGACGCCGAGTTCGGTGGCGAGACGGCGCATCGTCAGCGCATCCAGACCCTCGCGGTCCGCCAGCGCGACGGCGGCCCGCAGCAC
>JBBDSX010000147.1:0-1001 GCA_040904725.1 Egicoccus sp.
GCTGTTCATCTCGGAGAACACGGTCAAGAACCACGTGCGCAACATCCTCGAGAAGCTCCACCTGCACTCGCGCATGGAGGCGGTCGTCTACGCCGTCCGCGAGAAGCTGCTCGAGATCAAGTAGCGGGCAGGGCGCGTCCCACACCTGCGGCGGGCCCTGACAGGCCCGGCGTGCAGTTCGGGTCGTTGGCGTACCATCGTGCGCGTCGTTCGCCACGTCCGCCTTGGCGCGCCCGGGGCGAGCCGACCTCCTGCCGCGCTGCTCGCGAACACAAGAAGGCCGCCCCGATGGTGATGGACAAGCTTCTCCGCATGGGGGAGGGCCGCAAGGCCAAGCAGACCCAGAAGGTCGTCGACGAGGTCAACGCCCTCGCCGACGAGATGGCGGCGCTCTCCGACGGCGAACTGCAGGCCAAGACCGACGAGTTCCGGGCCCGGGTCGCCGATGGCGCCGAACTCGACGACCTGCAGGTCGAGGTGTTCGCGGTCGTGCGCGAAGCCGCCTGGCGGGTCCTCAAGCAGCGCCCCTACGACGTCCAGGTGTTCGGTGGTGTCGCCCTGCACAACGGCAACATCGCCGAGATGAAGACCGGTGAGGGCAAGACCCTGACCTCGACCATGCCGGTCTACCTCAACGCGCTGGCCGGCAACGGCGTACACATCGTCACGGTCAACGAATACCTCGCCAAGCGCGACGCCGAGTGGATGGGGCGCGTGCACAACTGGCTCGGGCTCACCGTCGGCGTCGTCCACTCGGGCCAGACCAAGGACAACAAGCGCAAGGCGTACGCCTGCGACATCACCTACGGCACCAACAACGAGTTCGGCTTCGACTACCTGCGCGACAACATGGCCTGGGACAAGCGCCTGCAGGTCCAGCGCGGCCACTATTTCGCCCTGGTCGACGAGGTCGACTCGATCCTGGTCGACGAGGCCCGTACCCCGTTGATCATCTCGGGCCCGGCCGAGCAGTCCGCCGACCTCTACCAGGTGTTCGCGCG
>JBBDSX010000148.1:0-5777 GCA_040904725.1 Egicoccus sp.
CGGAAGATGGACTTCCAGATCACGTTGTCCTGGACGTTGGTCTTGACGTCCGAGAAGCTGGGGGGCTTCCTGGCCACGTTTGTCGTCCTGTTCTTACTCGTCGGGCCCGGCACGGTGTGACGGGTGGAAAGTCGGTCGGCTCAGCCGTCGGTGCGTCCGAGCCACAGGGCGTCGGACGGGCAACGCTCGACACAGATCGCGCAGCGGGTGCACTCGTTGTCGTCGATGATGAACACCGCGTGGGACTGCTCGGCCAGCGTCATCAGCGACGGGCTGTCGGCGTCCTTCACGATGTTGGGTGACATCATGTAGATGCATTCCCAGGGGCACACGTCCTCGCATGCCCGGCACAGGATGCACAGCTCGGGAGTCAGGCCGATGTGGCGCTTGGGCTTGACGCGTTCCTGCAGCCACTGCGCGTCGACCTGTTGGACGACGTAGTCGTCGAACATCAGCGGGTGTTCACCCTTGTCGGTCTTGCCCACGTCGTCCTCCTTTCCGGTCGCTGGTTGCCGTTGGCGCGGTCAGATCACTTGTAGCCGCCGGCCTCGGGCTTGGTCTCGCCGGGGGCGAGGGTCTTGGGCAGCATCTTCTGCACCCGCAGCGCGAGCCAGCACGACAGCGCGATGCCGATGACCATCATCGCGCCGACCACGCCCTCGGTGATCACCGAGTACAGGTTGGACGCGATGTCGAGGCGGTAGTCCTCGGAGATGTCGATCCCGGCGCTGGCCGGGATGATCGAGCCGGACAGGATGTTCGCGTTCGACTCGGTGAACTGGATCCAGGCGTGCGGGATGACGCCGTGCAGCCACCACATGAAGGCGCTGCCGCCCATGACACCCATGGTCGCCGAGAACCACTCGCGCTTGCCGTAGGTGATCTTGGCCAGCCACAGCGGCAGGATCATCAGCGGACCGACCCACAGCACCATGACCACCAGGCCGACCCAGCCACGACCGAGGTCGAGGGGATCGCCGAACTGGTAGGCGGCACGCAGCGCGTCGGGAAGTGCCGCGCCGAACTGGCTGAACCACTCACCCACGTCGAGCATCTCCTTGCACCGGGACCTTGGTGTGTGGCCGGTGCGAGCCCCGGCACACTCCGTGCGTGCCGATACTCACGTGCGACCCCGTGACGCGTCTCTCACACATCATGCCCACCTTCCCGAGCGCGCGGCGCTCCGGTTGGAGCGTTGCGTGCCCGGTCCCGACCACGCTGGTGCGTGCCGGTCGGGAGCCGGAGGCTACCAACCGCCGTGAAGCCCGAACAAACGACCGGGTCCGGGTGAGCGGCCCGTCGACGCTCCTCCGGCCTGCGCTGGGGCCCATGCCGACCGGGAGCCGCGCGTCAAGCGGACTCGGTGAGGCCGGCGGCCACCTCGGCGGCCGCGGTCACGACCCGGTCGATCTGGCCCTCGCCCAGGGCGGTGGAGGTGAACAACACCTCGTAGCCCGACGGCGCCAGGTAGACCCCGCGCTCGAGCATGCCGTGGAAGAACCGGGCATAGCGGTCGTGGTCGGCCGCGGCGACGTCCTCGTAGCGTCGGGGTGCGGCGCCGGCGAACAGCACGCCGGCGAGCGTGGCGTGCTGGAGCACCTGGGCCGTCACGCCCGCGTCGGCGAACGCCGTGCGCAGACCCGCGACGAGGCGGTCGGTCGTGCGTCCGAGCCGGACGTAGACGTCGTCGTCGAGCAGACGCAACTGCGCGAGCCCGGCGGCCACCGCAACGGGGTTCCCCGACAGCGTGCCGGCCTGGTAGACGGGCCCCGCCGGCGCGAGGTGGTCCATCAGATCGGCCCGTCCACCGAACGCGGCCAGGGGGAAGCCGCCGCCGACGACCTTGCCGAGCACGGTCAGGTCCGGCGTCACCCCGTGCCGTTGCTGGGCACCACCGCGAGCGACGCGGAAGCCGCTGATCACCTCGTCGAAGACCAGCACGCCCCCGCACGCATCCGCCTGTTCGCGCAGGAAGGCGAGGAACCCGTCCTCGGGGGCGACCAGGTTCATGTTGGCGGGCACCGGCTCGCACAGGATCGCCGCGAGATCGTCCCCGTGCGCGGCGACGGCGGCCTCGACGGCCGCCCGGTCGTTCCACGGCACGAGCACGGTGTCCTCGGCCGCGCCCGGTGTGACGCCCGGACTGCCGGGGATGCCGAGGGTCGCCACGCCCGACCCGGCGGCGACCAGCAGCGCGTCGGAGTGTCCGTGGTAGTGGCCGACGAACTTGATCAGCTTGCGGCGGCCGGTCGCCCCACGCGCGAGCCGGATCGCGGACATACCGGCCTCGGTACCGGAATTGACCAGCCGGACCTTCTCGACCGACGGGACCGCCTCGACGATCGCCTCGGCGAGATCCACCTCGCCTTCCGTCGGGGCGCCGAACGAGGACCCACGGCCGATCGCGTCGACGGCGGCGGCGCGGACCTCGTCGGGGACGTGCCCGAACAGCAGCGGCCCCCAGGAGTTGACGAGGTCGAGATAGCGGTTGCCGTCGACGTCGACGAGTTCGGCCCCCTCACCGCGGGCGATGAACCGGGGCACGCCGCCGACGCTGTCGAACGCCCGCACGGGCGAGTTCACCCCGCCGGGGATGACCTGGCGGGCGCGATCGAACAGCCGCGCGGAGACCTCGGTGCCCATGACGACTCCTGCTCGAAGACGGGAACGGACGAGGCTAGCGGCGGCTGCCGGGAGCCCCCGACGGCCCGCAGTAGCCTGGGGGCATGGTTGCGCGAAAAGCGTTGCGGGTCGCAGGGCTGACCGGATCGGCGGCCCTGCTCGCCGCTGCGGGCGGCGCCACCTGGTACTACGCCGGGCGGATGACCGAACCGGCCCATCGCCGCCCCGTGGCGCCGCTCGACCGTGACCGCGTCGAGGTCTTCGACGCCTCGCTTCCGGGGGCGCATCCCGGGTCGGGCGGCGAGGGTCATCTGCATCTGGTCGGCACCGACGCGGCCCGAGCCGGGTCCTGGGGGCTGCGCTGGGAGACGGGGTATGCCCGCGTCCGTGCCCCGATCAGCGTCGACGGCCCCAGCGCGGTGCGGCCGGTCGAGATCCTGGCCGGTGACCTGCCCGAGTCCGGCGCCCAGGCGCTGTTCGACCCCTGGGCGGCGCCCGACGACCCGGCCCACCTCGGCCTCGAGGTCGACGAGGTCACCGTCGACGGCGACCTCGGCCCGATGCCGGCCTGGTGGTTCCCCGCCGCGGCGGAACGCGACCGGGCCCTGACCGCCATCCTCGTCCACGGCCGCAGCGGCACACGCCGCGAGACCCTCCGTCACGTGGCCCCGATGGTGGCCGCCGGCGTGTCCGTCCTCGCGATCTCCTACCGCAACGACGGCGAGGCACCGCCCAGCCCGGACGGCCGTTCCCACCTCGGCGCGACGGAGTGGGCCGACGTCGCCGCGGCCGCCGCCTGGGCACGGGACGCCGGCGCGCGCAGCCTCGTCCTGGCCGGGTTGTCGATGGGCGGGGCGTGCGTGGCCGAGGCGTTGCGCCGCGACCCCGACCTGCGGCCGCACGTGGCGGGCGTGATCCTCGAGGCCCCCGTGCTCGACTGGGGGCCGGTGCTGCGCAGCAGCGCGGTGCAACGTGGCCTGCCTGCGGCCGCCCTGCCACTGCTGCTGCCGCCGACGATGGCGCTGGCCGGCGCCCGCGCGCGTATCGACTGGCGCTCTCTCGGTTCCTTCGAGGACCTGGTCGAGACCCCGCTGCTGCTCATCCACGGCGACGCCGACCTGACGGTCCCCGTCGAGTTGGCCGACGCACTCGCCGAGGCGCTGCCCGACCTGGTCACCTATCTGCGGGTCGGGGGCGCCGCCCACCTGACCGCCTGGAATGTCGCCCGCGAGCAGGTCGAGTCCGCCGTCACCACCTACCTCGACGCGCTCACGTCATAGGGGCGGTCCCCCTTCTCGCTCGCTGCGCTCGCTCGTTCCCCCCGCCCCGGCCGCGGATTCACCGCTTCAGGGGCGGACGTGTTCGAAGATGACGTTGTCGGCCTCGGCCTCGGCCTCGGCGAGGTCGGCCTCGGTGCGCACGGTCCAGGTGATCAGGGGCCGGCCGGTGGCGCGCCACGCCGTGGTCGCGGCGTTCGGCAGACCGGCGAGGTCATAGGACACCGCGTGAGGATCCAGGGTCGCGGCGTCGCGCAATTCGGCCAGGCGGCGCCGCACGACCCCCGGCAGGCGCTCGTCGGCGTCCGCGGTCGCGGTCAGGACCCGGACGATGTCGGGTCGGTTGCGGCGGAACCAGCGCACCGTGATGGGATTGAAGCTCGCGATGCATGCCGGCCCCGGGTGCGCGTCCAGCACCGCGGCCACCTGCTCCTCGAGGTCGCCCGCCCGCAGCCGCAGCGACTTGATCTCCACCATCACCGGGTGGGTGCCGGCGGCCTCGAGCGCCGCGGCGAGGGTCGGCACCGTCTCCGCGGTCGGCACATCGGCCGCGTCGCGCAGCGGCAACTCCTGGAGCGCCGCGACGTCGAGGTCGCCGACCTTGAGGTCGCGGCCGGTCACCCGGGACAGGTTGGGGTCGTGCACGACGACCGGCGTGCCGTCGCCGGCCAGCATCACGTCGAGTTCGACCCCGTAGCCCGCCGCCGCGGCGGCGGCGACGGCAGCCAACGAGTTCTCCGGGACGATCCCGCCGTGCAGGCCACGGTGCGCCAACGGCACCTCATGCAGCCAGTCCGGGACGGGCAGGTTCACGCGCGCGCGGCGGCGAGGTCGATCGCGGCGTACGTCAGCACCAGGTCCGCGCCGGCGCGGCGGATCGAGGTGACCGCCTCGCGCATGGCACGCGGCCCGTCGACCCAGCCCCGCTCGGCGGCGGCATGGATCATCGCGTACTCGCCGGACACCTGGTACGCGGCGACGGGCAGGTCGAACGCGTCCTTGGCGTCCGAGATCACGTCGAGGTAGGCCAGTGCGGGCTTGACCATCAGCACGTCGGCGCCCTCGTCGACGTCGGAGGCCAACTCGCGCAGCGCCTCACGCCGGTTGGCCGGGTCCATCTGGTGACCGGCGCGGTCGCCGTCGGCCATCGTCGACTCGGCGGCCTCGCGGAACGGGCCGTAGAACGCCGAGGCGTACTTGGCGGCGTAGGCCACGATCGCCACCTCGTCGAACCCCTTGTCGTCGAGCCCCTGGCGCAGCGCGGCGACCTGGCCGTCCATCATCCCCGACGGCGCCACGACGTCGACGCCGGCCTCGGCGTAGGCCAGCGCGTCACGGACATAGGCCTCGACCGCCGCGTCGTTGACGACCTGCCCGCGGGCGTCGAGTGGGCCGCAGTGGCCGTGGTCGGTGTATTCGCACTGGCACACGTCGGCCCACAGCACGAGGTCGTCGCCGATCGCGTCGCGCATGGCGCGGGCCGCCTGCGGGACCGGGCCCTGCGGGTCCCAGCCCGACGAGCCGAGTTCGTCCTTCGCCGCCGGGATGCCGAACAGGATCACCCCACCGACCCCGACGTCGGCGGCGCGTCGGGCGAGGTCGACGGCGGAGGCGACGTCGTGCTGGGCCACGCCCGGCATGGAACCGATCGGCTGGCTGCCCGTCACGCCGTCCTTGACGAACAGCGGCAGCACCAGGCCGGCCGGGTCGATACGGGTCTCGGCGAAGGCGCGGCGCAGGGCCGGCGTCCGGCGGAGACGGCGCAGGCGCGTCTCGGGGAAGGGCACGGCGGAACCTCGACGGCAGGCGGGAGCAGACGTCCACGAGTGTAGGAGGGCGGTCCCGGCAGCGGTCAGCGACCCCGCCACAGCCGCCACG
>JBBDSX010000149.1:0-5725 GCA_040904725.1 Egicoccus sp.
CTTCCTCCACGCCCTTCTGGATCGCCGACTGCACCTCCTTGGCCTTGCCATGTCCGACGCCGACCATGCCCTTGCCGTCACCGACGACGACGAGTGCCGTGAACTGGAACCGACGTCCACCCTTCACGACCTTCGAGACGCGGTTGATCGCGACGACACGCTCGTCGTACTGCTCGCGGTCCTGTCCGCGACCGCCGCCACGGCCGTCGCGTTGTCCGCGACCGCCGCCTCCTCCACCACGGTTGTTGGCTGCCATGTCCTACTCCTCAACTGGTGCACGCCATCGGCGCACGACCTTCAGAACTCGAGACCCGATGCGCGCGCGCCGTCGGCGAGGGCCGCGACACGACCCGCGTAGCGGTTTCCGCCGCGGTCGAACACACAGGACGTGATGCCGGCAGCAACTGCCCGCTTCCCGACCAGCTCGCCGACCTGCTTGGCGGCACCCGACTTGCCCTCGTCACCGGGGGCGACATCCGCTTCGCGGGACGATGCGGCAACCAGCGTGTGGCCGGCGACGTCATCGATCAGCTGGGCGTAGATGTGGGTGTTGCTGCGGTACACGGACAGGCGCGGCTTCGCGGCCGTCCCGCTCATGTTCTTGCGGCTGCGCTGGTGCCGCTTGCGGCGCGCCTCGCGCTTCTTGGTCGCGTTCATGGGTCGTCTCTCCTCGTCGTCTTCCGCCCCTACCGGTCCGCCAGGTCGGCGGGCCGCTGGGCGGACCACGAGCCCGGACCCGGTGAGGGTCGGGCGGCGGCAACCGCATCGGGCGGTCACCGCTGGATCGTTCGGATCGTGCTCGATGCGGGTCGTGCTCGGCCAGCGACGAGGTCGTGGCCGAGGACGATCACCGACCGGCAGCCTTGCCGGCCTTGCGGCGGACGATCTCGCCCTCGTACTTGATGCCCTTGCCCTTGTAGGGCTCGGGCGGGCGGACCTTGCGGATGTTGGCGGCGACCTGACCCACGAGCACCTTGTCGATACCACTGACCACGATGCGCGTGGCCTGCGGGATCTCGAAGCTGATGCCCTCGGGAGCCGCGATCACCACGGGATGCGAGTAGCCGACCTGGAGTTCCACGTCGGAGCCCTTCGGCGCCGCGCGGTACCCGACGCCGACCAGCTCGAGCGCCTTGCTGTAACCGTCGGTCACGCCGACGACCATGTTGTCGATGAGCGAGCGGACCAGACCGTGACGCGAACGCTCGGTGCGTGACTCGCCGTTGCGCGTCACGGTGACCGAACCGTCGTCGTCGCGACCGAGCGTGACGCCTTCCGGCATGACGCGGGTCAACTCGCCCTTGGGGCCCTTGACCGAGACGCGCAGGCCGTCGAGTTCGACGGTCACGTTCTCGGGGACGGGCACGGGAAGCTTGCCGATGCGGGACATAGGGGTTCCTCTCCTACCAGACGTACGCGAGGACCTCGCCGCCGCGGCCGTCCTTGCGAGCGGTGCGGTCGGTCATGAGGCCGGCGTTGGTGGACAGGATCGCGACACCCAGGCCACCGAGCACCCGGGGGATCTCATCGCGCTTGACGTAGACGCGGAAGCCGGGCTTCGAGATCCGCCGGATACCGGTGATCACGCGCTCACGGTTCGCGCCGTACTTCATCTTGATGGTCAGCGTCGCCTGCGGCACCGTCTCCTCGAGCGACCAGCCTGTGATGTAGCCCTCCTGTTCGAGGACCTTGGCGATGTTCACCTTGATCTTCGATGAAGGCATCGAGGCGGCGTCGTGGTAGGCGATCGATGCGTTACGGATGCGTGTGAGCATGTCCGCAACGGGATCGGTCATCGTCATGAGTGGTTCCGCTCCTCGGGGTTCCCGGGACGTTCAAGGCCCGGCACTTCCCAGTCGTTGGCCAGTCGCTGGCCGATGGATTCCTACGTGGTGGTGTGGCGTTACCAGCTGGCCTTGCGGATGCCGGGGAGCTCGCCCGCGTGGGCCATCTCCCGGAAGCAGACGCGGCAGAGCCGGAAGCGCTTGTAGACCGCCCGGGGGCGGCCACACCGGTCACACCGCGTGTAGTTCTGCACGCCGTACTTGGCGCCGCGCTTGACCGCTGCGATCTTGGACTTCTTCGCCATGTTGTCTCAACCTTCCATCTACGGGCCCGTCGGCCGCGTCAGGCGTTCTCGGGGCGGGCGAACGGGAACCCGTAGGCCGCGAGGAACGCGCGTCCGTGGACGTCGTCCTCGGCCGTGGTGACGATGGTGATGTCCATCCCGCGCACGGCGTCGATGGAGTCGTAGTCGACCTCGGGGAACACGAGCTGCTCGACGAGGCCGAAGGTGTAGTTGCCGTGCCCGTCGAACGCCGTGGCCTTCAGACCGCGGAAGTCGCGGATGCGGGGCAGGGCGACCGAGAGCAAGCGGTCGTAGAACTCCCAGGCACGGTCGCCGCGAAGGGTGACCTTCACGCCGATCGGCATGCCTTCACGGAGCTTGAAGCCAGCGATCGACTTGCGTGCCCGGTTCACCCGCGGCTTCTGACCGGTGATCGTGGTCAGGTCGCGGATCGCACCCTCGAGCGCCTTGGCGTCGTTGACAGCCTCGCCGAGGCCGACGTTGACGACGATCTTCTCGAGCTTGGGGATACGCATGACGTTGTCGAGCCCCAGCTCGTCCTTCAGCTGGGTCCGGATCTCATCACGGTACCGCTGCTTGAGGCGCGGCATGGTCGGGGCGGTGACCGCAGGGGTCTCGCTCATCTTTGGGTCTCTCCTCGCCAGTGGCGACTCGCCCTCACCTCGCGTCCCGAACGGTTGGGTGTCCGAGACGTGCGGGGTGGGGCACCGATCCCGTGCTTCCATCGGGCGGGCCGGCCGGCGTCGTGGGTGATCGTGGGCTGGTGGTGCTGGTCGTGGCGGTGATCGCCGGGCTAGAAGGTTCCTTCGCAACGCTTGCAGCTGCGGACCTTGGAGCGACGGTCGCCTTCGGTCTCGTAGACGAAGCCGACCCGCGTGGCCTTCCCGCAGGATGGGCAGACGGGCATGACGTTCGACAGGTGGATGGGGGCCTCGGTCTCGATGATGCCGCCCTCTTGGGCGCCACCACGCTGGGACTGGACCCGCTCGTGCTTCTTCACGTAGTTGACACCCTCGACGAGAACCTTGTTGCGCTCCTCGTAGAGCTTGACCACGCGACCACGCTTGGGGCTCTCGCTGGTTGCCTTGTCCTTACCAGCGATGACCTCGACCAGGTCGTCCTTCCGGATACGTCGCATCACAGCACCTCCGGGGCGAGTGAGATGATCCGCATGAACTTGCTGTCGCGCAGCTCGCGAGCCACGGGACCGAAGATGCGGGTGCCGCGCGGGCTGCCGTCCGGGCGGACGATCACGCAGGCATTGTCGTCGAAACGGACGTAGGACCCGTCGGGGCGTCGGCGCTCCTTGGAGGTGCGCACGACCACGCAACGGACGACCTCGCCCTTCTTGACGTTGGACTGCGGGATGGCGTTCTTGACCGTGCCGACGAACACGTCACCGACGGACGCGTAGCGACGACCGGACCCGCCGAGCACGCGGATGCACAGCACCTCGCGAGCTCCCGAGTTGTCCGCGACCTTGAGCCGCGATTCGGTCTGGATCATCGTTCTCTCTCTGGTTGGTGCAGCAGCAGATGCCGCGTCGGCGCCCCGTCAGGTGACGGGGCCAGCACGACGCGGACCTACTTCGCGCGTTCGATGATCTCCGCCAGGCGCCAGCGCTTGAGCTTGGAGATCGGACGGGTTTCGACGATTCGCACCGTGTCGCCGACGTTGGCGTCGTTCACCTCGTCGTGGACGTGGTACTTCTTGCTCTGGGTCATCGTCTTGCCGTAGAGCGGGTGGGTGGTGCGCCGCTCGACCCTGACCACGATGGTCTTGTCCTGGACGCTGGAGGTGACGGTGCCCGTCCGCTCCTTGCGTGTGCTGCGTTCCTCGATGGTGTCTGCCATGATCAAGCCTCGTTCTCGCGGCTGAGCGCGATCTCGCGTTCACGCAGGACCGTCAGCACGCGAGCAACCTCGCGCTTGACCTGCTTGATGCGTCGGGGGTCGTCGAGCTGGCCAGTGACGATCTGGAAGCGGAGGTTGAACAGCTCCTCCTTGCCTTCAGCCAGCTTCTGACGGAGTTCATCGTCCGGGAGCTCACGGAGCTCGGTCGCGGTCATCACTCTCCGGCCTCCTCACGCGTAACGAACTTGGTCTTCACCGGCAGCTTGTGCGACGCCTTGCGCATGGCCTCACGCGCGAGGGTCTCGTCGACACCCGACAGCTCGAACATGATGCGTCCGGGCTTGACGGCGGCGACCCAGTGCTCCGGTGAACCCTTCCCGGAACCCATGCGGGTTTCGAGCGGCTTCTTGGTGATGGACCGGTCCGGGAAGATCGTGATCCGGACCTTGCCGCCACGCTTGATGGCGCGGGTGATGGTCACACGGGCCGACTCGATCTGGCGTGCGGTGATCCAACCCGGCGAGGTCGCCATGAGGCCATAGTCACCCACGTAGACCTGGGTGTGGCCCTTCGACAACCCCTTGAGCGGGCGGGGACGGTGTTGCTTACGGTGCTTGACGCGCTTGGGAGCGAGCATCAGCTCTGCCCTTCCTTCCCAGCCTCATCGTCGGCCGGAGCGGCGGTATCGCCGTCGGCAGACGTGCTGGAGTCGGTGGGTGCGGCGACCTCGGGAGCAGCGTCCGCCTCGACGACATCGGCCGGGTCCATGGCGCCGGACTGAGGCGGAGCGGACTCCGTCGTGGCTGACTCGACGGTCGTCTTCGGGGTCTCGCCTGCCTCGGTCACGCTGGCCGGCTCGGGGGCGCCGGACGCCGAGGTGTCGGCGGAGGCAGCCGCGGGAGCCGGTTCGGTGGCGGAGGGTTCGGCCGGAGCCGTCGGCTTCGGCTGCTGCTTGGTGCCGACGCCGGTGACCTTCTTGGCGACGCTGGCGGCCTTTCGGGCCGACTTGCGACGCGGACGGTCATCGACCGGTCGGCCCTCGGACAGTGCCTTGGCACGCTCCATGGCGCGGGCAGCTTCCGCTTCCTCGCCGGATCCGATCTGGTCGCCGGTGTAGACCCAGACCTTGACGCCGATGCGGCCGAAGGTCGTGCGGGCCTCGTCGAAGCCGTAGTCGACCTTGGCGCGCAGCGTGTGCAGCGGGACGCGGCCTTCGCGGTACCACTCGGTACGGCTCATCTCCGCGCCGCCGAGGCGACCACCGACCTGGATGCGGATGCCCTTGGCGCCCGCCTTCATGGCCGACTGGACCGCGCGACGCATCGCACGGCGGAACGACACGCGCCCGCGCAGCTGCTCGGCGACGTTGAACGCCACGACCTGTGCGTCGAGCTCCGGGTTCTTGATCTCGATGATGTTGAGCTTGACCTTCTTGCTGGTCAGCTTCTCCAGATCACCTCGGATCGCGTCGGCTTCCGACCCGCGACGACCGATGACGATCCCGGGGCGTGCGGCCTGGACCGACACCTCGACGTTGTCACGGGTGCGCGTGATGTCGATCCGGCTGATGCCGGCGTGACGGACACGCTCACGGACGTACCGACGAACCTTGTCGTCCTCGTGGAGGTACGCGGCGTAGTCCTTCTTGTCCGCGATCCACTTGGACTTCCAGTCCGTGGTGACTCCCAAACGGAAGCCGTAGGGGTTGACCTTCTGACCCATAACTACTTCTCCTCCGCGGGCGTGACCACCACGGTGATGTGGCTCGTCCGCTTCCGGATGC
>JBBDSX010000150.1:0-4030 GCA_040904725.1 Egicoccus sp.
GTGGCGGTCCGCGCCCCTGTCGACGGCGAGGTCGTCGACGTCCGCGACTACTACCTGTACGGCAAGCATCGAGACCAGCGCGTCGAGATCGTCCCGGCCGCCAACCCCGACCTGCGGCTGGTGATGATCCACGTCGACGGCGTTGCCGTCGAAACCGGCGACGTGCTCGTCGCGGGCGAGACCGTGGTCGCCGCCCAGGCCCGTCGGTTCGGCTTCTCGAGCCACATCGACCGCTACACCGAGCCCGATCGTCACGGTCACGTCCACCTCGAGGTCAAGCCGGCAACCGTCGCGCAGCCGGGGGAGGAGACCGTTGCGGCGGGCGACGAAGGGTGACGGGCACCCGCGACGTCGCAGGTCGTTGGCCGCTCGGCGCCAGGGCCGCTACCGTCGTCCGGGCCGCTGCAGCGGCCACCGAGCCGGTCCCCGAGGCGACACGTCGGGGTTGATCAGGTCCTCGGTCAGGCCGAGCCAGGAGGCGCTTGGGTGGTCAAGCACATCTTCGTGACCGGCGGCGTCGCCTCGGCACTCGGCAAGGGGATCACGGCCGCATCGCTCGGGCGGCTGTTGAAGGGCCGTGGCCTGCGGGTGACGATGCAGAAGCTCGATCCCTACATCAACGTCGACCCGGGCACGATGAACCCGTTCGAGCACGGCGAGGTGTTCGTCACCGACGACGGCGGCGAGACCGACCTCGATCTCGGCCACTACGAACGCTTCATCGACGAGAACCTGCACCGTGGCTCGTCGGTTTCCTCCGGCCAGATCTGGTCGTCGGTGATCAACAAGGAGCGGCGCGGCGACTATCTGGGCAAGACCGTCCAGGTCATCCCTCACATCACCGACGAGATCAAGGCCCGCATCCACGCCGTGGCCGGCGCCGGCGGTGACGTCGTCGACGTGGTGATCACCGAGGTCGGCGGCACCGTCGGGGACATCGAGGGCCTGCCGTTCCTCGAGGCGATCCGGCAGCTGCGCTACGACGTCGGACGCGACAGCATCTGCTACGTCCACTGCGCGCTGGTGCCCTACATCAAGGCGTCGAACGAACTCAAGACGAAGCCCGCGCAGCACTCCGTCCGCGAGTTGCGGGCCGTCGGTATCCAGCCAGACGTCCTGGTGCTGCGCAGCGACCGCGACCTCGAAGAGGGTCTGCGGCGCAAGGTCGCGCTGCAGTGCGACGTCGAGGTGGAGGCCGTCATCGCGTCGGTCGACCGGACGTCGCTGTACGAGGTGCCGCTCGGCATGCGCGAAGAAGGGCTCGACACCGTGGTCGCCAAGCGACTCGGGCTTCCGGACGTCGAACCCGATCTGGCCGAGTGGCAGGCACTCGTGCGCCGCGTGCAGTCGGCCAAGGACCAGGTCCGCATCGCGATCGTCGGCAAGTACGTCGAACTACCCGACGCCTACCTCTCGGTCGTCGAGAGCCTGCGGCACGGCGGTATCGCACACGGCACCGAGGTCGAGCTCAAGTGGATCGCCAGCGACGACCTCGCACCGGCCGACGAGTCCGCAGCTGCCGAGAGCGTGGCCCGCGAACTCGCCGACGTCGACGGTGTGCTCGTCCCCGGCGGCTTCGGGGTGCGGGGCGTCGAGGGCAAGATCGCCGCGATCCGTCATGCCCGTGAACACGACATCCCCTTCCTGGGCCTGTGCCTGGGCCTGCAGTCGGCGGTGATCGAGTTCGCCCGCAACGTGGTCGGGTTGCCGTTCGCCCACTCGTCGGAATTCGAACCCAACACCCCGGATCCCGTCATCGATCTCATGCCGGACCAGCGCGACGTCACCGACAAGGGCGGAACGATGCGGCTGGGCTCGTATCCCGCCAAGCTGCTGGCCGGCAGCCGGACCCGAGCGGCCTACGGCAACGAGCCGGTCATCTACGAACGACACCGGCACCGCTTCGAGGTCAACAACCGCTACCGGCAGCAACTCGAGGAGCACGGCCTGATCTTCTCGGGCGTCTCGCCCGACGACCGCCTGGTCGAGTTCATCGAACTGCCGGGCCATCCGTGGTTCGTGGCGACACAGGCGCACCCGGAGCTCAAGTCGCGCCCGAACCGCCCGCACCCGCTGTTCGACGGGTTCGTCGCAGCGGCGCTGCAGCGGCGGCGCGAGACGTCAGGACGGTTGCCCGTCGAACTCGACGACCTGGCCCTCGGCGCGCAGGCGGACGAACTCGACGAGCCCACGGCCGGCGAACTGGCCGAGGCCGTGGAGTTCGACCGCGTCGGCCCGCCGTCGCGTGCCGGTCGCGACTGACGCTTTGCTCAGTCATCCCAACACGAGGAGCGATGGTGGCAGGCTGGTTCGAGACGACCGGAAGCCGAACCGTCTACGACGGTCGGGGGAAGGTCCGCATCGACACGGTGCGTATGCCCGACGGCGACGAGACGGAACGCGAGATCGTCGAGATGCCCGACGCCGTCGCGGTCGTGGCGGTCGTCGACGACGAGGTCTTCCTGCTCAAGCAGTACCGGCAGGCGATCGGCACCTACGTGCTGGAGATTCCCGCGGGGATCATCGACGACGAGGACGCCTCCCCGGCGGCGGCGGGCCGGCGGGAACTGGTCGAGGAGATCGGCCATGACGGTGACCTCGAGCCGCTGACGGTCTTCCTCAACTCGGCCGGCTGGAGTACCGAGCGCACCCACGTGTTCCTGGCGCGTGCGCCGCAGCCGGCAGCGATCCCCGAGGACTTCGTGGTCGAACACGAAGAGGCGGACATGGAGATCGTCCGGCTGCCTCTGGAGAAAGCCGTGGCGCTGGTCGGCTCCGGTGAGATCAGCGACAGCAAGACCGTCATCGGTCTGCTGCTCGCCGACCGCGCATTGGCCGGCTGACCGGCGACCCGATCACGGCGCCGTTGCACCGCGCCGCCTGCCGAGTGGGGTCGTTGCCGCTCACTACGCTGCCGGCCGAGACCGGCGGAGAGGGGCGGGGTGCGGACGGACGAAGCTGCCGACGCCGGCGCGCGCAGTGCCATGGCCGCACTCACCTCGAGATATATCGACCACCTGCGCGCCGAGCGGGGCCTTGCCGGCAATACGGTCGAGGCCTACCGTCGTGACCTGGCGCGGTACGCCGAGTTCCTGCGCGAGGTGGGCATCGCCGATCCACGTGAGGTGGCGGCCGACGATCTCGAGGCGTATGTCGCCTGGTTGCGCTCGGCGGACACCGGGGGATCGCGGACCTACGCCGAGTCCTCGGTTGCGCGGATGGTGGTCGCCGTGCGTGGGTTCCATCGCTTCCTCGCCAGGGAAGGGCTCGCCGAGGACGACGTAGCCGCGGACCTGGCAACGCCGCGGGCCGCGCGGACGCTGCCCAAGGCATTGTCGGTCACCGACGTCGAGGCACTCCTCGGCGCGCCGGTCGGCGACGGGCCGCTGGTCCGACGCGACCGTGCGATGCTCGAACTGCTCTACGGCGCCGGCCTGCGCATCAGCGAACTCACCGGACTCGACGTCGACGACGTCGACCGGGTGGATCGACTCGTCCGCGTGCGAGGCAAGGGCGACAAGGAACGCATCGTGCCCTACGGGGAACTGGCCGCGGACGCCCTCGATGCCTGGTCGATCCAGGGACGACCGGGGGTCGCCGGGCGCGTGCCTGCCCTCTTCCTCAACGCTCGGGGCGGACGGCTGTCGCGGCAGGGGGCGTGGAAGTTGATCCGGCGGCATGCCGAGAAGGTGGGCCTCGGGGCCAAGGTGTCGCCGCACACGCTGCGACACTCGTTCGCCACCCACCTGCTCGACGGGGGAGCCGATGTCCGGGTGGTGCAGGAACTACTCGGACACGCCAGCGTCACGACGACGCAGATCTACACGCTCGTCAGCCGCGCCGCGTTGCGGCAGGTCTACGAGCGGGCACATCCCCGCGCCCAGCTGTGACGATAAAGCGTTTTGTCGATACATCCATTGTCGATAGACAGGTGTATCGACAATCGTGGCGTCAGGGACGGGCTGCGGACCGACGTGTGCGCCACCCCGGCATGAGCGGCGGCGTCTGACGTCCCGATCCCGGCGGCGTC
>JBBDSX010000150.1:4130-5699 GCA_040904725.1 Egicoccus sp.
GGCGGCGTCCAGGCCCATCGTCGGTGGCGGCCTTCGGGTTGGCCCCTGCCCACACGGTTCGCGGTCCGGGGTGACCTCGTGGCGACCGCCCCATCATCCGAGGACTCCTGGACCGGTGAGCCGGGGGTGGCCCGACGTGTTGGCCGGGCCCCGGTGCCGCGAGCGCGCCGCAGGGATGGGGGCCGGCCCGGGAGCGGGCCCATGCTGCCGCGGGGGAGCGAGGTGACCCGCCGGGCGACGACCGGGACTGCGACGGCGATAGCGCGGGGCGCCCGGTCGGCGACGGGATGGCTCGGGGGCGGGGGCAGCGCTCAGCCGGTACCGCATTCCAGGCCCTGCCCTGCGCCTCACGTCGTCCGTCACGTGCTGGAGGGGCACGTTTTGGATCCAAAACCTAAACATAGATGCCTAGATGTATCCTAAAGCAGTGATGTAGGCCGAGCTAGCAAGGCACGTCCCGACATATGGACTCTGCCTTCTGTAAGCAATCGCCAGTCCGGTGTTCTCGTGCGGCCGCTGGCGGGCCGGTGAGCCGATCTCCCTCCTGGCAGATGCCGGGGAATGCCCCGATACGGCCTCCGATCCGCCGGCCCCCCGGGGGCGTGCAAGACCACCACGTGCTGGCCACAGGCGAAGGGGGCGTCACGCTGATCGCGGCCGTTGCTGCGCCAGTTGATGGTGTGCCCATTGAGCGACGACGCACCCCTGCGCCAGGTGCCGACCCGGATGCCAGCGGACGAACAGGGGGGTGGTGTCGGCTGGCGTTGTCGTCAGCGTGGTCCCTCGCGATCGCTGGACTCGACGCCGCCCACGAGCGGAGGCCCCGGGGGCGGCGCCCCTCGGCGCGAGGACGGCGAACAATCCGTCGCCATGTGCCAGTGTGTGGAGGTGGCGGGCAGTTGCGTCGGCCACACCGACCCCTGCCGCTCGGCGGGCACGCCGGCCTGTGTCGGCTCGAGCGTGCTCGACTTGTGGCCTGCGGTCCGGGCGGCAGGGGTCGGCCGGGAGGGGCTGGACGCCTGCCGGGCCGAGCAGCACCGGGACGCACTCGCGAGATTCGGAATCGCTTGATCGAGTTGTCGACAAGTCGTTGATTCCTGGGATTGTCGCAACCTGCTGACGCGGCTAGGGTCCCGGTTCCGCCCCATTCTGGGTTACTGAAGCGCTAAGTCGGGATGGGGATTTATCGATATAGCGCCGCAATCGGCGGGCGTGGAGGGAGTCACCGTGTCCCGTGAGACGGTCGTGCCGAATGAACTCGGTGCGGACAGGGCCGCCAATCTGCGCGATTCCCGCGACCGGCTGCGGCCGGGCGGCGGTCCCGAGAAGCGGCGTCCGGCCCGGGTCATCGCGATGGCCAATCAGAAGGGCGGCGTCGGCAAGACGACCACGACGATCAACCTCGGCGCGGCCATGGCCGAACTGGGGGAGCGGGTCCTGCTCATCGACATGGATCCCCAGGGATCGCTCGGGGTCGGCCTCGGGATCGAACCGCACTCACGTGAAGCGACCGTCTACAACCTGCTGATGCAGGACGGCACCACCCTCGACGACGCACTGGTCGAGACC
>JBBDSX010000151.1:0-5687 GCA_040904725.1 Egicoccus sp.
GTCTTGTCGGCCTCGAGGCGGCGCAGCGCGTTCACCATCGACTGCGGGTCGCGCAACAGGTCGGAGGCAGTGGCGTCGGCGAGGTATTCACGCTGACGCGACACCGCGAAGCGGATCATCTGGGCGGCCAGCGGCGCGAGCACGACCGCCAGCAGGCCGAGGACGAGGAAGATGATCTGGGCCGCGCCGGCGTTGTCGCGGCTGCCGCCACGGCGGCCACCCCCGAACCACATCGAGCGCACCAGCACGTCGGCGAGCAACGCGACCAGCCCGGCGGTCGCAACGGCCACCGTGACGGCCTTGATGTCGTCGTTGAGGATGTGCGCGACCTCGTGGGCGAGGACGGCGCGCAGTTCGTAGCGCGGGAGTTGCTCGACCAGGCCCGTGGTCACCGCGACGTGGCTGTCCTCGAGCTTGAGTCCGGTCGCGAAGGCGTTGGGCGCCGGGTCGTCGACGATGTACAGCTTCGGCTTGGTCCCCGAGATGCCGGCCGAGACGCAGACCTCCTCGAACACGTTGTGCAGTTGCGGGTAGGCCTCGCGCGGCAGGGGCCGCGCCTTGGCGGCCCGCAACGCCAGCGACGGACCGCTGCGGTAGGCGAGGTAGGTGCCGCCGAGGCCGACCGCGGTGCCGAGGCCGGTGATCGGCAGGGCGACCATCGGGTCGAACGCGGTCTCGCGCAGGAACCAGCCCGCGATGATCCACACCATCACGGCGGCGAGGAAGACGCTCCCGGTCAACAGCAGGCGGGTCGCACGCCGGTTGGCGCGCTGCAGCTCGTCGTAGACCGCGGGTCGGGCGGGGTCGCTGCTCACCGTTACTCGAACGAGACGTCGGGCGCCCGGCGGACCTCGACCGTCTCGACCTCGAAGTACTCGCGGTCCTCGAAGTTGAACATGCCCGCGATGATCGAGGTCGGGAACACCTGGCGGGTCTCGTCGTAGGCGCGGACCGAGGCGTTGTAGTGGCCACGCGAGCCGGCGACGAGGTTCTCGGTGTGGGCGAGCTCTTCCTGCAGCTGACGGAAGTTCGCGTCCGCCTGCAGCTGCGGGTAGTTCTCGCTGATGGCGAGCAGGCGTCCGAGCGCCTGGGACAGCTGGTTCTCGGCGTCGGCGAGCTCGCCGGGCTGCGAGACCTGCATGGCCTGTGCCCGGGCGTTGGTGACCTCCTCGAAGGTCTCGCGCTCGTGGGCGGCGTAGCCCTTGACGGTCTCGACCAGGTTCGGGATCAGGTCGTGACGGCGCTGCAGTTGCGTGTCGATCTGCGCCCACGCCTCGTCGACGCGCACGCGCGCCCGGACGAGCTTGTTGTACATGCCGACCACGATGACGGCGAGCACCACCACGATGCCCAGGCCGATCAGCAGTTCCACGGTCTCGCCTTTGTGAGATTGGCCGCGGCGGAGGCGGAATAGTTCCCCGGGAATGTGTCCGCGGCGCTCCGCGCACGCGGGGTGAACGTAGCGCAGCAGCGGCCGATCATCCGGGAGTCGGCGTCTCCCCTTCCTGCTCGTCGACCGCAGGTCCCGCGGCCCGGTTGTGCCCGTTCCACGACCGCACGCACGCCGTCGCGGTGGGCCCCTGCGCGCCCTCCCCTCCCGGTGTCAGGTTTCCCCGTGACGTTTTCCACCCCGCCCAACCTCGGCCTGTCCGATTCGTCCTATCCGCCGGCTTCGTGCCCGGCCGGTGGGCCGACCACGCCGCGCACACGCGCGGCCCTCGTCGCGGCGCTGCTCGCGTTCGCCACGGTGCTCGGCGCCCTGGTCTCGCCGGCGACGGCCGAGGCGGCCGCGACCACACCGGTCATGCAGGCCGAGAAGGTCAGCGCGGCCGGCATCGCGGCCTGGTTCCGCGCCAACCAACCCGGTGGCTACCGCGCCACCGTCTCCCCCGAGACCCTGGCGACCTACTTCGTGGCCGAGGGCCGCGCCGAGGGCGTCGCGGGCGACCTCGCCTTCGCCCAGTCGGTGCTCGAGACCGGCTGGTTCCGCTGGCCCTCGCACGGCCAGGTGCACGCCACCTACAACAACTTTTCCGGCATCGGTGCCTGCGACGGCGGGACCTGCACGGTCGCGCAGTTCCGCAACGCCCGGATCGGCGTCCGCGCCCAGATCCAGCACCTGCGGGCCTACGCCGACCCGACCGTCACCGTCGGCAGCCTCGCCCACCCGCTCGAGAGCCCCCGCTTCCACCTCGTCACCCCCAAGGGCAAGGCCCGCACCTGGGAGTCGATGGGCGGCGGCAACTGGGCGACCGACCCGGACTACGCGTCGAAGATCCTGTCGATCTACCGCTCGATGCTGACCCACGCCGAGCGCAACGGTGGGCTGGTCGGCGCACCCGTGACCCTGGCGCCGGCGCAGCGGTTCGTCGACGTCTGGGCCGGTCACGCCCACCGCGAGGGCATCGAGACGCTCGCCGACCGCGGCGTGGTCAACGGCTGCACCTCGAGCCGCTACTGCCCCGACACCTCGGTCACCCGCGCCCAGCTCGCCTCCATCCTGGCCAGGTCGCTGGACCTGCCGGAGGCGCGCCACCCGTTCCGCGACGCCGGTACCGCGCACAGCGCCAGCATCGGCGCGCTCTACGAGGCGGGTATCACCGCCGGCTGCGGCGGTCGCAACTTCTGCCCGGACGAGCCGGTCTCGCGTGCGCAGTTGTCGTCGATGCTGCAACGCGCGCTCGACCTGCCCGAGTCGTCACCGAGCTTCCGTGACGTGCAGCGCAACCGGCACCGCCTCGCCATCGGCGCGGTGGCGGACGCCGGGATCACCAACGGCTACAAGGACGACACGTTCCGTCCGGACGACGCCGTCAACCGCGGCCAGGTCGCCACGTTCATGACCCGCGCCACCGACTGACCCCCGCCCCGCTCGGTCGAGCCAGCCGCGCTCGGTCGAGCGAGATCGTCACCGATGACGACGAGGTTCGACCGAGCGGCGCAGTCTCGACCGGACGATGCAGGTTCAGCCGCGCAGATCGCGAACCAGGGCCGCCAGCAGGCCGCTGCCGAGGTCGGCGCGCCGCACGACGACGACCCGCCAGCCGAGCGCACGCAGCCGGGCGCGAACCTGCTCGTCGTGACGCCGGGCGTCGGTGAGGTCGTGGTAGGCGGCACCGTCGAACTCGACGATCACCTTGTGCTCGGGCCAGGCCACGTCGACACGCTTGACCCGGATCCCGCCGTCGTCGAGCACCTCGTACTGCAACACGAATTCCGGTGCGCCGAGGTCGAGCAGTTCCTGGATGCCGAGCACCTCGAGCGGCGATCCGATCGACTCCGCGCCTGCCGGGATCCGGTTCGCGACCTCGATCAGACGCCGCCGCCCCGGCAACCGACGATGCCGGTCGAGCAGCGTCGCCAAGGCGTCCAGGGTCCTGCCATCGGTGCGAACCAGGTTGAGCAGCCAGCGTTCGAGGTCGGCCGGTCTCGTCGTCATGGCGAGGTCGAGCAGCGTGCGCGCCGGCGTGGTGCACGGCAGACCGTGCCGCTCGGTCACCTCGTCGGCGCCGAGCGACCTCGTCGTGTGTACGCGGTGCCCTGCGAGGCGGCGGCGCCGTTCACGGAGCACCACCACGTCGAGCCGCTCCGGACGGCTCAGGTCGAGGAAGCGGTGCAGGTGGCCCGCCGTGCGATGCGACGCCCACGCCTCGCCCTGACCGGCACCGAGCACGAGTTCCTGGACCCGGCCCCGCCAGGACGCGTCGTGCGAGCCGAGGTCGACCACGCCCGGGACCGGTTCGGTCCAGACGCCGGCCTGCAGTCGCCGGGTGATGGTCGCTGCGGACACGCCCGCGTCGTGGATCAACTGGCGGCGGGTGACGCGCCCGTACTGCGAGCGGCCGAGATCACGTGCGCGGATGTCGACGGTGTCCATGACCGTGCAGCCTGCCGCTGTGGTCCCGACGCGGGAACCTCGACGTCGACAGCGCTGGGGATAACCGTTGGACGCACCATCGCCTGGTCGAGCCAACCGCGCTCGGTCGAGCCAGACCGTCACCGAAGACGACGAGGTTCGACCGAGCGGCAGAGGTTCGACTCACTCCCACTCGATGGTGCCGGGCGGCTTGCTGGTGATGTCGAGGACGACGCGGTTGACCTCGCGGACCTCGTTGGTGATACGCGTCGAGATGCGGGCGAGGACGGCGTCGGGCACGCGGGCCCAGTCGGCGGTCATGGCGTCCTCGCTGGCGACCGGACGCAGCACGACGGGGTGACCGTAGGTGCGGCCGTCGCCCTGCACGCCGACCGACTGCACGCCGGCGAGCAGCACCACCGGGCACTGCCAGATGTCGCGGTCGAGGCCTGCGGCGGTCAGCTCCTCGCGCGCGATCGCGTCGGCGAGGCGCAGCAGGTCGAGCCGGTCGCGGGTCACCTCGCCCACGATGCGGATCGCGAGGCCCGGGCCGGGGAACGGCTGCCGCCACACGATTGCCTCGGGCAGGCCGAGTTGCAGGCCGACGCGGCGGACCTCGTCCTTGAACAGGGTGCGCAGCGGCTCGATCAGCTCGAACTGCAGGTCGTCGGGCAGGCCGCCGACGTTGTGGTGGCTCTTGATGTTGGCGGTGCCCGCGCCACCACCGGACTCGACGACGTCGGGATAGAGCGTGCCCTGCACGAGGAAGCGGACCTCGTCGCCGTGGGCGCCGGCGTCCAAGACGACCTCGCGGGCGGCCTGCTCGAACACGCGGATGAACTCGCGCCCGATGATCTTGCGCTTCTCCTCGGGGTCGCTGACTCCGGCGAGCGCGCCGAGGAAGCGGTCGGCGGCCTCGACGACCTTGAGCGACACGCCGGTCGCGGCCACGAAGTCGCGTTCGACCTGTTCGGCCTCGCCCTGGCGCAGCAGGCCGTGGTCGACGAACACGCAGGTGAGCTGGTCGCCGATCGCGCGTTGCACCAGCGCGGCGGCGACGCCGGAGTCGACCCCGCCGGACAGTCCGCAGATCACGCGGGCGTCGCCGACCTCGGCCCGGATCGCCTCGACCTGCTCGTCGATGACGTTGCCCATGGTCCAGGTCGGCTGGCAGCCGGCGACCTCGTAGAGGAAGTGTTCGAGGACGGCCTGGCCGTGCTCGGAGTGCAGCACCTCGGGGTGGAACTGCACGCCGGCGAGACGGCGCTCGGTGTCCTCGAAGGCGGCGACCGGGGTGTGGTCGGTCGTGGCGACGACGTCGAACCCGGGCGGGGCCGCTGTCACCGCGTCACCGTGCGACATCCACACCGACTGGTCGCGGGGCAGGCCGTGGAACAGCGTCGAATCGGCGCCGACGACCCGCAGGGGCGTGCCGCCGAACTCGGCGGTGCCGGTGCGCTCGACGCGGCCACCGAGCACCGACGCCATGGCCTGGAACCCGTAGCAGATGCCGAACGCGGGGACGCCGGACTCGAACAGCGCGGCATCGACGGCGGGGGCGCCCTCGGCGTAGACCGACGACGGGCCACCGGAGAGGATGATTGCGGCCGGTTCGCGGGCGAGGATCTCGGCGACCGGTGTGGTGTGCGGCACGATCTCGGAGTAGACGCGGGCCTCGCGGACGCGGCGCGCGATCAGTTGGGCGTATTGCGCGCCGAAGTCGACGACGATGACGGCGTCACGGGTCGAGGCGGGGATGGTGGGCTCCGGGGGAAGGGCCGGGATGGTGGGCTCCGGGGGAGGGGACGTCACTCGTTCTCCTGCGCTCAGC
>JBBDSX010000152.1:0-5617 GCA_040904725.1 Egicoccus sp.
CCGGCCGTGGGACACGCTCGGGCCGGTGCGCCTCGGCGGTGCCGGCGGCTGGCCGATCACGTTCGTCGACGAGTTCGTCGACGACCCGGTCACCGTCCGGGTCGTGGGCGACCGGGCCGGTCTGCGGGTGACCGGTCCCGACGGCGGCGTGCTGTCAGACCTCGAGATGACGGCCGCGACGTTGCACCGGCACGACGGGCACACCGACGTGTGGGTGACGGCCGACGGCACGACGCGCCGACTGCGGGTGGTGCCGGCGACCCGACACGCCGACCCGGCCGAGTTGGCCGGCGGTGCGGCGTTCGCCTCCCCCATGCCCGGCTCGGTCGTCGCCGTGGCGGTCGAGACCGGCCAGACCGTGGCCGCCGGAGCCACGCTGGTCGTCGTCGAGGCGATGAAGATGGAGCATCCCGTCACCGCGCCGGCCGACGGCACCATCACGGCGGTACACGTGACGGTCGGTCAGGCCGTGGAAGCCGGCGCCCCACTGCTGGCATTCGAACCCGCGACGGACTGACCACGACAGGAGACGGACGTGCAACTGCCCGAGCAGGTCACCATCGTCGAGGTCGGTCCACGCGACGGGCTGCAGAACGAGCCCGGCACCGTCCCGACCGACGTGAAGGTCGGCTTCATCGACCGCCTCGCCCGCACCGGCCTGCGGGTGGTCGAGGCGACCTCGTTCGTCCACCCGAAATGGGTGCCGCAACTCGCCGACGCCGCCGAGGTCCTGGCCGCGATCGACCCGGTCGATCACGTGCGCTACCCGGTGCTCGTTCCCAACGAGAAGGGGCTCGACCGGGCGCTCGAGTCGGGCGTCGCCGAGGTCGCGGTGTTCGGCGCGGCCTCCGAGGCGTTCAGCGCCAAGAATCTCAACCGCACGATCGACGGGTCGCTGGAGATGTTCCGTCCCGTGGTGGCGCGGGCGAAGGACGCCGGCCTGCGTGTGCGCGGCTACGTCTCGACCGTCTGCGGCTGCCCCTATCAGGGCGACGTGCCGGTCACCGACGTGGTTCGCATGACCGTGGCGATGCTGGAGCTCGGCTGCGACGAGATCTCGTTGGGCGACACGATCGGCGTGGGGACACCGGGCCAGGTCCAGGACCTGCTCGGCGCCGTCATCGCCGAATCGCCGGTCGAGCGCCTCGCGGTCCACATGCACGACACCTACGGGCAGGGGCTGGTCAACACCCTGGCCGCCTTCGAGACCGGCGTCGCGATCGCCGACAGTTCGGCCGGCGGACTCGGCGGGTGCCCGTATGCGCCGGGCGCGAAGGGCAACCTCGCCACCGAGGACCTCGTCTACGCCCTGCACGGCTCCGGCGTGACGACCGGGGTCGACCTCGAGGCGTTGGTCGACACGACGGCGTGGATGGCGTCACAACTCGGCCGCCCGCCCGCGTCACGCGTCGCCGAGGCGATCCTGGCCAAACGCGACCGCTGACACCTCGGCGTGGAGGGCGGCACGACCGAGCCGGTCGAGGTCGGCGTCGAGATCGTCGAGGTCGATCGTGATCAGCGTGCCGTCCGCGGCCGTCGCCCAGCTCTGCGCCACCGCCAGGGGGTGGCCAGGATCGTCCGGCCAGGCGACGACGCCGAGCTGGACCGGCAGTGACGCCACTTCGTCGAGTGACGGCGCCTCGCCGCCGTCGAGGGCGACCAACGCGGCCGCGAGGCTGTCGGGATCGTGACGCGGATAGTCCGTGATCAGGGTGGTGCGCAGCCACGAGGGCATCGAGGTGTCCGTCCGGAAGCGGTCGACCATGCCGGCGATACCGGTGGCCCTGACCTCGTCCGCGACGGCGGCGTGCGGCCCGTCCCCGGCGGTCGCCCGGCCGGTCCAGGCCGGCAGGCAGGCCACGACCGTGGCGACGCCGAGCCCACCGCGGGCGACGGCCCGCACGGCCGCGTGACCGCCGAGTGACACACCCATGACCGCCGGCGGACGCGTGGTACCGGCAGCGACGACGGCGGTCAGGTCGGCCGCGTAGTGGTCCAGGGTGTGCCGGCCAGCCTCGCGGACCGGATCCGACGCGCCGTGGCCGCGCTGGTCGAAGGCGACCAGTCGACGGCCGCTGGCGAGCACCGGGCCGGTGAACGCGGCGAGCACGAACCGCGCAGACGATCCGACGCCGTGGGCCACGACCACCGCCGGCGCGTCGGGCGGCCCGACCTCGACGACCGCGAGGCCGATGCCGTCAGGTGCCACGACACGTTGCCGACGTTCGACGACGTCGTGCGGCCAGGTCACTGCACGCTGCCGAGCAGGTCCTCGAGGCTGCGCTGGCTCAGCTCGCCGATCACCCGACCGACCATGGCGCCTTCGGTGTCGAACACGACGGTCGTCGGCATCACCCGCGCCCCGACGGTGAACGCCACCTGGTCGAACTCGGCGTCGCGGACGGACGGGAAGGTGATACCGAAGTCGTCGATGGCGGCCCGGGCGTCCTCGGCCGCGTCGTTGGCGGCGACACCCAGGAAGGCGACGTCAGGGTTGTCGTCAGCCGCCGCGTTGAGCAGCGGGATCTCGCGCTCGCACGGCTCGCACCAGCTCGCCCAGAGGTTGACCACGACGGGCCGCCCCTCGGCGTTCTCGCGTGCGATCCAGCCCGCGACCTGCGGCCACGTGGCGTCGTCGATCACCGTGTCGCGTGGCGGGAGGTCGTCGGCGGCCTCGACGTCGTCGAGGTCGAGGCCGACGTCGCCCGGCAGTGCGGCGCCGTTCTCCGGTGGTGCCACGCCGAAGTCGGCCACGCCGTTGTCGTCGGACGCGGACAGGATCGCGATGACCGCGGCCACCACGACGGCGAGGACGGCTGCGATCGGCACGAGGACCCGGGTACGCACCACCGTCAGCCGCGCGACGGGACGTCGGCGAGCACCTCGCGCGACGCGGCCAGCAACGCGTCCACCTCGTCCGAGGTGCCGACGCTGACCCGGATCTGCTCGGTCATCCCGTAGGGCGCCAGCGGACGGACGCCGACCCCGTGCTGGGCATAGGCGGCGACCACCGGCTCGGACGCGGTGCCGAGTTCGATGGTGAGGAAGTTGCCCAGGCCGTCGGTGAACGGCACCTCGAGCTCGCGCAGGCCCGCGGCCATGCGGGCCCGGCCTTCCAAAGTGCCCTCGACGGTGCGACGCAGGTGGTCGCGGTCGGCGAGGCTGGCGATCGCGGCCGCCTGCGAGGGCGCCGCGACGTTGAAGCGGGTCCGCCACGCGTCGAGCGAGGCCACCAGTTCGGCCGGTCCCGTGAGCTGCCCGACCCGCATCCCGGCCAGCGCGTGCGCCTTCGAGAACGTGCGCAGCACCAGCAGGCGCGGGTGCTCGAGGCCGAGTTCAGCAGCGGTCGCGTAGCCGCGCTGGCGCCCGGCTTGGTCGGCCCCGGGGGGAGATACCGCGAAGTGGTGGTAGGCCTCGTCGAGCAGGATGGTCACGTGCTCGGGCATGCCGGCGACCAGGGCACGCAGTTCGTCGCCATCGAGGTGGGCGCCGGTGGGGTTGCCCGGGTTGTCGATCGCGACGACGCGGGTGGCGTCGGTGACCGCGGCGAGCAGGCGTTCGACGTCGCGGCCGTAGCCGTCGCGGTCGGCGGTGGCCGGCCCGTCGGTCTCGACCTCGACGTAGCGGGCGCCGGCATTGCGGGCGCCGAGCCGGTAGACCACGAAGCTGCGCGCGAACGCGACCACCTCGCCACCGTCCGCGCATTCGTGCTGGACCGCATCCATCAACAGGGCGGCCGAACCGGTGCCGACGGCGACCTGCTCGAGCGGCAGGCCGTCGTGGTCGGCGATGGCCCGTCGCAACGCGACCGCCTGGTCGTCGGGGTACAGGTGCGCTTCCTGCATCACCTCGGTGGCGGCCTCGATCGCGGCCAGCGAGGGTCCGAACGGTGACTCGTTGGACGACAGCCGGACCTTCATACCCGGCGGCGGACCGACCGCCGCTGCCGACGCGACCCCGCCCGATTCCGTGCTCATGTGGCCTCCGAGACCGATGGTGCGCGGACCCGACCGAGGCTAGCGCGCGACTTACAGGTACAGCCCGGTGGCACCGTCGCGGCGGGTCGAGCCGACCGCGTGGATGTCGCGTTCGCGCACGATCAGGTAGGCCTCGCCCTCGACGTCGACCTCGATGGCGTCCTCGGGCAGGTACAGCACCTTGTCGCCCGTGCTGACCGAGCGCACGTGCGGGCCGACGCCGATCGCCTCGCCCCAGATTCCCTTGCGGTCGACCGACTTGGCGGTCGCGGGGATCAGGATGCCGGCCTTGGTGCGCCGCTCGCTGTCGTCGGGCGGCGAGACCAGGACTCGGTCGCCCAGCACGGCGACGCTGCGACGGATTTCGGTGACGGGCTCGGATGCGCTCATGTCGACGAGACTACCGTCGTCCGTTCCTGGCTCCCGACCGTCGACACCCGGACCTGTGCATGAACCGCGACTTCGCCCCGGTCGCCGATGGCGTGTTCGACAGGTGCTGCTGGCAGCGATCGCCGACGGGACACGCAGGGCGTTCGTCGAAGGGCGCCCGGTGTCCGACGCTGCCGGGTCGACGCGGGGGGTCAGGGAAGGGTAGCCTCACCTCGCTGGCTTTCCCCGTCGTCGAGAGGTCCCGTGACCGCGCCCGCCGCCCCGCGCACCGACGCCCACACGGCGTTGGCTGTCGACGGCCTGCAGAAGCGGTTCGGTGGCACCGTCGCGGTCGACGGCATGGACCTCGAGGTCCCCACCGGCAGCCTGACGGCGCTGCTCGGCCCCTCCGGCTGCGGCAAGACCACGGCGCTGCGCATGATCGCCGGCCTGCTGCGCCCCGACGCCGGCACGATCACCATCGACGGTCGCACGGTGGCGGGGCCTGGCACGCACGTCCCACCCGAACAGCGCCGCATCGGCATGGTGTTCCAGGACTACGCGCTGTTCCCGCACCTCACCGTGGCGAAGAACGTCGCCTACGGGTTGACCGGTCTCGGGCGCTCCGAGCGGCGTCGCCGGGTCGCCGAGGTGCTCGACCTCGTCGGCCTCGGTGCCTTCGCCGACCGACTGCCCGTGGCGTTGTCCGGCGGCCAGCAGCAGCGCGTCGCACTCGCACGGGCGCTGGCTCCCGAGCCGCAACTGATCCTGCTCGACGAGCCCTTCTCCAATCTCGACGCGGCCATGCGGGCCGTGGTCCGCGAGGACGTGCGCCGCATCCTGCAGGCCGCCGGTGCCACGGCCGTCTTCGTCACCCACGACCAGGAAGAGGCACTGTCGCTGGCCGACCGGGTCGTGGTCATGGACCAGGGCAGGGTCCACCAGGTCGCCGACCCGCAGACGCTCTACACCCAGCCGGCCACCCGCTTCGTCGCCGAGTTCGTCGGCGAGGCCGACGTTTTGGTCGGTGCCCGGGTCGACGGGCACACGGTCGACACGGTCGTCGGTCGTCTGCCGACCGCGGCGCCCGTGACGGCGCCGACGTGCGCCGTCATGCTCCGGCCCGAATCGCTGGTGCTGG
Source organism: Egicoccus sp. (assembly GCA_040904725.1). Taxonomy (GTDB): domain Bacteria; phylum Actinomycetota; class Nitriliruptoria; order Nitriliruptorales; family Nitriliruptoraceae; genus Egicoccus. The sequence continues at coordinate 5,488 of JBBDSX010000152.1, forward strand.
ATCGCGACGACGCGGGCATCGGCGTGGTCACCGGCATCTCGTACTTCGGTCACGACCAACTCGTCCAGGTCCAGGTCGGGGCGCTGGTGCTTCGCGCACGTCGCGGCCCCCACCTCGACCTGCAGCGCGG
>JBBDSX010000153.1:0-5603 GCA_040904725.1 Egicoccus sp.
TGCGCTCGAAGACGTCCTCGGGCGCCTTGGCCCACGGGTCCTCGAGGATGCCGCACTCGGCGGTGCGACCCCAGGCGTTCTCGTCGATCGAATACGGCGATGCCTTGGACTTGACCGGGATCGGGATGCCGCGCTCGTTGGCGTAGTCGATCGCGGCGTCACGCGTCAGGCCCCACTCACGGATCGGCGCGATGGTGTCGAGGTCGGGGGCGAGGCACATGGTGCCGACCTCGAAGCGGACCTGGTCGTTGCCCTTGCCGGTGCAGCCGTGGGCGACGCCGGCGGCACCGGTCTCGCGGGCGACGCGGACGAGGTGCTTGACGATCAGCGGGCGCGACAGCGCGGACACGAGCGGGTACTTGCCCATGTACATCGCGTTGGCCTTGAGGGCCGGCTGGATGAAGTCGGTGGCGTACTCGTCCTTGGCGTCGACGACCACGGACTCGACGGCGCCGCAGTCGAGCGCACGCTGACGGATCTCCTCGAGGTCGTCGACCCCCTGGCCGACGTCGATGGCGCAGGCCACCACCTCGACGTCCTTGTGTTCCTTCATCCACTGGATGGCGACGGAGGTGTCGAGACCGCCGGAGTAGGCGAGGACGACTCTGGGCTTGGACATGGGGAGCTCCTGGGATGTGCTTAGGCGGGAGAGATGGGAGCGGCGTCGGCCGCGAGACCGGCGCGGGTACGGAGGTCGGCGGCGAGATCGGCGCCCGGCAACGTCTCGGCGGCGACGACCAGGACGGTGTCGTCGCCGGAGACGGTGGCGAGCACCCCGTCGAGTTCGGCGAGGTCGATCGCCGAGGCGACCGGGTGGGCGCAGGCGGGAGGCGTGCGCAGGACGGCGAGGTTGCCGCTGTGGGTGACCGACACCACGAACTGCTGCAGGGTCTCGTCGAGGCGCTGGCGGGCCGAGCCGGGACCGGGGTCCACCGACAGGCGGTAGACCAGTGCCCCGGCGGCCCCACGCACCTTGACCGCGCCGAGTTCGTCGAGATCGCGGCTGACGGTCGCCTGGTGGGCGTCGAGTCCGAGATCGGCCAGCGCAGCGCGAACCTCGGCCTGGGACCCGAGGTCGTTGCCGCTGATCAACTCGCGGATCAGCTGCTGGCGTCGTCGCTTGTCGGCCATCGTCGGTCCGTCCTCAGACCAGGAGCGCCGCGAGCAACGCCTTCTGGGCGTGCAGGCGGTTCTCGGCCTGGTCGAACACCCGCGAGGCGGGCCCGTCGATGACCTCGGCGGTGACCTCCTCGCCGCGGTGGGCGGGCAGGCAGTGCAGGAACACCGCGCCGTCGGCCGCATGGCCCATCAGTTCGGCGGTCACCCGGTAGGGCACGAACTGCTCGGCGCGCTGATTCGCCTCTGCCTCCTGGCCCATCGAGGCCCACACGTCGGCATAGACCGCGTCGGCGTCGACGACGGCCTCGACCGGATCGGTCGTGACCAGGATCTGCGCGCCGCTGTCCGCGGCGAGCTCGCGGGCGCGGGCCGTGATCGCCGCGTCCGGGGCGTAGCCCTCGGGGTGGCCGATCCGGACCGACAGCCCGACCTTCGCGCCGGCGAGCAGCAGCGAGTTGGCGACGTTGTTGCCGTCGCCGACGTAGGCGAGCGAACGACCCTCGAAGCCGCCGTGGACCTCGCGGAACGTCTGCAGGTCGGCGAGCGACTGGCAGGGGTGCTCGAGGTCGGTCAGCGCGTTGACGACCGGCACCGTGGCCCCGTCGGCGAGTTCCTGCAGCCGGTCCTGGCCGAACGTGCGCACGACGACGGCGTGGACGTAGCGCGACAGGACCGCGCCGGTGTCGGCGATCGTCTCGCCGCGGCCGAGCTGGAGTTCGGCGGACGACAGCGGCAGCGGCTGCCCGCCCAGTTCGGTGACGGCGACCTGGAACGACACGCGCGTGCGGGTCGAGGGCTTTTCGAACACCAGCGCGACGGTGCGGCCGCGCATCCCGCCGTGCGCGAGGTCCGAGCCGTCGGCGAGCCGGGACGCGCGCTCGGCCTTGAGCTGATCCGCGGCGTCGAGCAGTCCGAGCAGCTGCTCGCTGGTGACGTCGTCGACGCCGAGGAAGTCATCGGGGAACGGCATGGTGGGCCTTTCAGTCCGCGTCGGCGACGGCGGCCAGGGCCTCGCCGATGGCGGCGAGTGCGAGGTCGATCTCCTGGCGGGTGACGGTCAGTGGGGGTGCGAGCCGTACCACGTCGGGCGCGACGGCGTTGACGATCAGGAAGCGTTCGCGGCAGGCCGTCTCGACCTCGGCCGCGACGGGCGCGTCGAGTTCGAGCCCGAGCAGGAGGCCACGTCCCCGCACCCCGCTGGCGTGGGGCGCGTTGCCGACCAGGGCCTGCAGGCCCTCGACGAGACGCTTCGAACGGGTCTGCGCCGCGGCGAGGATGCCGTCCGACTCGATCGCGTCGAGGACGGCGTTGGCCGCGGCGCAGGTGACCGGGTTGCCACCGAAGGTCGTGCCGTGGTCGCCGGGGCCGAATGCCGTGGCCGCCGCGCCGTGGGCGATGCAGGCCCCGATCGGCAGCCCGTTCGCCAGCGCCTTGGCCACGGTGATCACGTCGGGCACGACCGGCGTGTCCTGGAAGGCGAACCACGGGCCGGTGCGGCCGATGCCGGTCTGGACCTCGTCCACGAGCAGCAGCGCGCCATGCGCGTCGCAGGCCTCGCGGGCAGCCAGGAGCACCTCGTCGCTGATGGGGCGGACGCCGCCCTCCCCCTGGACGACCTCGAGCAGGACCGCACAGGTGTCGTCGGTGACGGCGGCGCGCAGCGCGTCGGGATCGTCGTGGGGCACATGGTCGACGTAGCCCGCCAGGGGGGCGAAGGGCGTGTGCTTGGCGGGCTGGCCGGTGGCCTCGAGCGTGGCGAGTGTGCGCCCGTGGAACGATCCCTCGAGCGCGACCATGCGCACCTTGTCGGGGTGCTGGGTCTTGCCGTGCCGGCGGGCGACCTTGATGGCCGCCTCGTTGGCGGTGGCACCGTCCTGGGCGAAGAAGACCCGCGCGTCGTCCCAGCCGAGGATCCGGGCCAGGCGCTCGGCCAGGGCGACCGCCGGTTCGGTGACGAACAGGTTGGAGGTGTGCACCAGCGTGCCGGCCTGCTCGGCGACCGCGGCGGTGACCGCCGCGTGGCCGTGGCCGAGGTTGGTGACCCCGAGGCCGCACAGAAAGTCGAGGTAGGCGTTGCCGTCCACGTCGAACAGCGCGGTGCCCTTGCCACGCACGAACTCGGCCTTGGGCACCGGGTAGGTCGACATCAGCCGCTGGGCCGCGCGACCGGTCAGGTTCTCGGCAGTCACCGTCATGAATTCGTCTCGCCGCTGCGGGTGATCATGGTCCCGACGCCCTCGTCGGTGAAGATCTCGATCAGGACGGCGTGCAGGACGCGTCCGTCGAGGATGTGGGCCTGGGGCACGCCGTCCTTGATCGCCTGCACGATCGAGCGCACCTTCGGACGCATGCCCTCGTGCAACTCCCCGGCGTCGAGCATCGCCTGCAGGCCGTCGGCCGAGACCTCGCTCATCAGGCTCTGGCGTTCGGGGTCGCCGAAGTCCTGGTACAGGCCCTCGACGTCGGTGAGGTAGACGAGCTTCGACGCCCCAAGGGCGGCGGCGATCGCACCGGCGGCGAGGTCGGCGTTGACGTTGCGCTCGTTGCCCTCGGCGTCACGACCGACGGTCGCGATCACGGGCAGGAAGTGGTCGTCGAGCAGTTCGGTCAGGTAGTTGGTGTCGACATGCTCGACTTCACCGACCAGCCCGAGGTCCTCGCCTTCGGGTCCGACGGCGGGACGTACCTGCAGCAGGCCGGCGTCGGTGCCCGCGACGCCGACAGCGGGGGCTCCGGCTGCCTGGACGAGACCGACCAGTTCGGGGTTGACCTGCCCGAGCAGCGACATGCGCACGACGTCCATCATCGGGGCGTCGGTCACGCGCAGGCCGCCGACGAAGCTCGATTCGACGCCGAGTTGCCCGGCCAGGGCGCTGATCTGCGGGCCGCCGCCATGGACGATCACGGGCCGCAGACCGACGAAGTGCAGCAGCGCGACATCGGCGGCGAACGAGCGCTTGAGGTCCTCGTCGATCATGGCGTTGCCGCCGTACTTGATCACCACGGTCTGTCCGTGGAATCGCGTGATCCACGGCAGGGCCTCGCGCAGCACGGCGGCCTTGCCCTGCGCGGCGATGACGCGCTGGTGGCTCTTGTCGGCCGCCGTCTGCTCGTCAGTGGTCTCTGGGTTCGTCTGCGTCATGTCGTGTACTCGGCGTTGAAGCGGACGTAGTCGGGGGTGAGGTCGCAGGTCAGCACGGTCGCCTCGCCATCGCCGATGCCGACGTCGACCTCGATGGTGATCTCCGGCTTGCGCATCGCGATGGCCGCCTGGCCGCGGTCGAAGCTGGCCGCGACACCGAACCGGCACACCGTCACGCCGGCGCAGCGCACGCTGACCCGACGCGGGTCGACGTCGACGCCGGCATTGCCCAGCGCCATCATGATGCGGCCCCAGTTGGGGTCGCCGCCGTGGATCGCGGCGCGGACGAGCAGCGACGTTGCGACGGAGCGGGCCAGGCGTTCGGCATCGGACTCGGTGGCGGCCTGCCGGACGGTGATGGCGGCGACACGGCTGGCGCCTTCGCCGTCGCCGACGACGGCGTGGGCGAGGTCGGCGCACACGGCGTGCACGGCACGTGCCAGGGTGTCGAGGCCGGGCGGCGTCCCGGCGGTGCCGCTGGCGAGCAGGGCGACGGTGTCGCTGGTCGAGCCGTCACCGTCGACGCTGATGCGGTTGAAGGTGGTGGCGACCGCGCTGCGCAGGACCTTCTTCGCGATCGCGCCCGCCAGTGGTGCGTCGGTGGTGATGACCACCAGCAGGGTCGCCATGTTCGGCTCGATCATGCCGACACCCTTGGCCATGCCGCCGACGACGCAGGACCCCTGCTCGTCGCTGACGCGGAACGCGACCTGCTTGGTGCGGGTGTCGGTGGTCAACATCGCCGTGGCGGCGGCGTCACCACCGTCGGCCGTGAGAGCGGCGACCGCGTCGGGCAGCGCGGCCTCGATGCGCTCGACCGGCAGCGGCACCCCGATCACGCCGGTGGACATGACCAGGACGTCGGCGGGGTCGAGCCCCAGTTGCTCGGCGGTCGTGTCGGCGAGGCGCTGGGTGTGCTCCTCGCCATACGGGGTGCACACGTTGGCGTTGCCGGCGTTGATCACGATCGCCTGTGCCCGACCGTTGGCGACGTTGCGGTCGGTGAGGTGGCAGGCCGGTGCCTTGACCAGGTTGGTCGTCGTCACGGCGGCAGCGCCCGCGGGGGCATCGGCGACCAGCAGGGCGAGGTCGGGCTTGCCGGATGGCTTGACGCCGCTGATCACGCCCGCGCCACGGAAGCCGTCGGCGGCGGTGGCGCCACCGTCGACCGGGTCGAGCCCGCTGCGGTCGGCCGGCCCCCAGCCGGCGATCACGGGTACACCCCGATGGCCGTCAATCCGGCCGTCTCGTCGAGCCCGAGCATCAGGTTGGCGTTCTGCAGTGCCTGACCGGCCGCGCCCTTGCCGAGGTTGTCCGTGACGCTGACGACCGTGACCCGGTT
>JBBDSX010000154.1:0-5590 GCA_040904725.1 Egicoccus sp.
TCTTCTACCGCACCAACGCGCAGTCGCGCGTGCTCGAGGACGTGTTCATCCGCGTCGGCATGCCCTACCGGGTCATCGGCGGCGTGCGCTTCTACGAGCGCAAGGAGATCAAGGACGTCCTCGCCTACGCGCGCGTCCTGGTCAATCCCGACGACGACGTCTCGGCCCGTCGCATCGTGAACACGCCGCGCCGCGGTGTCGGCGACCGCACCATCGAGGCGCTCGAGTGGCACGCACGCCGCGAACGCATCAGCTTCCTCGAGTCGTGCCGCCAGGCCGAACACGTCCAGGGCCTCGCGGCCCGTGCGATCGGGGCCGTCACGTCGTTCGTCGACCTGCTCGACGGGTTGCGCACCGCCCTCGAACACGACCTGAACGTGCCCGAGCTGATCGAGGAGATCTGGTCACGGACCGGCTACATGCGTGAACTGCAGGCCGAACGCACCATCGAGGCGCTGGGTCGCGAGGAGAACCTTCGCGAGCTCAAATCCGTCGCCACCGAGGTCCACGAGCGTGGTGGGGGCGCGGTCGGCATGGCCGGGCTCGAGACCTTCCTCGAGTCCGTCACGCTGGTCAGCGACCAGGACCAACTCGACGACGCCGAGGACGGCACCCTGACGCTGATGACCCTGCACACCGCCAAGGGCCTCGAGTACCCGGTCGTGTTCCTGGTCGGGATGGAGGACGGCGTCTTTCCCCACGTCCGCTCCCTCGACGACACCAGCGAACTCGAGGAGGAACGCCGCCTCGCCTACGTCGGGCTCACCCGTGCGCAGCACCGCCTCTACGTCAGCCACGCCGACCACCGCACCCTGTGGGGCGGCACCTCGTACAACCCGCCGTCGCGCTTCCTCGACGAGATCCCCGGGGAACTGCTCGAACGTCGAGGTGGCACGCGCGGCTCGACCGCGGGCTCGCGCCGCCGAGACAAGGAACTGCTGCAGGTCGCCGGCGAGGAGTTCCGGCCGGGCGACCGCGTCCTGCACACCAAGTTCGGTCCCGGAACGATCGCCTCGTTGTCGGGCGAGGGCGAGCGTGCCGAGGCCACCGTCGACTTCGACAAGGCCGGCCGCAAGCACCTCGTGCTCGCCTATGCCCCCCTCGTCAAGACCTGATCCGCGGCCACCGTCGGTGGGCACGACCTCCCCGTTACGCGTTCCTCCGGGCGAGAACGGCCGGATCTGGTTCGACCGCGGCAGCGGCGAGGATGACGACCAGCCGGCTCGGGCCATGACGGTCACCCCCACGGCACCAACCTGCGCCAGGTCACGATCCCCGTCGCCGGTGTCCGGCCCGCCGAGGCTCAGGCCGCTGGCGCGACCTCGCGCAATTGCACCCGCCGCAGCAGTTGGGCGTTGAGCGCCACGACGACCGTTGAGGTGCTCATCAGGACCGCACCGACGGCCATCGGCAGGACGAACCCGGCCCAGGCCAGTACGCCGGCGGCCAGTGGGATGGCGAGCAGGTTGTAGCCGGCCGCCCACCACAGGTTCTGCACCATCTTGCGGTAGGTCGCCGCCGACAGCCGGCGGATCGCGACCACGCCGCGCGGGTCGTCGGACGCCAGCACGATCCCGGCCGACTCGATCGCGACGTCGGTGCCGGCGCCGATCGCGATGCCGACGTCCGCACGGGCCAGCGCCGGCGCGTCGTTGACGCCGTCACCGACCATCGCCACGATCAGGCCGCGCTCCTGCAGTTCGGCGACCTTGGCGTCCTTGTCCTCGGGCAGGACCTCGGCGAACACCTCGTCGATGCCGAGTTCGGCGGCCACGGCGTCGGCGACCTGCTGCGCGTCGCCGGTGATCATCGCCACGGTGACGCCGGCGGCGTGGAGTTGTTCGACGGCGGCGCGCGACACGTCGCGGACCTCGTCCTCGAGACCGAACGCACCGATCACCTCGCCGTCACGGACGACGTGCAGCACGGCGCCGCCGCGGTCGCGCCAGGCGGCCGTGGTGGCCTCGAGCCCCTCGGGCACGCTGAGTTCACGCTCGCGGAGCAGGGCCGGTCCGCCGATCGCGACCGTGGCCCCGTCGACCTCGGCCTCGACCCCGCGGCCGGACATCGACCGGAAGCCGCTGGCGGTCGGCAGCGTGCCGGCCCCGTCGCGGGCGTAGGCGTGGATCGCGCGCGCCAGGGGGTGCTCGGAGTCAGCCTCGACCGCCCCGGCGAGCCGCAGCAGGTCCTGCCGTTCGACGCCGTCGGCGACGGCCACCTCGGCGACCACGTGCTCGCCACGGGTCAGGGTGCCGGTCTTGTCGAACAGCACCGCGTCGACCGTGCGCATCCGCTCGAGGGCGATCCGATCCTTGACCAGGATGCCGGAGCGGGCGGCCTTGGAGGTCGAGATCGCGGTCACCAGCGGGATCGCGAGCCCCAGGGCGTGGGGGCAGGCGATGATCAGCACGGTGACCGTGCGGTTGACCGCGAACGACGGCTGCCCGAGGGTGAGCCAGACCGCGGCGGTCACGATGCCTGCGCCGACGGCGACGTAGAACAGCAGCGCGGCCGCGCGGTCCGCCAGTGCCTGGGCCCGGGAGTGGGACCCCTCGGCGTCGGCGACCATGCGCTGGATGCCGGCGAGCGCGGTGTCCTCGCCGAGCGCGTTCACCTCGATGCGTAGGCTCGCGTCCATGACGACGGTGCCGGCGACCACCGGCTCGCCCTCGCCGCGGGTCACGGGGTTCGACTCGCCGGTCAGCATGGATTCGTCGACGTCGGCGGCGCCCTGCACGACCTGGCCGTCGGCGGGGACGCGGGCGCCCGGGCGGACGAGCACGACGTCGCCGGCCCGAAGGTCCGCGATGGGCACGGTGGTGGTCGAGCCGTCGTCGGCGACGCGCTCGGCCTCGTCGGGCAGCAACTCCGCCAGGGCGGCGAGGGCCCCGCGAGCCTGTCCGATCGCGCGCATCTCGATCCAGTGACCGAGCAGCATGACCGCGATCAGCAGCGCCAACTCCCACCACAGCTCCTGCTCGAACCAGCCCAGGCTGGTGGCCATGGAGGCGACGTAGGCGACCGTGATGGCCATGCCGATCAGCAGCATCATGCCCGGCTGCTTCGTGCGGGCCTCCTGCCAGCCGCCGGTCAGGAAGGGCCAACCGCCGTAGAAGAACACGATGCTGCCGAGCACCGGACCGATCAGGTCCGACCCCGTGAACGTCGGCGCGGTGTAGCCCAGCAGGTCCTGGACGTGGTGGGAGAAGAACACGACCGGGACGGCGAGCACCAGCGTCAGCCAGAAGCGGTCGCGGAACATCGCGGCGTGGTCGCCGTGCCCCCCGTGGTCGCCGTGCCCCCCGTGGGTCGCCTGGTCCCCGCGATCATGGCCCTCGTGTGGCGCCTCGTGGTCGGGCGTGGTGTGGCCATCGGTGTGGCGCTGCATGCAGCCTCCTGTTCCCCCTCATACATATACCCCCATAGAGTATCTGTCAACGGGCGCGGTGGGAGCCGACGACGACGGACTGGCTACCGTGCGCGCCCATGAACCGAGGAGAGACGTCGTGACGAACCGCACGCGCAGGGTGTCGGCCAGTCGGGTGATCCCCGCCGACCGTCAGGCGATCTTCGACGTCCTCGCCGATCCGGCGCAGCACCCGCTCATCGACGGCTCGGGCACGGTCAGCGACGTCCAGCCGGGCGGGCCGGAGCGCCTCGCTCCCGGTGCGAAGTTCGGCATGGACATGCGTATCGGGCTGCCTTACAAGATCCTCAACACCGTGGTGGAGTTCGAGGACGGTCGCCTGATCGCCTGGCGCCACTTCCACGGGCACCGGTGGCGCTACGAACTCGAGGACGCCACGACCGAGGACGGGCGGCCCGCGACGCTGGTCACCGAGTCCTTCGACTGGTCGCACGCCAGGACCAGGCTCTGGCTCGACCTGTCGAGCGTCCCGCGCCGCAACCTCAACGGCATCACCAGGACCCTCACCCGGCTCGAGCGGCACGTGGCGACCAGGCCGTGATGTCCCGGTCGCGGACACCGGTGACGCCCGCCGGGCCGGCTCAGCAGGCCGGGTCGGCCGCCTCGTCCGAGGGTGTCGGGCCCGATGTCGAACGCGACGGATCGACGTACACGGTCCCGTCGTGCACCAGGGTCGGGTGCTCGCCCAGCGACGCTGCGCCACCGAGCCCGCGACCGGTGAGGCTCCACACACGGGCGCCGTCCTCGAGGCGGTTGGACGCCTCGCAGTAGGCGACGCCATCCGCCTCGGCGAACGCACGGACGCGCCCACCGGCGGCGACCAGCAGCGCATCGAGGTCGGCCAGCGGTCGGCTGTCGGCGAGCTCGCCGACCTCGCCGACCGCGATCCACGGCGCGGGCGGCGGGTCGTCACGGCGCTGCAGGTACAGCACACCCGCCCCGACCACGAGCAGACCGGCCAGGACGGAGGCCACGATCCACTGCATCCCGAGCGGCGCCCGCAGCACGATCTTGCGGGCGCGCTTCGAGGCCCGCTCGGGCAGGTAGCCCGACGGGCCGAACTCGGGCCGCTCGGGCCCCGGCGACGGCGCGGTCATCGCGGCGCACGGTACCCGGGCGTCGTCGACGGCCTGCGCCGGCCGCAGCGACCTGCGACGTGCGGTCAGGGACGGCTTGGGAGGGGTCACCGCGCCCCGACTATCCTCGCCGCCGGTGCCCACAGAAAGACACGACATGGCGATCCGGGTCGTCGTGGCCAAGCCCGGACTGGACGGCCACGACCGAGGCGCGAAGGTCGTCGCACGCGCGTTGCGTGACGCCGGCTGCGAGGTCATTTACACCGGCCTGCACCAGACCCCCGACCAGATCGTCAGCGCCGCCCTGCAGGAGGACGCCCAGGCCGTCGGCCTGTCGATCCACTCCGGGGCGCACATGACGCTGTTCCCGAAAGTGGTCAAGCTGCTCCGCGAGGCCGGGGCCGATGACGTGGTCGTCTTCGGCGGCGGGATCATCCCCGACGGGGACATCCCGAAACTGCAGGAACAGGGGATCGCGGCGATCTTCACGCCCGGGACCCCGATGAAGACGATCACCGACTGGGTCAAGGGCAACGTCCCCGAACGCGTCTGATTCTCACGCCGCGACCGCTCTCGGTCGCGGCGTCGCACGTCCACCGTCACCCCGTACACGACAACTGACCGAGGAGGCCCCGCGTGGACCTCGTGGAGTTCCAGGGCAAGCAGCTGTTCCGCCGCAACGGTGTTCCCGTCCCCGCCGAGGGCACGGCCTGCCGCACCGTCGACGAGGTCGAGGCAGCGGCACGCCAGCACATCGAGACCGACGGTGCCGCGGCGGTGATGGTGAAGGCACAGGTCAAGACCGGCGGCCGCGGCAAGGCGGGCGGCGTCAAGTACGCGCCCTCCGTCGACGACGCCACGGAGCACGCCGGCCACATCCTCGGTCTCGACATCAAGGGCCACACGGTCAACGTGGTCTACATCGAGCCGGCCAGCGACATCGAGGAGGAGTACTACCTCTCGGTGATGCACGACCGGGTCAACAAGGGCGAGCTGATCATCTGCTCCAAGGAAGGCGGTGTGGAGATCGAGGAGGTCAACCGCACCAACCCCGACGCCGTGGTCAAGCGCACCGTGCTGCCCTCCG
>JBBDSX010000155.1:0-5560 GCA_040904725.1 Egicoccus sp.
ACCACTCGTGCGGCAACCCCGGCGGTAACTCCCGGGGAAACCCGCACAAATGGCACGGGACGCCCGGTGCGCTGGGTGTCGTCAGCCGGGCAGCGGCGCCACGTGCTCGACCGTGTAGCGGGCAGGTCCCGAACCCAGCCGCGAGGACCACAGCTCGATCCGGTCCGCAGACCAGGCCACCTCGGCGACCGCGACCTCGGCGACCAGCCCGTCGGTGACACGCCGCTTCCCGCCACGGGCCAGGGTGACGTGTGGGTGTACCGGGCGCCGTTCGACCGGGAGCCCGGCGGTCTCGATACCGGCCTGCACCCGCTCACCCAGTTCGGTGACCCGCCCCGCGGGGTCGCTGTCGACGCCCAGCCACAGCACGCCGCGTCCGAACCGACCCGCTCCGGCCGAGCGCAGTTCGAACGGCGCGACGCCGGCAACCTCGCGGTCGAGCACGTCCGCGACCTCGCCGACCCGCTCGGCAGCGACCTCGCCGAGAAACGCCAGCGTCACGTGCCACCCTTCGGGACGGGACCAGCGCAGCCCGTCGAAGCGCTCGCGCAGGTCGTCGACCACCGGGACGAGCCCGACGCGCAGTTGCGGCGCGGTCGGGAGGGCGACGAACAGGCGCACGTGCGGCTCAGCGATCCTGGAGCCGGCGGCGCAGCAGGTCCAGTGCGGTGCTGCCCAGCCGCTTGATGACCTGGCCGCGGTCACCGGGCATCACCCGACCATGCACCTCGACGTGGCCGTCGGGGTGGGCCAGCGCCCAGAACGCCGTGCCGACCGGCTGGCCGTTCTGCGGCTCGGGTCCGGCGGCGCCGGTCACCCCGATCCCCCAGTCCGCGCCGAAGCGCTCGCGCGCGAGCCGGGCGAGTTCACGGGTGACCGCCTCGCTGACGGGGCCGTGCTCGTCGAGCAGGGCGCGGTCGACGCCGAGCACCTCGTGCTTGACGTCGGTGTCGTAGACCACCATGCCGCCCAGCAGCCCGTGCGAGGCGCCCGGAACAGCCCCCAGACGGGCCGCGATGTCGCCGGCGGTGGCCGACTCGGCCGTCGCGACGGTCTCGTCCACCGCGCCGAGCAGGCGCAGCACCACGTCCTCGAGTTGTTCCTCGTCGACCCCCGCGACCGCGGCGCCCAACGCGCCGATGACCTCCTCGAGCAGCGGCTGCGAGGCCGTTCGGGCCTTCTCGGCGTCCGCCTCGCTGACGGTCAAACGAACCTGGATCTCGTGCGAGCGGGCGAGGAACGACAACTCGACGGCGTCGTTGCCCGCCAGGATCGGCTCGACGATCTGGGCGACGTCGGACTCGCCCTTGCCGATCACGTGCACGACCCGGGTCACGGTCGCACGGGCGCCGGCGACTGCCTGGATCTCGGGGGCGACGTCGCGGTGGAACAACTCGCGCAATTCCCACGGCACGCCGGGCAGGGCGTACACCCGAACCGGCCCCGGCGACGGGATCGTCAACGCGAAGCCGGGCGCGGTCCCGACCGGCGGGAACGGACGCCCACCGGCGGGGATGCCGGCCTGCCGCGCGTTCTGCGGCGGCATCGGGCGGCCCATCTTCGCGAACCTCTGGCGGATGTCCTCCTCGAGGTCGTCGTGGTGGACCACGGACACGCCGGCGGCCGCAGCGACCGCTTCACGGGTGCGGTCGTCGGAGGTCGGGCCGAGGCCGCCGCCGCAGATGATCACCTCGACGCGTTCGGCCAGCCAGTGCAGGACGTCGACGAACTCCTCGGTGTCGTCACGCACGGCGACGTGGTGGAGCACCTCGATGCCCATGTCGCGCAGTTCCGACGACAGCCAGGTCGCGTTGGTGTCGGTGAGGTCGCCCAGCAGCAACTCGCTACCGACGGAGACGATCGCGGCGCGGGCGACCTCGCCCGCGGGGCGGATCTCGACGCCGTCGATCGTGCCCGCATCCTGACTGCTCAACGTGCTGTCCCCTTCGTCGTGGCACGCGCGAGCCGCCCGGCGCGGAACGCGTACTCGATGCCGGACCAGATCGTCAGGGCGATGGCGAGGTTGAGCAAGGGCTCTGCCACGGCCTCGCGGACGCCCGGTGACAGGTACGCCGCGATGGCCACCACCTGCGACAGGGTCTTGGCCTTGCCCCAGTAGCTGGCGGGCATGACCAGATCGAGGCGCCGGATGAGGCGGACCCGCAGCAGGGTCACCGCGACCTCGCGGACGATGATGACGTTGACCGCCCACCAGGGCAGTTCGTCGACGAACGCGAGGCTGGCCAGCGACCCGATGATCAGCATCTTGTCGGCGATCGGGTCGGCCAACTGCCCCCAGCGGGTGACGCCGTTCCAGCGCCTGGCGGCCCACCCGTCGATCGAGTCGGTCGCCGCGGCGAACACGAAGACGCCGAACGCCCACCACCGTGCCGTGTCACCGGGGCCGTCCATGGCCAGCAACCACAGGATCACGGGCACGAGCAGGACGCGCAGCAACGTCAGCAGGTTGGGCAGGTTGAACCAGTGCGGTTCCTCGGCGCGCAACTCGGCCAGCGGCACCGCCTCGGGGACGTCGTCGTGGTCGCGGCCCGCCTCGTTCACGCCGCGCCGGCTCCGGCGTCCATCTCGTCCACCAGGCGAGCGACGAGGTCGACCCCGACCGTGTCGACCACCTCGACCCGGGCGCGCTGCCCCACGGGCAACGACGCTGGCGTGCCGTCGGCGTCGACGACCTCGATCTCGCCGTCGGTGTCGGGCGCCTCGCGGTACGAGCGGGCCAGCGTCAGGCCGGCGTCGTCGTCGCGCTCCTGGACGATGACGTCGAGGTGGCGACCGACGAACCGGCGGGATGCCTCGTCGGCGAGGCGCTCCTGCAATTCCCCGACGCGCAGCAACCGGTCCTGCGCGACGTCCTCGGGCACCTGGTCGTCGAACCCGGCCGAGGGGGTGCCGTCCTCGACACTGAACGGGAACAGCCCGACCCAGTCGAGCAGGTGGGTCTCGAGGAACTCCTCGAGCGCCTTGACGTCGTCGTCGGTCTCGCCCGGGAAGCCGAGGATGAAGTTGGACCGGAACACCGCGTGCGGGTCGAGGCCGCGGATGCGCTCGATCATCGCGCCGAACTTCCCCGGGTCACCCGAGCGGGCCATCGCCTTCACGACCGGGCCGGAGACGTGTTGCAGCGACAGGTCGAAGTACGACGCGACCTTGGGCAGCTCGGCCATCGTCTCGAGCAGCGGCAGCGTGAGTTCGGCCGGCTGCAGGTACATCAGCCGGATGCGGTAGAGCCCGTCGATCTGCGAGAGCTCGCGCAGCAGGGTCGGCTGCAGCTTGCGGCCGCCGTCGAGGTCCTTGCCCCACGAGGTCGTGTTCTCGCTGACCAGCACCAGCTCTCGCGCCCCGCCCTCGACCAGCCAAGCGGCCTCGGCCAGCAGTTCGTCCAGCGGACGGCTGCGGAAGCGGCCGCGGAACGACGGGATGGCGCAGAAGGTGCAGACGCGGTCGCAGCCCGAGGCGATCTTGAGGTAGGCCCACGGCCGGGCGACACCGCCGGTCTGGGGCAGGCGGACGGGGAAGCGGGGACCGGTGTCGGGCACGCGGTCGAGTGCGTCCTGGGCGGTGGCGGCCGAGGTCGCCAAGCGGGGCGCCTCGGGCGGCAGCTCGGGGACGGTCAGGCCGAGCAGGAGTTCGTCGAGGTCGTCCGCGGTCGACGGCGTGTGGGTCGTCTGTCCGGCGCCGGCGCCGACCGGCGCGACCATCAGCGGCAGGTCGCGGCGCACGCCGCCGCCGGCCCCGCCCGACCGCGCGCCGGGGTGCGCGTCGCCGACGCCGATGACGCGCGCGTACTGGCGACCGGCGAGCACGTCACCGACGACGCCCGGCAGGTCGGCGTACCCGTCGAACCCGACGATGGCGTCGGCCTCGGGGATCGCCTCGGCGAGTTCGTTCGGGTAGCGCTGCGCCATGCAGCCGACCACGAGCACGGCGCGGGCACGGCCGTCCTCCTTGAGCTGGCACGCCTCGAGGACGGTGTCGATCGACTCCTGCTTCGCCGGTGCGATGAAGGTGCAGGTGTTGACGAGCACGACATCGGCCTGCGCCGGGTCGTCGAGCACCGGGTTGCCCTCGCGGTGGAAGAGGCCGGCGAGTTGCTCGGAGTCGACCTCGTTGCGACCGCAGCCCAGCGTCACGACAGCGACGCTGTAGGAGTCGGCGGGTGCGGATGTGGACACGAAGCAGCCTCGGATCGAGATGGAAGGCGACGATCGCCGTGGGTGGCGACGCCGTCCGGCGCGTCAGACGGGCTCGACGCCCGATTCAGTGAACCGCACCTCGACGACCTCGCCACGCGCGCCCAGCGAGTCGACCTCCTCGCCGTTGACCTGGGCCCGCACGCCGCCGGCGTTGCCGAGCCGGACCACGACCTCTTCCTCGCCGGGGAACTGCAGGGTCTCGCCGGCCGCGACGAGGCGTTCGAGTTCCACGCCGCCGTCGACGACCACGCGCATCCAGGAGTCCTCCTCGAGGGCGAGCACGACCTCGACGCCCTCGAACGTGGGCTCGGGTTCCGGTTCGGCCTCGGGCTCGTCGGTGGGTTCCTCGGTCGCTTCCGGCTCTTCGGTCTCGGTCTGGCTCTCGGCCGGCGGAGGCGGGGCGGTGGTCGGGTCGGGGCTCGCCTGGCCGGGCGTGCGGCCCGAGCCGAGCGTGCCGATGTATGCCAGTCCGGCGATCACGATGACGGCCACCAGCACCCACGCGATCCACGGTGGCGGCGACGAACGCGGCGAAACCGAAGTGCGGGCGCTGCTCGGGGCCTGGGCCAGACCGGCGAGGTCCGACTGCTCGCCGTGCTCGCGTCGGTAGTCGTCGAGCAGGGGCTGCGGGTCGATGCCCAACTCGGTGGCGTAGTTGCGCAGGAAGCCGCGGGCGTAGATGTCGCCGCCGAAGACCTCGAAGCGCTCGTCCTCGAGCGCACGCACGTAATCACTGCGCATCCGCAGGACCTGGGCGACCTCCTCGACGGAGCGACCCTGGTCCTCGCGCGCAGTGCGCAGCGTCTCGCCGATCTCCGTGCTCACGCCTGGACGGCCTTCCACCCCAAACTCCGGCCCAGGGCGAACGGGCTGCCCCGGGAATCCTCCAGCCAGACTAGGCCGCACGGGCGGCAACCGCACGACACGTTCCCCCCGCGAGCGGTTGCCGCCGTCGCCCCAGGTCCCCGCCGACGCGGTCGCGGGTGACGATGTCGGGATCGCGCGCGGGTGCGGCTACGCTGCGCGCCATGAACGTGACCTCCAAGCTCCTGCGCTCGTCCGCGGCCGCCCTGGCGGCCATCTTTCTCGTTGCCGGCCCGGTGTCGGCCGCCGAGGAGGCCCCTGCCGAAACCGGCGAAGAGGTCCCCGCCGAAGGCGGCGAGGAGGCCGAAGAGGGCGGCAAGCTCAAGATCGCCGACACCCCGCGCCAGCAGCTCGGCCTGGTGTTCCTCGGGGTCCTCGGCGTCGGTACCGCGCTGGCGCTCGGCAACGCCCGCCGCCAGCTCAAGGGCGAACGCCCCCAGGCCAGCGGCGAGTTCCGTTGGCGCTGACGAGCGCCACCTCGT
>JBBDSX010000156.1:0-3683 GCA_040904725.1 Egicoccus sp.
CCTGGTGGGCCCCGGGAGGGAGGACCACGGCCTGGTGGGCCCCGGGAGGGAGGACGACGGGCTGTTCCCGGTCGAGGTCGACTACCCGCCCCCGATCGTCGATCTCGCCGAGGCGCGCGACCGCTTCCTGACCGCCCGCGGACGCTGACTACCTTTGCTGTTCCCACCACCCACCGACCCCGTCCAGGAGCGTCGCGTTGCAGTTGTCCCACCGATCCGTCGCCGTCGTCACCGGCGGTGCCTCCGGCCTCGGCCACGCCACCGCCCGGGCTCTCGCGGCGCACGGCGCCAGTGTGGTCCTGCTCGACCTGCCCGACGCCGACGGCGCCGCAGCCGCTGACGCGATCGGCGAGCAGGCCCGGTTCGTGCCGGCCGACGTCACCGACCCCGACGCCGTCGGTGAGGCATTCGCGCAGGCCGCCGAACTCGGCGAGATCCGCGTCGCGGTCAACTGCGCCGGCGTCGGCTGGGCGTCGCGGGTGCTGGGCAGGGACGGCCCCCACGACCTCGCCCTGTTCCGCAAGGTCGTCGAGATCAACCTGGTCGGCACCTTCAACGTCGTGCGTCTCGCCGCCGAGGCCATGGCCGGCAACGACCCCGTCGACGGCGACCGTGGCGTGATCGTGAACACCGCGTCGATCGCGGCGTTCGACGGCCAGATCGGCCAGGCCGCCTACAGCGCGTCCAAGGGCGGCGTGGTGGGCATGACCCTGCCGATCGCGCGCGACCTCGCCCGCCAGCAGATCCGGGTGTGCACCATCGCGCCGGGCACGTTCGACACCCCGATGCTGGCCGGGCTGCCCGAGGAGGCCCGCACCGCGCTGGCCGAGAACATCCCGCACCCGCACCGGCTCGGCCAGCCCGACGAGTACGGCCTGCTCGTCACCCAGATCGTGGCCAATCCCTACCTCAACGGCGAGGTGATCCGCTTCGACGGGTCGCTGCGCATGGCCCCCCGCTAGGCCCCGGTGACCGAAAGGCCCGACGAGTGAGCGAGGCGTCCGAGGACCTGACCGGCGAACTGCCGCCGTTCCTGCGTGACGTGCTCGGGCGGTCCCGGCCCCTCACCGAGCAGGACCGTGTCACCGAGCAGGCGCTGATCGAGCTCGGCCTGCCCGCCCACGAGGCCCGCTCGGCCGTCGCCGAGGGTCGGGTGCCGCTGGTCCTCGCCCAGCGGGTGCTCGGCGAGGAACCGCGCTACGACCTCGACGAACTCGCCGAACGTTCCGGGGTGGCGCCCGAGGTCCTCAAGCGCGTGCGGGTCGCCAGCGGCCTCGAGTTGCCCGACCGGTTCAGCGACAGCGACCTGCGTTGGGCCAACCACCTCGAGGCGCTGCTGGCCGTGCTGCCCGAGGAGGCGGTGGTCCGCTCGGCCCGTGCCCGCGGTACCGCGCTGGCGACCGTGGCCCGCAGCGACCTCGGCGTCGTCCGCGACGAGGTCCTGCTGCCGATGCGCCAGGCCGGCGCAGACGACCTCGCGATCGCGACCGGCCTGGCCGAGACGGCCCGCCGCCTCGACGAACTCGGCCGCGACATCCTCACCATCACCTACGGACTGCAACTCGAACAACAGCTCGGCACCGAACTGGCCGCCATGCTCACCCGTTCCGAGGCGGCCGAGGTCCAGATCGCGGTCGGGTTCGTCGACGTGGTCGGCTGGACGTCGCTGTCCTCGCGCGTGGACCCCGGCGGCCTCGACGACGTGCTCGACGCGTTCGAGGAGCGGGTCGTCGCGGTCACCTCGCCCGACAAGCAGGTCACGGTGGTCAAGTACCTCGGTGACGCGGCCATGCTGGTGGCCGCCGACCCGGCGTTGCTGATCGGCGCGATGGTCGAGCTGACCACGCCGGTCCCGGAGCTCGAGGACGTGCCGCTGCGTGGCGGGATGGCGGCCGGCGGGGGACTGGTACGGGAGGGCGACATCTACGGCCCGCCCGTCAACCGCGCTGCCCGCCTGACCGACCTCGCCCGGCCCTGGAGCCTGCTCGTCGACGACGACCTCGCCGACATCGTGCCCGAGGGCATGAACACCAAGCGGCTGCGGCCCGTGCGGCTGCGCGGCATCGGGGTCCGGCGGCCCCTGTCGGTGCGCCCCCGCCGAACCCCGTCCGAGGGCAAGTAGGCTCGCCGCCGCGGTCGGGGAACTCCGAGCCGGGGTACCGACGTCGACGACGCGGCGGGGAGTGGCGTGGCACACCGACACGGCGAGCGACTGACCTCGTTGGATGCGGCGTTCCTCAACATGGAGGCGTCGAACCGTCACATGCACGTCGGCGGCCTGTTCATCTTCGACCCGCCGGGCAAGGAACAGGGCGACGCGCGTGAACCGGATCACGGCCGGTTCCTGGAACTGGTCCGCTCACGCCTGCACCTGGTGCCGCGCTACCGGCAGCGGCTGGCCACGCCGCCGCTCGGCCTCGGGAACCCGGTCTGGGTCGACGACACCCACTTCGACCTGTCCTACCACGTCCGTCACGCGGCGCTGCCGCGCCCCGGCACGATCGCGCAGTTGACCGAGTACAGCGCCCGGATCCTGTCGCGCCCGCTGGACCGTGACCGGCCCCTGTGGGAGCTGTACCTGATCGAGGGGCTCGAGGAGGGCGGGTTCGCGCTGCTCGGCAAGAACCACCACGCCATGATCGATGGGCTGGCCGGTATCGACATCGCGACCGTCATGCTCGATGTCAGCCCCGAGGACGACGCCGAGATCCCCGAGCCGCAACCCTGGGAGCCGGCTCCAGAACCCGGGACCGCCGACCTGCTCGGCGATGCGGTCCGGGGTGCGTTGACCAGCCCCGCCCACCTGCTGGCCGCCGGGCGCCGGATCGCGGCGGCACCGACCAAGACGGCAAAGCGCGCCATGTCGGTCGGGCGTGCGACGGCTTCGGTGGCCCGCTCGGCACTGCTGCACCCGACCCCGCGGTCACTGCTCAACCAGCCGCCCGGTCCGCACCGCCGGTTCTCGATCCAGCGCGTGCCCCTCGACGACGCAAAGCTGGTGAAGAACGCCTTCGGCACCACCGTCAACGACGTCGTCCTCGCCGCGGTGGCCGACGCGACGGGCCGGTTCCTGCGCGACCACGGGGCGGTCACCGACGGGCTGTGGCTGCGTGCCATGGTGCCGGTGAGCACCCGGGCCAATTCCGAGGGACACGCGCTGGGCAACCAGGTCGTCGCGGTGTTCGTCGACCTGCCGGCGTTCGAGCTCGACCCGGTCGAGCGGCTGCGCATCTGCCACGACGCGATGAGCGAGGTGAAGTCGAGCCACCACGCCGTCGGGGCGGGATTCCTGATCGGGCTGACCGAGTTCGCGCCGCCGACGTTGCATGCGATGGCGGCGCGTGTGGCCGTGAACAGTCGCCTGTTCAACTTCCTGGTCACCAACGTGCCCGGTCCGCAGCTGCCGATCTACTGCCTCGGCGCACGGCTGCTCGGTGCGTTCCCGTTCACTCCGCTGGCCGAGACGCAGTCCTACGCGGTGGGCCTGACCTCGATCGACGGCTGGCTCAACTTCGGGTTCACCGCCTGCTACGACGCCCTGCCCGACGTGGAGAAGGTCACCGGGCACCTGCGCGACGCCTTCGACGACCTCGTTCGCTGTGCCGAGGCCGTCGTCGACTGACGCGGAAGGTGTCGTCGACTGACGCGGGAGGTGTCGTCGACTGCGTGCGACTCAGCCCGCG
>JBBDSX010000156.1:3783-5501 GCA_040904725.1 Egicoccus sp.
AGGTGTCGTCGACTGACGCGGGAGGTGTCGTCGACTGCGTGCGACTCAGCCCGCGATCGCCAGTTGCGAGGAGCGTCGCACGTTGTCGAGTTCCTTGACCAGGCCGAGCGTGAGCCCGCGGGACCGTTCGAGGTGGTCCATCGCGGGGGCCTCGAGGGCGGCATCCGCACCCACCGACAGGCCCTCGCGCCAGGTCGCGATGACCTCGTCCTCGACGCCGGCGGCGACGCGGGCGTTGTAGCCGTCGATGTCGCCCGCCTCGAGTTCGGCGAGGGCGTCGGCGGCCAGGGTCTCGAGGGCGTCGAGCAGGCCGGCGTGTGCGTCGGCGAGTCCGCCGAGGGCGGCGTGGTCGGCCGCCTCGTCGACGGCGGTGCGGTAGACGGCGAGGCGCTCGAGTTCGGCGCGCCAGGCCGTCGCATGCACGTCGGGGTCCTCGCCATCGGGCAGCTCGCCCGAGGACGCCGCGTACTCCGCCGCCGCGACCTGGAGGTGGGTGGCAGCGCCGGCCAACTGCTCGACGCGGTCAGCCGACTCCCGAAGGTGTACGGCGAGTCCGCGTGCCTGCTCGTCGAGCGGCTCGAGGCGGGCGAACAGGGGATCGAGTCCGGCGACCGGGAGCGTCCCCGAACGCGACGGCAGCGGTGCCGACGCCGCTTCGTCGAGGCGCTCGGCCTGGCTGCGCAGCTGATCCGTGACCCGTTGGACGTCCTCGAGGACGTCGGCCGGGGCGCGATCCGACCCCGTGATCGCCTCGGCGACGAGCACCTGCAGCGCGGCCGTCGTCTGCTGGGTGTCATGGACGGGCGCCGCGACCGCGTGGCGCAGCTGCGAGACCTCGGAGGTGAGCGTGCTGGTAGCTGCGGCCAGCTCGGCGCGCTCGACAGCGGCTGCCTGTTCGCGGTCGTGGACCACGGCGCCGGTGGTGCCGGCGACGACAGCCACGGCCGCGAGGGCGCCGGCGAGGCGTGCAGGACGGGAGAAGGACATGCGCGAGGACCTCGGGGAAGGCAGACATGGCAACTGCGCCCACGGGGGCGCAGCCAGCCACGAGGGTACGGTCCACGCCGCGGGCACCGTCCGGTGCCCTGTCCGTGCGACGGGTACCGGTCGGACAGGCCGGACGAACCGCCGTTCTCGACGACGAGGAACCGATGTGACGCAGGAAGACGTCCAGTTGCGCGTGCGCCGTCTGCGCGACGACGCCCTCCTGCCCGCCTACGCGCATCCGGGCGACGCGGGCCTCGACCTCGCCAGCGTCGAGGCGGTGACGCTCGGACCGGGGGAGCGCGCCGCGGTCCCCACCGGCCTGGCCGTTGCCATTCCCGAGGGCTGGGTCGGCCTGGTCCACCCACGGTCGGGGCTCGCCCGCCGGCACGGCGTGACCGTCGCCAATGCACCGGGGACGATCGACGCCGGCTACCGCGGCCAGGTGCTGGTCCTGCTGTGCAACCTCGGCCAGGAAACCGTCATCCTCGAACAGGGCGAGCGTGTGGCCCAGTTGCTGCTGCAGCGCGTCGGCAACGCCGTGGTCGAGGAAGTGGACGACCTCGACGCCACGGCCCGCGGCGAGGGGGGATTCGGCTCGAGCGGGCGGGCCTGACACCGTCGTGACGCAGGATCGAACACTCGTTTTGCTCGGTCCCGCAGCAGCGGTTACCTTCTGCGACCGCACGCGGATGTAGCTCAGTTGGCTAGAGCGCCACCTTGCCAAGGTGGAG
>JBBDSX010000157.1:0-5369 GCA_040904725.1 Egicoccus sp.
GCTAGCGGTGTCCGGCCACGTGGCGTGACCGACGGTCGGGTCCGGCCGACGCCGACCGCGGCGCCGACACCGCTAGCGTGCCGACGGCAGCATGCATCCGCGGCGAGGACGGCTTTCCAGGTGAACGACGGGCCCATCGGCGTCTTCGACAGCGGCCTCGGCGGTCTCACCGTGCTGCAGGCGCTGGCCGACCTGCTCCCTGGCGAGGACCTGGTCTACTTCGGCGATACGGCCCGCTACCCATACGGCGACCGTACGGCCGACGAACTGCGGCGGTTCAGCGACCAGATCGCCGACCTCCTCCTCGCCGAGGGGGCCAAGATGCTGGTCATCGCGTGCAATTCCGCGACGGCGGCGGCGCTCGACCACCTGCGCTCGCGACTCGACATCCCGGTGATCGGCGTGGTCGAGCCGGGGCTCCGCGCTGCCGCGAAGGCCTCCCGCAGCCGACGCACGGTCGTCATCGGCACCCGCATGACCGCCGGCAGCCGCGTCTACGAGCGTGCCGCCGGCCGGCTCAAGCTCGACCTCGCCGTCGAGGTCCTGGCCTGCCCGGGCTTCGTCGAACTGGTCGAGGAGGGCCGCACCGACACGCCCGAGGCGGTCGCGGTGGTGCGCGAACGGCTCGCGCCGCTGCTCACGGCCCGCACCGACACGCTCGTGCTGGGGTGCACCCACTATCCGCTGCTGTCGCGGGCGATCGGCGCGGTCGTCGGGCGCAACGTCACGCTGGTCTCGAGCGCCGACGAGACGGCCTTCGAGGTCCGCGATCTGCTGCAGCGCATGGGGTGGCTGGTCGACGACGGCCTCCGACGTGGGCGGCTGCGGTTCGTCACCTCCGGCGATCCGATGCGGTTCGCCGAGCTCGGCGAGCGCTTCCTCGGCACCCCGCTTCGCGACGTCCGCGCCCACCGGTGGGAGCCCGACGATCAAGCCGTCGAACGCGCCTCGTAGGTGCGCGTGAGCAGCCGGTCGCGTAGCAGGCCCTCGGTGGCGGCCCTTACGACCGTGCGTGCCATCCCGAGTGCGCCATCGCGTACCGCACGGTCGGCGGACGGGGTCACGCAGGCGGCGGTGAACTCGGGCTGGTGGTTGACGGCGCCGCGGGCCTCGATGGCCAGCATCGGGTGGATGGCCGGCATCGCCAGCGACACGTTGGCCATGTCGGTCGAGCCGGCCAGGGACGGTTCCTCGCCGGAGGCGGGGAACGTGCGTCCGATCGCCTCGGCCTCGGCGACGTAGGCGTTCCGGAGCGCCTCGTCGGTGAGGAACTCCGAGTAGGCCGGGCCGGGCTCGTCGAAGCTGAGCGTCGCGCCGGTGGCCAGCGCGCCCGCTTCGAAGCAGCGCTGCACCCGCGGGTACAGCTCGGCGAGTTCGGTCAGGCTGGCGGCGCGGGCGTACCACGTGCCGGCGGTCCGTTCGGGGACGATGTTCGGCGCGTCACCGCCGTCGGTGACGATGCCGTGGATGCGATCGGTCGGGCGGATGTGCTGGCGCAGCAGCCCGATGCCGACCTGGGCGACGGTCAGCGCGTCGGCGGCGTTGATGCCCATCTGGGGGTAGGCCGACGCGTGGGCGGAGCGGCCGCGGTAGCGCACCTCGAAGTGCTGGACGGCGAGGCAGGTCATCTGGGCTGCCTCGACCGGCGCCGGATGGACCATCATCGCGGCGTTGAGACCGTCGAACGCCCCACCCTCCATCATCACGATCTTGCCGCCGCCGCCCTCCTCGGCCGGGGTGCCGAGCACGACGACCTCGATGCCGAGGTCGTCGGCGACCTCGGCCAGCGCGAGGCCGGCGCCGACGGCGGCGCTGGCGATGATGTTGTGGCCGCAGGCGTGACCGATGCCGGGCAGGGCGTCGTACTCGGCGCAGATCCCGATCCGCAGCGGGCCCGAGCCTGCGCGGGCCACGATCGCGGTGTCCAGGCCGGCGACGCCGTGGGTGACGTCGAACCCGCCGGCGGTGAGTGCCTCGGCGACCCTGGCCGAGGAGCGGTGCTCCTCGAAGCCGATCTCCGCGTCGCCGTGGATGCCGTGGGAGAGCGCCACCAGCGCGTCCCGGCGCCCGTCGATGCTGGTCGCGAGCTGGTCACGCGGGTCCACGATGACTCCTGGTGGTGGCCGTTGGCGGCGCCGCGAGGGCTAGGTTCGCAGGAACCTACGCCACCGTTCCCGAGGTTGCGCCCTGACGTCGCCGTCCCCTGGTCGACCCCGTACCGAGCGCCCGATCCGGGTCGTCGCCTTCGACCTGATGGACACCGTCGTCCGCGACCCGTTCCGCGAGGCGTTGCGCGCCGCCACCGGCCTGCCGCTCGAGGAGTTGTTCGCCCGCCGACCGCCGAACGTCTACCCGGCGTTCGAACGCGACGAACTCGACGAGGCGGCGTACTGGGCGATGTACGACGACCTCGGGGTCGAGGTCGACCCGTCCGAGTTCCACCGCGTCCGGCTCGAGGGCACCCGGTTCCTCGACGGCATGGCCGAACTGCTCGACGACCTCGACGGCCGCGTCGTGCGGGCGACGGCCAGCAACTATCCGCGATGGATCGACGACCTGGCCGACACGTTGCTGGCCGGCCGGTTCGACGAGATCGTCGCGTCGTGCCACCTCGGTGCCCGCAAGCCCGAGACCGCGTTCTACGAGCGCCTGCTCGAGCGGCTCGCCTGCGGCCCCGACGAGGTGCTCTTCGTCGACGACCGCGAGGTCAACGTCGAGGGCGCACGCGAGGCCGGCATCGCCGCCCACCAGTTCGAGGACGCCGCCGGCGTGCGCGCCTTCCTCGACGACCACGGCGTGGCGGTCGCCTCAGGCTGACGCGTCGACGGCCTCGCGCCCGCGGACGGACATCCATCTCGTCACGGCGCAGCCGCGGCGCTCGGCCATCTGCAAGGCCCTCCCCCCACCGGACTGGCCCCGAGTTCCGGTTTCGTCATGGTGCCACACGGCTCGACTCAGGGCAGCGCGTCCGCGACGCTCGTCGGCAGGGCCGCGCGCTGTCGCGGGAGGAGATCGATCGCCCGCAGTTCGCCGGTGGCGAGCCACCACAGCAGCACCGTCGGCGGCCAGTCGTCGGGCAGCGCCGCGGCCCACACCCTTGCTTGGTCCCCGTCCGCTTCGTGGCCGGCGCACCAGCCGTCCCCGCCGAGTGCCAAGCCGCAGTCGCGGCACACCGCCTCCCACGCGACGGGGCCGCACAGCGGCAGCAGGCGAGGTGCCAGACCGCAGCGGTCGCAGTCGCCTGCCTCGACCGCCGCGGGGCCGACCTCGGTGGCCGCGAGCCATGGCGCCACGTCGAGCAGGGCGGCACGCAGCCGCCGTCGGTCGACGTCCTCGGCCCTCAGGCCCGCATCACGGCCGTGCCGGCGAAGGTGTCGTGGTAGCCGCGGTTGTGGTTGTCGGACGAGATGGTGACGATGATCACGATCACCGCGACGAGGCTGGCCACCCCGCCGATCCAGGGAACGAGGCCGAACAGCATCCAGACATTTCGCTTGGCTGCTTCCTCCGTCGACGGCGGCGCGCCGCTGGCCGAGATGACCTTCAGGTTGAGGATCTGCTTGCCGATCGTCGAGCCGCGCGAGCTCTCGAGGTACACGAAGTAGCCGAACCAGAGCAACGATGTCAGCGCGCTGCCGATCCAGCTGTCACCGAAGCCGACGCCGGCACCGATGAACCACAGCACGATGCTGGCCGGGATCGCGACGATGAGTATGTCGAGAAGGCGCGCGCCGATGCGCGGGCCGAGGTCGGCGGTGCCGGTGAACACCGACCCGGAGGGGCCGCCGGGCGTCTGTGGTGGGGGTGGCTGTGCGCTCAAGGGAGACTCTCCGGTAGGGGTACACCGGCAACGGTAGGCGCGGGTGCGGCGTCATGCGACGGTCTGCATAGGATCGCGGCCGCTCCGACACACGACGACAAGGCTCCCGCCATGGCAGACCACCGCATCGCGATCCTCGGCGGCGACGGCATCGGGCCCGAAGTGGTCGCCGAGGGACTCAAGCTGCTCGACCGACTCGAGCGGATCGAGGGCTTCACGACCGAGCGGGTCGACTACGACCTCGGCGGGCGTCGCTACCTCGAGACCGGTGAGGTCCTCGACGACGAGACGCTCGAGGAACTGCGCGGCTTCGACGCCATCTACCTCGGCGCCGTCGGCACCCCCGACGTCCCGCCCGGTGTGATCGAGCGAGGCCTGCTCCTCAAGCTCCGTTTCGCGTTCGACCAGTACGTCAACCAACGCCCTGTGAAGCTCTACCCGGGCGTGAAGACGCCGGTCGCCGGCCTGACCCCCGACCGCTGCGACTTCGTCGTGATCCGCGAGAACACCGAGTCGGTCTATGCCGGCGCCGGCGGGCGCCTGTACGCGGGCACGCCGCACGAGGTCGCCACCCAGGAGTCGGTCAACACCTACCACGGGGTCGAGCGCGTGCTGCGCTACGCCTTCGAACTCGCCCAGCAGCGGGACGGGCATCTCACGCTGGTGCACAAGACCAACGTGCTGGTCCACGCCGGTGCGCTGTGGATGGAGACCTTCGAGCGGCTCGGCGACACCGAGTTCACCGACGTGACGCGCGACTACGTCCACGTCGACGCCGCCTGCCTGTACTTCGTCACCCAGCCGGAACGCTTCGACGTCGCGGTGACCGAGAACCTGTTCGGCGACATCATCACCGACCTCGGCGCCGCGGTGCAGGGCGGCATGGGCCTGGCCGCGTCCGGCAACCTCGACCCGACGCGCAAGGCGCCGTCGATGTTCGAACCCGTGCACGGCTCCGCGCCCGACATCGTCGGCACCGGCAAGGCCGACCCGGTCGCCGCGGTGATGAGTCTGGGCCAGATGCTCGCCTTCCTCGGCGAGGATGCGGCCGCCGCCCGCGTCGACCGTGCCATAGCGGCGTTGCTGAGCGAGCGCGGCGACGCACGACCGGACGGTTCGGCATACTCGACCGGTCACGTGGGCGACCAGTTGGTCGAACTGGTCGGCGCGTAGCGGACGCCGAACCACGGGCCGCGAGGCGATCACCGAGAGGGCGGGAGGCCGATGCCGTTTCCGAAGTCGGACAAGATCTGGATGGACGGCGAGTTCGTCGACTGGGACCAGGCGACGGTGCACGTGCTGACCCCGACGCTGCACTACGGCTACGGCGTCTTCGAGGGCATTCGTGCCTACCCGACCGACGCCGGCCCGGCCGTGTTCCAACTGCGGCCGCACATGGCGCGGTTGTTGAAGTCGGCCAAGATCTATCCGCCGCTCGACACGGTGCCCTACACGGTCGACGAGTTGTGTGACGTCGCCTGCGAACTGATCCGGGTCAACGGCCACGAGGGCGGCTGCTACATCCGGCCCACGATCATCCTCGGCTACG
>JBBDSX010000158.1:0-5363 GCA_040904725.1 Egicoccus sp.
CGAGGTGGCGGATCAGCTCGCGGAAGCCGCGGAAGCCGTAGTCCTGCTCGTTGAACGTCGGGTCCTTGCGCAGCAGGGCGCGCTTCAAGTTGGACGCCTGGACCGCACCGGCGGACGACGACTGGATACCCGACAGGGTGCGCGTGATGACGCGCTCGAGCTTGCGCAGGTCCTGCTTCTGGCTGGATGCGGTCGCGGGCTTGTCGGCGTCGCCGGCGTCGGCGTCGGCGGGCGCCAACGCCCGAGCGTCGCTGGACTTGGCCGTGGACTTCTTGGCCGTGCCCTTCTTCTTCGAGCGGCCGGCCGGGGCGGCCCGGCCGCTGTCGCGCTTCGGCGCACCCTCGAGCTTGTTGTAGAACAAAAACTCGTCGCAGGCCGACGGCAGCTTGGCCGAGGTCGAACCCTTCAGGCCGACCCCGATCACGCGCTTGTCGAGCTCGCGCAGCTTCGCCACCAGCGGCGTGAAGTCCGAGTCGCCGGAGACGATCACGAACGTCGAGACGAAGTCGCGCGTGAACGCGAGTTCCATCGCGTCGACGGCCATCTGGATGTCCGCGGCGTTCTTGCGCACCGAGTCCGAGCGCTGCGGGATCTCGAGCAGCTCGATGTTGTTGTCCACCATGTTGCGGCGGTCCTCGGTGAACAGGTTCCAGTCGGCGTACGCCTTGCGGACCAGCAACTTGCCGCGTTCGGCCAGCGCCTCCATCAGCGGGGCTGCGTCGAAGCGGTAGCCGATGTCGCGGGCGCCGATCGCCACGTTCTCGTGGTCGATGAACACCGCGAGGCGCTCTTCAGGGGATTCGATGGAAGTCATGGTCGCACCCTACCCGCCGGACCCGTCGCCCTCGCGCAGGGACATGCCCAGGTGGTCCTCGAGCGTCGCGATCGTGGTGTCGTGGTCGGCGTGCAGGATCGCGCGCATCCCGAGCCGCTCGGCCGGTGCGAGATTGCCGCCGAGGTCGTCGACGAAGGCGATCGCGTCGGCCGGCAGGCCCATCCGCTGCAGCGCGAGTTCGTAGATCGCCCGCTCAGGCTTGCGCAATCCCACCTCGCCGGAGATGACCTGGACGTCGAAGTGCGCGTCGAGCAGGTCCCGCGGGTACATGCCCGTGCCCCACGAGTTCGACAGCAGCCCGACGCGCACGCCGGCGGCGCGCGCCTGCAGGGCGACGTCCCACAGCGGTCCGTCCGGCGCCAGTCCGGCGAACATGCGGGCGACGACCGCCCCCTCGACCCGGTCGTGCCCTGCCTCGTGCAGCAGGCTGCGCAGGTGCCCGTCGAAGTCCTCGATGGTCAGCTCGCCGCGCTCGATCGCACCGATCAGACCCCCCGTCTGGTCGTGCGAGGCCGCGACCAGCAGTTCGAACGTCCGGCCGGGTGGGATGCCGTGCTCGGCCTCGAAGACGGCGAAGACCTGCCCGACGGGCGGCGTCAGCACGCCGCCGTAGTCCAGCAGCAAGCCCAACTGGCGGTCCGTCATCGCCCGGCCCGGCCGGCGGCGTCGGCGGCGCGCTCGCCCAGGGCGATGACCATGTCCCCGAAGGCGCGGAAGCTGTCGTCGGTCTCGCCGTAGGCGCCCGAGGCGAAGCGGCTGTAGACGCCCTCGAGGATGCAGGCGAGCTTCCAATAGCCGAACGCGAGGTAGTAGTCGAGCTGCGAGACGTCGCGACCGGATGCCTCGGCATAGCGGTCGGCGACCTGCTCGCGGGTCCAGAATCCATCGACCGTGGTCGGCGAGTCGAGCAACGGCAGGACGTCGTCACCGGGCTCGGCCCAGTAGACCAGCAGCAGGCCGAGGTCCGCCAGCGGGTCCCCCAGCGTGGTCAGTTCCCAGTCCAGCACCGCCTGCACCTGGCCGGTGACCGCATCCAGGATCAGGTTGTCCAACCGGTAGTCACCGTGGACGACCGTCGCCGGGCCCTGCTCGGGGATGTCGGCGACCAGGCGGGCATGGACGTCGTCGAGGATCGGCAGGTCGCGTCCGCCGCCCTTCTGCAGTTGTCCGTGCCAGCGCTTGAGCTGGCGCCCGAGGTAGTCCTGCTTGCGTGCGAGGTCCCCCAGGCCGATGGCATCGACGTCCACGTCGTGGAGCCGCACCAGCACGTCGACGAGGTCCTCGGACGCCGCCGCGCGTATCCCCGGGTCGAGCTCTCGGGCAGCGGCGCTGTCGCGGACGACCTCACCCTCGACGAAACGCATCACGTAGAAGGGTGCGCCCGTGACGGACTCGTCGGGCTCGAAGCCGACCGTCGGCGGGACCGGTACCGGGGTGTCGGCCAGTGCCGTGATGATGCGGTGTTCACGGCCCATGTCGTGTGCCGACTGCAGCACGCCGTGCAGCGGCGGCCGGCGCAGGATCAGCCGGGTGCCGGCGGCGTCGGTCACCGTGTAGGTCAGGTTCGAGCGTCCGCCCTGGATCACCTCGAAGTCCAGCGGCGCCTCGACACCGGCCCGCTCCTGCAACCACGCGGTGACGCGTGCTGCCTCGATGCCCTCGACCTCGGCCACGACGCTCTCCTCCACCACGGCGCTCGGCCGGGCAGCCTCGCAGGTTCAGGGCCGCCCGGCCAAGCCACCGGACCCCGGTCAGGTCACTGGCGCCGCGTCGCGGTCGGCGTCCGAGGTGGCCGATGAGGACCCCCGGTCCCGAACGCGCGTGTAGACGCTGAGCATCGCGGGCAGCACGACGACGCTGGTGACCAGCGCGAGGCCGATGGTCATGGCCAGCACGGCGCCGAACTGGCGGAACGGCCGGATGTCGGAGAGCACCAGCGACCCGAAACCGGCGATGGTGGTCAACGCCGAGCCGACCAGCGCACCACCCGTGTGACGCAGGGTCGAGCCCATCGCGTCGCCGATGTCGTCGAAGCGGTCGCGGTCCTCGAGGAACCGGTTGACCACGTGGATGCCGAACGGCACGCCGATGCCGATCGCGAGCGCCGACACCATCGCCGTCATCACGTTGAACGGGATGCCGGTGACCGCCATCAGCCCGAACACCCAGGCGACGACCAGGCCGACCGAGGCGATGGCCAACACCCCGAGCACGGGCTCACGGGCCCGGAACCAGAACGCGATCGACAGGATCACCGCCGCCGCGAGCAGCGTGAGCATCAGCCCGGTGACCTGGGACGAGCGCAGCTCGTCCATCACGACGTCGATCAGGATCGGGTCCGAAGCGGCGACGGTGGTCAGACCGAGGTCCTGCAGCGGCGCGGCGGCCGCGTCCAACTGTTGCTGCATCTCGTCGACGTCGTCACTGGCGGACGAGGAGAACTCGACCAACAGGGCGTCGTCGGAGACCAGGCCCGCGGCGGTCGGGTCGACGGCGATCAACGCGTCAGCCAACGGTCGCAGTTCGGCGTCCTCGTCCGGGCCCTCCGGCGTGGTCAGGCCGGCCTCCTCGGCCGCCGCGAGGAAGGCCTGCACCGCCGCGGGGTCCGCATCGGCCGTGGGCTCCGACGGTTCCCCGGCGGGCGGACCCTCGGCGCCCTCAGCACTCTCGGCACCTTCGGCACGCTCGGCACCTTCGGCACCGCCCTCGGCCATCGCCGTCTCGATCGCCTCGAGCACCGTCCCGGCGCGCTGCACGATCGAGTCGCCGGACGCGCCGTCGTCGGTCGTCCGGATGCCGACGACGTCGGCCGCGGCCTGCTCGGTCTGATGGATCGCGGCGAGCACACCGGGTTGGTCGATGTCGCCCTCGACGAGGACCTGGGTCGTCTCGGTGAGCGAGCCGCCGAAGGCCTCGTCGACGAGGTCGATCAACTGCAGCGCCTCGGAGTCCTCGGGGAAGAACTCGGTCTGGCTGAACTCCGTGGACAGGCCACGAGCGCCGAGGGCACCGATGACCGTCAACACCGCGGCGGCGGTGAGCACCACCCACGGGCGGTGGGTGGCGATCGGCGCGAGGCTGGCCGAGATGCGGCCCAGCCAGGACGGTGACTCCTCGCCGGGTGCGTGGACGACCTGCGTGTCGCGACCACGACGGATCCGCCACCGGTCCCCCAGCATGCGGACGGCGGGGACGAACGTGGCCATGATCAGGAACGCAGCGGTCACCCCGACCGCGGCGAAGACGCCGAAGTCACGCAGCGGCGGCAGCGGGTTGGTCACGTTGGTCATGAAGCCGACGACCGTGGTGATCGTCGCGAGCGCGAGCGCGGCACCGACCGCACCGATCGCGCCCGTGGCGGCGGTTGCCGGGTCGGCTCCCGCGCCGCGCTCCTCGCGGTAGCGCATGGTCAGGTGGATGCCGTAGTCCACACCGAGCCCGACGAGCAGGATCGGGATGGCCGTGGTCATCTCGTTCATGCCGCCGGTCCAGCCCAGCAGTTTCGGACCGAGGATGGTCGCCACGCCCTGCATCCACACGATCGTGAACACCAGCCCGAGCAGCGAGGCGATCACGTCGAGCGCGCGCCGGTAGATCGCGATCAGGATGATCACGATCAGGCCGAAGGCCAACGCGAGCAGACGGCTGAGGTCGGCGGTGATCTCGTCGCTGATGCTCTCGCCCATCAGGGCGAAGTCCAACGGCGAGACGGTGACGCCCGAGACCTCGTCGGTGACGTCGCCCATGGCACGGACGGCGTCGTTGCGCTCGTCCATGGGCAGCTCGCCGTCGAGCAGCACGACCACGGCGCCGACCTCGGCGTCCACCTCGCCCTGGGCGAGCAGGCGCGTGACCTGACTGGCCTGCTCGGCCGTCAGTTGTTCGGCGGTCGCCTCGTGCAGTTGCGTGAGCTGTTCGGTCGACAGCGTCGTCGGGTCCAACTGCTGGGCGGCCGCTGCCTGGAGCACGAGGTCGCCGTAGGTGATCACCGTCCCCTGCGGGAGCTGTGCCAGCGCCCCGGACACCGTGGGGTCGGCCTCGAGCCGTTGCCGCAGCTCCGCGGCGGCCGCGACGCCGTCAGGCGCGAGCAGGGGGCCATCGTCGGACTCGACGACGAGTTGGACCGGCTGGATGCCGAAGCCGAACTCCTCGCCGATGGTCTCGAGCGCGGTCGTGACCTCGTTCTCGGGCGCGAAGTTCTCGAACCCCTGGTCCTGGACGCTGAAGGCGGCGGTGATGGCACCGAACACGCCGGTGAGCACGACGACGCCGACGATCAACACGACGGGGGCACGGCGCACGGCGGCCGCGAGGGCATTGAGCAGGGGGGTCACGGGGACGACCTTGGTGGGCATGGCGGAACGGACGGGTCCGCAGGGCACGGGAGGGTGGCGGGCGCGAACCGGCGCATGCCGGTCAGTATGCAGCCGACTCGTCCGATCGGCGAGTCGGCTGCCCGTCCTGGCTCGCTACCTAACCGACGACGTCCCAGACGTTGCCGCCCTCGAGCAGGTCCCGCAGGTCGCCC
>JBBDSX010000159.1:0-5315 GCA_040904725.1 Egicoccus sp.
GGTGGTTGAGGCCGATCTCCTCGGAGACCATCGACTTGCCCTTGACCACGATCGTCGCACCGGCGTCCTGCAGGATCTTCGTGATCAGCTGGTTCGCCTCGCCGGGGGTGGCGACCCGGGTCACCTGCGACCCGGCGGC
The DNA here is from genome assembly GCA_040904725.1 of Egicoccus sp. GTDB lineage: Bacteria > Actinomycetota > Nitriliruptoria > Nitriliruptorales > Nitriliruptoraceae > Egicoccus. The sequence goes on from JBBDSX010000159.1 coordinate 140, forward strand.
TTCCGCGTTGCGGGTGAACTCGTCGAGGTAGTGGTCCCAGTGGGCGATCACGTGGTCCTTGATCGCCGCGAGCTCGCCGCGCAGTTCGTCGAAACTCCGGCCCTCCTGCTCCTCGAGCCCGGTGATGGCCGCGTCGCGGCTGACCCGCCAGCCGCGTTGGAAGGCGGTCAGGCCCTGCCGGACGTTGGGGTCGGCAAGGGCGGTCTCGTAGCGCTCCTCGAAGGTCCTCATCCGAGCACCACCACGTCGACCTCCTGTGGTCCCTGGACACCGATCGTGAGGCTGCGCTCGATGTCGGCGGTGCGCGAGGGACCGGTGATCAGTGCGGCGAACGCGGCGACCCCGGTGGGACGTCCGGACAGCCACGTCGCGGCGGATTCGAGCCGGTCGGCGAGCCGGTCGCGTGGGACGACCAGGACCAGGCGGTGACACAGCATGGTCGTCACCCGGTCGCCGAGCGGATGCTCGCTGACGAGCACGCTGCCGGTCTCGGCGATCCCCATCGCTCCTTCGACGATCCCGACCTCGACGTCGGCGACCTGTGCCGCCGGGTCGTCGCCGTCGGGCACGACGACCTCGAGGCCGCGGGCCTCGAGGTCGCTCCGCAACGCCGGTTGGCGGCGGTCGAGGCTCGGTGCGACGGCAACGCGCCGGCCGTGGTCGGCGACGTGGTCGGCGACGGCGGCCACGTCGGCCAGTTCGAGGTGGCCCGCTGCGGAGGCCGTGACGGCGGTGGCGAAGCGTTCCGCGGTCGAGGCCGGCGAGGTGATGGAGGCTGTCATCGGGTGCTTTCGCGTCGACGGGGAGTGACGCCCGAACCGGGCCCCTCTCGCAGAGTGGGTCACACTGCCAGCGAGAAGGGCCCGGGTCCAGCTTCCGCGCTGGAGGTGGTCAGCCACCACGTTGTGCACGGTGATCATGTTGCCCGCGGCGCCGCCGACGGCCTGGGCCGCGACGATCGCCGGCGTCGCCACGCCGATGCCTTCGGCGGTCGCGAACTGGAACTGGGCGAACATCAGGTTGCTGATGGTGTTGGAGCCGGCGGCGAACGCCCCCAGCGCACCGACCACCGGCGCGATTGCCGGTGCGCGGCAGCGGCGACGGCGGCCTGTACACCACGGTCGGGGACGTGCACGCCTTCTGGCAGGCACGGTTCGCCGGTGCGATCGTCACGCCCGAATGCGTTCGGCAAGTGACCGCGCCCGTCAGCGACGTGCCCGAGGAGCGGCGCCGCTACGGGCTGGGGCTTTGGCTGGACCCGGCCTGGCACGCCGCATCCGCTGACCGCCACCTGACCCCGGCACGACTTGCCGCGCCCGCGCGGCAACCCGTGCGTCGGCGGGGTCAGGACGTGGCGGCGGCCAGGGCCTGGTCGAGGTCGGCGAGGATGTCGTCGATGTGCTCGATGCCGATGTTGAGCCGGATGGCGTCGGCCTTCACGCCGGCGGTCGCGAGCTCGTCCGCGGTGAGCTGGCGGTGCGTCGTCGACGCCGGGTGGTTGACCAGCGACTTGGTGTCGCCGATGTTGACCAGGCGGGTGAACAACTCGAGCGTGTCGTGGAACGTCACGGCCGCGTCGTAGCCGCCCTCGACCCCGAACGTCATCAGCGAGGCCGGCCGGCCACCGGTGTACTTCTGCGCGAACTCGTAGTAGGGCGAGCTCGGCAGGCCGGCGTACTCGACGTAGGCGACGCGGTCGTCGTTCTGCAGGTACTCGGCCACCTTCCGGGCGTTCTCGACGTGCCGTTCCATGCGCAGCGACAGGGTCTGCAGACCCTGCAGGATCTGCCAGGCGTTGAACGGGCTGATCGCCGAACCGGTGTTGCGCAGCGGCACCGTGCGGGCACGACCGATGAAGGCCGCCGCACCGAGCGCTTCGGTGTAGACCACGCCGTGGTAGGCGGGCTCGGGCTGGTTGAGCTGCGGGAACCGTTCGGCGTGGTCCGCCCATGGGAAGTTGCCGCTGTCGACGATGATCCCGCCGATCGAGTTGCCGTGGCCGCCGATGTACTTCGTCATCGAGTGGACGACGATGTCGGCGCCCCACTGGATCGGCTTGAGCAGGACCGGGGTGGCGACGGTCGAGTCGACGATGACCGGGACGCCGGCGTCGTGGGCGACCTTGGCGATGGCCTCGAGGTCGGGGATGTTGCCGGCCGGGTTGCCGATCGTCTCGAGGTAGACCGCTTTGGTCTTGTCGTCGATCAGCTTGCCGATGGCTTCGGCCGAGTCGTCGTCGGCGAAGCGGACGTCGACGCCCTGGGCGGGGAACATGTGCTTGAACAGCGTGTAGGTCCCGCCGTACAGCAGCGGCACCGTGACGATGTTGTCGCCGGCCGTGGTGATCGTCTGGATCGCGTAGGTGATCGCGGCCTGGCCGGAGCTCGTCGCCAGGGCGGCGACGCCACCCTCGAGCGCGGCGATGCGCTGCTCGAGCACGTCCTGGGTCGGGTTCATGATGCGCGTGTAGATGTTGCCCGGCACCGCGAGGTCGAACAGGTCGGCGCCGTGCTGGGCGTTGTCGAACTCGTAGGCGACGGTCTGGTAGATCGGGACCGCGACCGCCTTGGTGGTCGGGTCGGGCTCGTAACCGGCATGGATCGCCAGCGTCTCGTCGTGCGGCATGGGTGCTCCTTCGTCTGGCGGGTCGTCGGTCGATCGTGTCAGCGGGCGCGGACGCCGAGCGGGTCGTCGGGATCGACCCCCGGCATGAACGGGGCGCCGCGTTCGATGTCGGTGAGCCGGTAGACCAGGCCGAGCCAGTTGGCGAACACGGCCTTGGCGGTGTCGGCCCAGGTGTTGTCGAGGTTGGCGGACAACTCGGCTTCGGGGAACTCGGGTGCCGGTCGACCGCTGTCCCTGGCGGCCACGACCGCCTCGAGGTGACGGTGGGCGAGCCGGGCGGCCGACTCGTCGAAGTAGTGCTGTGGCAGTGGTGGCAACTCGTCGAGGTCGCCGGCCGAGAAGCGGGTGACCTCGCGCTTGTACTCCTTGAGCAGGCTGACCGTGTCGTACTCCGGGTGGCCCTGCATGAACACCATGCGGATGCCGTCGGGGCTGGTGCCGAGGTGGAAGTCCGCCTCGGTCGACTCGATCAGCACCTGCAGGCCCTGCGCCTCGAGCTGGGCCGAGGTGACCTCGTTCCAGCGCGAGTGCGGGACGTCGAACCGGCTGTTGATGCCGCGCAGCAGCGGATGTTCGGGCCGGCTGGCACGGTGCTGGAACACTCCCCACCGCTTGCTCAGCAGCGGGCGGCGGTGGATGCCGTGCAGGTACTGCAGCAGCGCGTGCGTCGCCAGGCACGAGCACAGCACCGAGGTGACGTTCTCGCTCGCCCAGTCGATCACCTCGAGCAGCGGCGTCCAGAACGCCTCCTCGTCGAGCCGTGGGTTGGAGACGTTGGCGCCGGACACGATCAGCGCATCCAGGCCGTCCTCGCGGAGTTGTTCGAACGGGGTGTAGTAGCGCTCGATGTGGGCCCGCGCGGCGTCGCTGCGCACGAGCCCGGGAACGGTGAACGGGTGCACGTACACCTGCACGATCCGGTTCGCATGACCAACCAGGCGGATGAACTGCTGCTCGGTCACGTGCAGGGCTGCATCGGGCATCATGTTGAGCAGACCGACGTGGAGTTCGCGGATGTCGGCGTGCTGGGCCGCTTCGACGTCGAGCACGTCCTCGCCGGCGGCGGCGAGTTCGCTGAAGGTCGGCAGCGCGGAGTGGGCGACGATCGGCAACGCAGGGTCCAGCGGGTCGGCGGTGACAACCGAACCTAGCGGCGTCCACCCGCGGCGCCACCAGCGGACCGTGCGAACCCTCGATACTCCGCGTGGCACACCCGGCGGCGCCCCCACTCGTTGCCCCCCGCACGACCCGTACCAACGGCCGTACCCGTCGGTACGGACCTTCCGGCAGGGTCCGCCCAGCACGGGGGGACAGCGCAGATTGGGGAGACGATGCATCACACACGGAAGACAAGGCGTGCCACGGTGGTCACCGCTGTGGCCGTGCTGGTAGGGGCCCTGGTGCCGGGGACCGCGTTCGCCGCCGAGGCCCGCGACACCGCGCCGGTCTGCGACGGCGAAGAGGACGCCGAGGCGCCCGAGGACGCCCAGGGCACGACCCACGAGGACCCGATCCGCTGTGTCTCGGGGCTCGGGATCGCCGAGGGGTACGAGGACGGCACCTACCAGCCGGGCCGTGATGTGACCCGTGCCCAGATGGCGACCTTCGTCGGGCGCACGCTGTGGGAGGCTGATGCCGTGCCGGCGGAGGCGGCCGAGAACCTCGAGGGCGGCAGCTTCCCCGACACCCCGGGGACCACACACGAGACCTGGATCGAACTGCTGCACGAGCTCGGCGTCGTGGCCGGCAAGAACGACGGCACCTACGGCTACAACGACCCGGTCACCCGTGGCCAGATGGCGGCCTTCCTGACCCGCGCCATCGACCAGGCGCACGGCCGTGCCATGGACGGCTCCGAGCCGCCGCCCGCCAGCGGTGACGACTTCGACGACACCGAGGGCACCGCCTTCGAGGACCAGATCCAGCAACTCGCCGACACCGGCATCTACGTCGGCGATGGCGAGGGCACGGCCGACCCGGGCGGCTACGTCACCCGTGGGCAGATGGCCTCGTTCCTGGCCCGTACGGCCGCTTACCTCGACGAGATCCGTCGTTGGCGGCCCACCTACGAACCGATCGACTACACGGTGCCGCTGGGCCCCGACGAGGTGGTCGACGGCGACGGCGAGGAGGGCGCGACCGGCACGTTGCGGATCGTGGTCGACGAGATCGAGCGCGCCGGTGCGTACGCCATCGCGCTCGAGAACGTCACCCCGCCCTACGAGGACGACCCGGTCGCGGTCCGACTCGGTGGCGCCGACGAGACCGGCGACGCCGTGCTCTGGCCGAGCTCCGATCCGGGTGGCGACCTCACCGCGGAGGGCGAGGCCAGCGGACAGTTGACGGTGTCGGCCTCGTTGGACGTCGATGCCCTGGCCGAGGCCCCCGAGGGCTTCTACGCCGACGTGCAGACCCAGGCCCACCCCGAGGGCGCGGTCCGCGGCCAACTGCCGGACGGGGGCGACGGTGCTGCACTGCCGATCCCGATCCCGGGTGCAAGCCAGGATGCGTTCGACGACCTCGTCGACGCCATGGGGGATGGCGACGGTGG
>JBBDSX010000160.1:0-5281 GCA_040904725.1 Egicoccus sp.
TGATCGTGCGCGGCTTCATCGAGCCGATCGCCCGTGAGCTGCCGATGGAGTACTCGGTCGAGCTCAACCGCTTGATCGCGCTCGAGATGGAAGGCGCCATCGGATGACGACCTTCGTCTCTGCCGTCGACCGGGTACAGACTTCGCTCGACGCACTCACCGAGGACGCCGTGCGCAACGTGGCGGCCGGCGAGCCCGACTGGCTCGTCGACCGTCGTCTTGCGGCCACCAAGCGCTTCCTCGACCAGTCATGGCCCGACAGCCGCCAGGACGAGTTCTGGCGCTCGACCCCGTTCGCGAAGCGCTTCGACGTCAGCCACCCGCTGATCACCGGTTCGGTGGGCTCCGGGGCCGGAATCGAGGCCTCATCCGACGCCGAGATGCCGACGTCGCTGGTCGCCTCGCTCGAGCTGACGACCGCGCAGGTACGCATCGTCGACGGCGAGGTCGTCGAGGCCACCGTGCCGGCCGAACTCGCCGAGCAGGGCGTCATCGTCACCGACCTGCGCACCGCTGCCGAGGAGCACGCCGACCTGGTGCGTGAGCACCTCGGGTCGCTGACCACCTCCGGTGAGGGGTCGGGAGCCAACGAGGACCGCACGATCAGCGTCAACGACGCGGCCTGGACGGCGGGTGCCTTCATCCACGTCCCGGCCGAGGTCGAGTTGACCGACCCGATCGGCGTGCACGTCCACGTCAGCCGCACCGGCGCCCACCTGCCGCGCGTGCTGGCCGTGCTCGGCCACCACGCCAAGGCGACGATCTACCTCGAACACACCTCTGCCGAGGGTGTCGACGCGCTCGTCGACGAGGTCGTCGAGGTCATCGCGCTCGACGCGGCCAAGGTCGACGTCGTCAGCCTGCACGAGTGGGCGATGGGCGTCGGACATCTCGCGCTCCACAAGTTCGGCGCGCACCGCGACGCCGAGGTCCGTCACGCGGCCATCGTGGCCGGCGGCTCGACCGTGCGGCTGCGCCCCGAGTGCGACCTGCTCGGCGCCGGTGCATCCGTGCGGCCGCTCGGCGTGTACTACGCCGACGAGGGCCAGTGGTTCGACCTGCAGCCCTACGTGCGCCACTTCGCGCCGCGGGCGACCTCCGACGTGCTTTACAAGGGTGCGCTGCAGGGCAGGAGCCGCACCGTGTTCCGCGGCAACGTCTTCGTGCACAAGGACGCGGTCGGGACCGTCACCGACGAGAACAACCGCAGCCTGATCCTCACCGAGGGGGCCCGCGCCGACGCGACGCCGTTCCTCGAGATCGAGTGCGCCGACATCACCGCCGGCCACGGCTCGGCGACCGGACAGATCGACGCCCGGCACCTGTTCTACCTCGAGGCCCGCGGCATCCCACGTGCCCAGGCCCTGCGGATGCTGGTCCACGGCTTCTTCCGCGAGGTACTCACCGAGATCGCCCAGCCCGGTATCGAGGAGCGGGCCCTGGCCCACATCGAGCGCGAGCTCGCGGCCACCGACCTCGACCGGCTCGGCATCAACGACGCCGCACTCCGTGACGAGTTGAGCTGACGATGGCCACCACCAAGGTCGCCAGCCTGTCCGACCTCGACGAGGCCGTGCCGTACAAGGTCGAGGTCGACGGGGTCCCCGTCTGTCTCGTCCGCTTCGGTGACACGGTCAAGGCCATCCACGACACGTGCTCGCACCAGGAGTGGTCGCTCGTGGACGGCGGCATGGTCTACGACAACGAGGTCGAGTGCAGCCTCCACGGCTCGTCGTTCGACCTCGACTCCGGTCGGCCCTCCGCACTGCCGGCCACCCGCCCGATCCCGACCTTCGAGGTGCAGATCGACGGGGACGCCGTCCTGCTCGATGTCGACGCACCCACCAACGACGCACCGTTTCCCGACCACTGATCATCACACCGAAAGCTTCGAAGACCCATGGCTGACCTCGAGATTCGCGACCTGACGGTCGAGGTGGACGGTTCCGACATCCTGCGCGGTGTCAACCTCGACCTCGACAAGGGCAAGACGATCGCCCTGATGGGCCCCAACGGGTCCGGCAAGTCCACCCTGGCCTACGCGATCGCCGGCCACCCCGCCTACGACATCACCGGTGGTTCGATCCGCTGGCAGGACACCGACCTGGTCGAGCTCACGCCCGACGAGCGTGCCCGCCTCGGCGTCTTCCTCGCCATGCAGTACCCGGTCGAGGTGCCCGGCGTGTCGCTGACCAACTTTCTGCGCACCGCGGTCAACGCCACCTCCGGCCAGGAGGTGCCGATCCGCGAGTTCATGAAGCGGTTGCGCGACGAGATGGCGGCGCTCGACGTCGACGAGTCGTTCCTGCAGCGCTCGGTCAACGAGGGCTTCTCCGGCGGCGAGAAGAAGCGCTTCGAGATCCTGCAGATGGCGCTGCTCAAGCCGCAGCTGGCCGTGCTCGACGAGACCGACTCGGGCCTGGACGTCGACGCGCTCAAGACCGTGTCCGAGGGCGTCAACCGCCTGTCGGGTCCCGACCTCGGCACCCTGATCATCACCCACTACACCCGCATCCTGCGCTACATCGAGCCCGACGAGGTGCACGTGATGTTCGAGGGCCGCATCGTCGCCAGTGGCGGCGCCGAGCTCGCCGACGAGCTCGAGGAGCGTGGCTACGACCACCTCAAGTCGAATGCCTAGCACCGTGCGTGCTCACTCCGTTCTGCGCCACCGGTGACCGCCGTTCAGACCACGGTTGTCACCGCCGTGGTGGGCGTGAAGACTCCCACCACGGCACGCTGGCGGCCCACCGAGCAGCGAGGACGACCATGACGCTCGACGTCCAGACCATCCGCAAGGACTTCCCGGTCCTGTCCCGGGAGGTCGACGGTTCACACGTGCTCGGGGGACCATCGGAGAGCAAGCGGCTGGTCTACCTCGACTCGGCCGCGTCCTCGCAGACGCCGTTGCCGGTCCTCGAGGCGATGGACCACTACTACCGCTGGTCGCGCTCGAACGTGCACCGTGGCGTCTACCGCCTGGCCGAGGAGGCGACCGACCTCTACGAGGGTGGCCGCACCAAGCTGGCCGGGTTCGTCGACGCCGACCCGCGGGGCGTGGTGTTCACCAAGAACGCGACCGAGGCGATCAACCTGGTCGCCTACTCGTGGGTCCGCCGCCGCTACCAGCCCGGTGACGTGCTGCTGTCGACGATGATGGAGCACCACGCCAACCACGTGCCGTTCCTGTACGCGGCCAAGGACCTCGGTCTCGAGGTCCGACACGTGCCGTTGACCGAGGACGGCCGCCTCGACCTCGACGCGGCCCGCGAACTGGTCGCCGACGGCAAGGTGAAGTTCCTCGCCATGGCGCACGTCTCCAACGTGCTCGGCACCCGCAACGACGTGGCGGCGATGACGGCACTGGTCCGCGACGCCAACCCCGACACGGTGGTGCTGGTCGACGGCACCCAGGCCGTGCCGCAGATGCCGGTCAGCTTCCGCGACCTCGACGTCGACTTCTATGCCGTGACCGGTCACAAGATGTGCGGCCCCACCGGCATCGGCGCGCTGATCGCCAAGCCGGAACGGCTCGAGGAGATGGACCCGTTCCTGACCGGCGGCGAGATGATCCGCGACGTCACGATCGACGCCGTCACCTGGAACGACGTCCCGGCCAAGTTCGAGGCCGGCACGCCGATGATCGCCGAGGCGGCCGGCCTCGCCGCGGCCGTGGACTATCTCACCGGCATCGGCATGGAGGCCGTGCGCGAGCACGAGACGGCGCTGGCCCAGACCTTCATCGACCGGCTGTCACAGGTCGAGGGCGTGACCGTCCACGGCCCGCGTGACGCCGAACTGCGTGGCGGGGCGATCTCGTTCGCGATCGACGGGGTGCACCCGCACGACGTCGGCGCGATGCTCGACTCCAAGGGCGTGTGCGTGCGCGTCGGCCACCACTGCGCCAAGCCGCTGATGAAACACCTCGGGGTGGTGGCGACCGCCCGCGCGAGCCTGTACCTGTACAACGACGTCGACGACCTCGAGCCCCTCGTCGAGGGCATCGTGGCCGCCCGCTCCTTCTTCGCCCGCTAGGAGGCGCCGTGAGCATGGACGACCTGTACCAGGAGATCATCCTGGACCACTATCGCAAGCCCAAGAACCGCGCGCCGGCGTTGGAGAACGAGGACGTGCACGTCCACCACTCCAACCCGCTGTGCGGCGACGAGATGGACCTACGCCTGCGGGTGGTCGACGACAAGGTCGATGGCGTGGTGTTCGACGGCGAGGGCTGCTCGATCAGCCAGGCGTCGGCGTCGGCCATGACGCAGGCCGTCATCGGCCGTGACACCAAGGACGCGCTCGAGCTCGCCGAGGACTTCCGTCGCATGATGCACGGCGACGAACCGACCCGGCCCGACGACCTGCTCGACGGCATCGCCTTCCAGGGCGTGGCGAAGTTCCCCGTGCGGGTCAAGTGCGCCCTGCTCGGCTGGATGGCCGTCCGTGACGCGATCGAGACCTACCAAGCGGGCGCCAACGCCCACACCGTGACCCACGACGAGGACGGGGGAGCCGCATGAGCCAGCACGACGGCATCGACACACTCGACGACGACTACATCCCAGAGGCCGACACCCCCAGCGGTTTCGCCGACGACGACCAGGCCGGGGGGCAACGAGCGAGCGCAGCGAGCGAGACGGGGGACCCGGCCCCCAGAACCCGGCACCCGTTCGAGGACCTGCCGCTGGAAGAGGACGGCATGCCGTCCTCGCAGAACCTGATGAACGGCCTGCGCGCCGTCGTCGACCCCGAGATCGGCTACAACATCGTCGACCTCGGCCTCGTCTACGAGGTGACCAAGCCCGAGCGCGGGTATGCGCACGTGCTGATGACGCTGACCTCCATGGGTTGTCCGCTGACCGAGGTCATCCACCAGCAGTGCTCGGTGATCCTTGGCGCCATGCCCGGCGTCGACCGCGTCGAAGTCGAGTTCACCTTCACGCCGCCGTGGTCGACCGACATGATCGCCGACTACGTTCGCGAGGAACTGCGAGCGATGGGCATGAACGTCTGAACAGCACGCCCGAGGGAGACCGGGCCGGCGAGCGCGCCGGTCAGGGCGGCTACGTGTCGGTGAGCGAGTTGCGCGTGCCCGCCGAGGGGCGCGAGGAACTGCTCGCCGCGTTCCAGGGCCGGCTCGGCGCGGTCGAGTCGTGGCCCGGGTTCGTCGACCTGCAGGTGTGGCAGGACCGCAGCGACGCGGACCGGTTCGTGATGGTGACCTGGTGGCAGGACGAGGATGCCTTTCGGACCTACCTCGCCAGCGACGCCTTCGCGCG
>JBBDSX010000161.1:0-5187 GCA_040904725.1 Egicoccus sp.
CGGTTGGACTCCTCGGCGGTGGACATGCCGGCGTACTGCCGCATGGTCCACAGCCGCCCGCGGTACATCGTCGGGTAGACCCCGCGCGTGAACGGGTACTCCCCGGGCGTCCCGAGCCGTTCCTCGGCGTCGAACCCGTCGAGGTGTCCGGGCCCGTAGACCGGGTCGATGCCGAACCCGCTGACCGTCGTCGGTTCGTTGTCCGCCATCGCCGCACCTCGTCGTCCGGATCGTCCCGCGCAGGCTACGCGGTGGGGGAGGTGCTCTTCACCTTCGCCGCGCGCGGCCGACACCTCCGGTAGCCGCCGCGGTATCGCCGGGCGGTCCGTTCGAGGCGACCTTGCACACCAATCTCCGAGTACGCGTCTTCGTCGCGGTCCTGGTGACCGCGGCCGTCGGCGTGCTCGCGGCCAGTGCGGACACGAGCGTGCTCCCGCCCCCCTCCGAGTGGCTCCTGGCCACGGTGGTGTTCGGTCTGCTCTTCGCCGTCGCGGAGTACTACCCCGTGCCGTTGCCCGGGCGAGGTGGCGAGAGTTCGTTCACGATGAGCGCCGTGCCGGCTTTCACGCTGTTGCTGATGGTGCCGTTGCCGGTTGCGCTGGGCACCATCGGGTTCGCGGTGTGGGTGGTGTACCGAACACCGCCACGACGGCCGCGCATCCAGGCCGTCTTCAACGCGGCGGTCTCGACACTCACCTTCGGTTTCGGTGCGCTCATCCTGGTCGTGCTCGTCGATCTCCCGGCTTCCGAGATCGGTCTGCCGACCGTGGGGGCCGTCCTGCTCGCGGGGCTGGCGACCCTGCTGCTGACGTCGCTGCTCACGAGCTCGGTGATCGCCCTCGACCAGGGCGCCCCCGTCCGCCACGTGCTCCGTGACAGCGTCCGGCTCGACGACCTCACCACCCACCACCTGTTGCCGGCACTGGCGCCACTGGTGGTCGCCGCGTGGACCTACGACCGCAGCCTCGTCCCGGTGATCGTGGTCGTGATGATCGGGGTCTATCGCGGCACCCGCGAGGGCATCGCGGCGCGGACCCAGGCTCGCAACGACCCGGTCACCGGGCTGCCCAACCGGCTTGCGCTGGGCGAGCGGGTGGACCAACTGTTGCACCACCTCGACGAGCACGACACCGTGTCGCTGCTGATGGTCGACCTCGACCAGTTCGGGGTGATCAGCGACCAACTGGGCCTGGAGTTCGGAAACCGTCTGCTGCGCCGCGTCGGGCGGCGGCTCGACGCCGCACCGGAGGCCGACACCGTGGCCCACGTCGGCGGCGACGAGTTCGCCGTGGTCGTGCGCCGCTGCGACGGCGAGCGGGTCCGCGCCGTCGCCAACGGACTCCTGGCGAAGATCGCCGAGCCGTACGTCATCGACGGCGTTCCGGTGCGCATCGAGGCCAGCATCGGCGTCGCCAGCGCACCGACGGACGGAACGGACGCGGCGACGCTCCTCGGCGTGGCCGACGCCGCGTTGACCGCCGCCAAGCGGCTGGGCGCCGCCCCACACGTCCAGCTCAGCGGGGGTCACACGGCCCGCCACCAGCCGGGACGCCTCTCGGTGCTCAGCGAGTTCGAGACCGCCCTGGCCGACGGCCAGCTCCGGCTCGACTACCAGCCACAGGTCGACCTCCGCGACGGGACCGTGGTCGGTCTCGAGGCCCTGCTGCGCTGGCGGCACCCGCAGCACGGCGAGATCGCACCCGACGTGTTCGTCGGGGCGCTCGAACAGACCGATCTGATGGCGATCCTGTCCCGGTTCGTCATCGACCGGGCGGTCACGGACCTGGCCGTCCTGCGACGGTGCGGCTATCTCGGCACGATGTCGGTCAACGTCTCGGCCCGCGACCTGCACAACCGACGCCTCGCCGACGACGTCGCCGACGTCCTCGGACGCAACGGCATCCCCGGCCGGCTGCTGACCATCGAGATGACCGAGAGCGCCCTGGTGACCGACCCGGAGCGCGCCCAGCACGTCATGCACGAACTTGCCGAGCTGCAGGTGGGACGCTCGCTGGACGACTTCGGCACGGGCTACTCGTCGTTGTCCGCACTCGCCACGATCCCACTCTCGGAGCTCAAGATCGATCGGGCATTCGTCACCGGCCTGCGTCACGGCGCGTCCGCCGCGTCGATCCTGCAGGCGATCGTCGACCTGGCCGCGCGGCTCGAGTTGACCTCGGTGGCCGAGGGTGTCGAGACGCCCGCCGAGCAGCACGTCCTTCGACAGCTCGGCTGCCAGGTCGTGCAGGGCTACCTCGTCGCCCGACCCATGTCGCTCGATGCGGTTCCAGACTGGCTGCTCGCCCACGATCCTGCGCAGCAGTCGACCTCGGCAGCCAGCTGAAAAAGGGCCGGCCCCGCCGAAGCGGGGCCGGTGACACGTGGCGACGCGTCAGGCGCTGCGGCGCGTCTTCATCAGGCCCTTGCGGTAGTCCTTGTTCATCATCGCGATGAAGTCGATGGAGATGCCCTTGGGGCAGGCGGCCTCGCACTCGCCCATGTTGGTGCACGAGCCGAAGAACTGCTCCATCGTGTCGACCATGGCGACCGCACGCTCGTGGCGCTCGGGCTCGCCCTGCGGCAGCACGCTCAGGTGCTGCATCTTGGCCGACGTGAACAGCTGCGCCGCACCGTTGGGACAGGCCGCCACGCACGCACCGCAGGCGATGCAGGCGGCCGCGTCCATCGAGGTGTCTGCGACCTCTTTCGGCACCGGGATCAGGTTGGCGTCGGGCGCAGAACCGGTGTCGACCGAGATGTAGCCACCGGCCTCGACGATGCGGTCGAAGGCCGACCGGTCGACGACGAGATCCTTGATGATCGGGAACCCGGCCGCCCGCCAAGGCTCGATGACGATCTCGTCGCCGTCGGCGAACTTGCGCATGTGGAGCTGGCAGGTCGCCGTCGCGCGCTCGGGGCCGTGTGCCTGCCCGTTGATCATCAACCCGCACGTGCCGCAGATGCCTTCGCGACAGTCGTGGGCGAACTCGATCGGTTCCTCGCCGGCCTCGATCAACGACTCGTTGACGTGGTCGAGCATCTCGAGGAAGGAGGCGTCCTCGCTGACGTCGGTGGCCTGGTAGGTCTCGAACCGACCCGGTGCGTCCGGACCGGCCTGCCGCCAGACCCGCAGGGTGAGGTTCACTTGTAGCTCCTCTGACTGAGCGCGACGTTGTCGAACGTGAGTTGTTCCTTGTGCAGGGCGGGTTCGGCCCCGGCCCCCTGCCACTCCCAGGCGCCGACGAACGCGAAGTTGTCGTCGTCACGCAACGCCTCGCCCTCCTCGGTCTGGGACTCCTCGCGGAAGTGACCGCCGCACGACTCCTCGCGCATCAGCGCGTCGCGGCACATCAATTCGGCGAGTTCGAAGAAGTCGGCGACGCGGCCGGCCTTCTCGAGCGAGGAGTTGAGGGTGTTGGCCGAACCGAGGACCCGGACGTTGGCGTGGAACTCGTCGCGCAGCGTCGGGATCTCGGTCAGCGCCTTCTCCAACCCGGGCCGGTTGCGGGCCATCCCGCAGTGGTCCCACATGATCTTGCCGAGTTCGCGGTGGTAGAAGTCGACCGAGCGGGTGCCGTTGGTCTTGAGGAACTTCTCGGTCTGCTCGCGCACGGACTGCTCCGCAACGGCGAACTCGGACGCCGAGGTGTCGACCTTGGCCTGACCGAGCATCGGCGCGAGGTAGTCGCCGATCGTGTACGGCAGCACGAAGTAGCCGTCGGCGAGGCCCTGCATCAGCGCCGACGCGCCGAGCCGGTTGGCGCCGTGGTCGGAGAAGTTGGCCTCGCCGATCGCGAACAGGCCCGGGATGGTGGTCTGCAGGTGGTAGTCCACCCACAGGCCGCCCATCGTGTAGTGCGGGGCCGGGTAGATGCGCATCGGGGAGGTGAACGGGTCCTCGCCGGTGATGCGCTCGTACATCTCGAACAGGTTGTCGTACTTGTCGTTGACGGCGTCGCGGCCGATGCGGTCGATCGCGGCGGCGAAATCGAGGTAGACCCCGTTCTTGAGCGGCCCGACCCCCTTGCCCGCGTCGACGACCTCCTTGGCGTTGCGCGACGCGACGTCGCGCGGGACGAGGTTGCCGAAGGCGGGGTACTTGCGCTCGAGGAAGTAGTCGCGCTCCTCCTCGGGGATGTCGGCCGCCGCGCGGGTCTCGTCGGGGTCCTTCGGGACCCAAATCCGTCCGTCGTTGCGCAGGGACTCCGACATCAGGGTCAGCTTGGACTGGAACTCGTCGGACGACGGGATGGCCGTCGGATGGATCTGCGTGAAACAGGGGTTGGCGAAGTAGGCGCCCTTGCGGTGCGCACGCCAGGCGGCCGTCACGTTCGAGGCCATGGCGTTGGTCGAGAGGTAGAACGCGTTGGCGTAGCCGCCCGTGCCGAGCACCACGGCGTGTGCCGAGTGCGAGGTGATCTCGCCGCTGACCAGGTCGCGCACGACGATGCCGGACGCCTTGCCGTCGACCACGACCAGCTCGAGCATCTCGGACTGGGTGACGAGTTCGACGTTGCCGGCGGCGACCTGCCGGGCGAGCGCCTGGTAGGCGCCGAGCAGCAGCTGCTGGCCCGTCTGGCCGCGGGCGTAGAACGTGCGTCGGACCTGCGCACCACCAAACGAGCGGTTGTCGAGGAAGCCGCCGTACTCGCGGGCGAACGGCACACCCTGCGCCACGCACTGGTCGATGATGTTGTTCGACACCTCGGCGAGCCGGTAGACGTTGGCCTCGCGGGAGCGGTAGTCGCCGCCCTTGACGGTGTCGTAGAACAGCCGCCAGACCGAGTCGCCCTCGCCGTGGTAGTCCTTGGCGGCGTTGATGCCGCCCTGTGCGGCGATCGAGTGGGCGCGGCGCGGCGAGTCGTGGAAGGTGAACACCTTCACGCGGTAGCCGAGCTCGCCCAGGGTGGCGGCCGCCGACGCGCCGGCCAGGCCGGTCCCGACGATGATGATCTCGAACTTGCGCTTGTTGTTCGGGTTCACCAGCTTCATGTTGAACTTGTGCTCGCGCCACATGTCCTGCAGCGGTGCGTCGGGAATCTTCGAGTCGAGCGTCATCGATGCTGCCTTTGTCCCGCGAGTGCGTTGTCGTGTCCGGTGAGGCGGCTGGCTAGCCGACCAACCCGAACTGCACGGCCAGCGGGAACGAGACGTTCCCCCCGATCACGATCACGGCGAAGCCGATCG
>JBBDSX010000162.1:0-8817 GCA_040904725.1 Egicoccus sp.
CCCTGCTAAACGCCCGGTCGCCATCGAGGGGGCGTTTCGCTTGCGTCAGGCCGGCAGGTGCAGGACGCGCAGGTATTCAATGTCGCCCTGCAGTTCCACGCGCCGGCGCGGAACGGGGTTGTCGAACAGTTGGCTGCCGTGGCAGTCGGTGGCCGCGGCCTGCGCACGGCGTTCGACGTGCAGTTCGACGTCGAGGTCGTGCGCGTCCCGGCCGACGAACGGCGCCCCGAACTCGTCGCGTAGGTGGCGGGCGACGGGTTCGGCGATCGCCCAGGCGTACACCGGCAGGTCGAGGTCGCGGCCGGCCGCGACGGCCGCACGGGTCGCCGCGTCGTGGTCGGGATGGCCGGTGATCCCGCCCTCGTCGAAGGTGAGCAGTGCGGTTGCCCGCCCGGGCATGCCGACGGCAGCCCCGACGTGCGCGACGAGGTCGTCCACGGCAACCGCTGCCAGATCCCCGTCGGGATGGTGGTGGAGGAAGACCTCCCCGATCCCGAGCACCTGCGCGGCACAGCCGAGTTCCTCGGTCCGCCGCTCGGCGAGATCGTCGCCGGCCCCTAGCGTCGAACCTTCCCCGTGTGTGAAGCACACCAGGTCGACGATGGCGCCGCGCCCGGTGAGACCGGAGATGATCGCACCCAGCCCGAAGCTCTCGTCGTCGGGGTGGGCGCACACGGCCAGCACGTGGGCGTAGTCGACGAGATCGCGTGGTGTCGCGGGAATCACCGTCGGTGCTCCGTTTCGGCTCAACGGTCGAACGCGCGGTGCGCGTTCGACCATCCCCGCGGCCCCCCGTCCTCAGCCCGTGGGGTCCGATTCGAGCACGGCGACGGCGGCGGACTCGGCCGGCAACTCGAGCTCGAACCGGGCTCCTCGCTCGCTAGGGACGAGTTCGAGGGTGCCACCGAGGTCGGCGACGATGCGACGCACGAGGCCGAGCCCGAGACCGTTGCCCTTCCCCCGCGCGCCGGCCCCGCGCTGGAAGGGCGCGAAGATCCGCTGGTGGTCGTCGGGGGCGATCCCCACGCCGTCGTCGGCGACGACCACGGCGACGAGGCCGTCTCGGCCAGCGACCTCGACCTGCACGGTGAGGTCGTCGCGCCCCCCGTGCTTGACGGCGTTGCCGATGAGGTTGTCGAAGAGCTGCTCGGCACGGATCGGGTTCATGCACACCGTCGCCTGGGGGTCCCCGGACACCTCGACACGCAGCGCGGGGTACGACCCGCCCACACGGTCGGCGACCCGTCTGGCGACCGTGACCATCGTGACGGGTTCCCGTTCGCGTGCGCCCGTCCGGACCTGCCCGAGTTCCATCATCGCGTCGACGAGCCGCGCGAGATAGTCGGTGCTGCCGACGATGAGATCGCTCAGTTGGACACGCAGTTCGCGGTCGTCGGCGTCGGCGAGCAGTTGGGCGGAACCGGAGATGGCTGCCGTGGGACTGCGGATGTCGTGGGCGAGGCCCATCAACATCGCCTCGAGGTCGGCCTGCTGCTGCCGGATGGACTGGAACAGCGCCGCGCGGTCGAGCGAGATCCGGACCTGCATCGCGTAGGCGTCGGCGAGATCGATCTCGTCGCGGCCGAAGACCGGCGTATAGGGCCCGGCCACCACGACCAGCCAGCCGCGCCCGATCGGCGTAGCCCGCACACCGTCGGGAGCGCGGTCACCACTCACGACCGCTGCGGCGACCGCGTCGGCCTCGAAAACTTCGAGACCGTGGCAGGCGAGGATGGTGGCGTCCTCGCCAACGACCACGACGCCGCTGCCGAGCAGGTCGGCGAGGGGCGCAGCGACCGCCACGGCCACCTCCTCGGTCGACACGGCCCCGAGCAGGTCGGCCTGGATCTGCTGGAACGTCCCGATCTCGTCGCGCCGCCACCACAGTCGCAGGGCCCGAGGCGGCAGGAAGCCCACGACGAACAGCAGCGCCGCGAGCAGCGCGACGCCGTTCATCACGGCGTTGAGCGTCGCGGAGCTCCCACCGACGAGGTCGATGAGCAGCGCCAGGGTCAGCACGAGCAGCGCGGTGGACATCAACTGCATTCGCGGACGGGCCAGCGCATGGCGGCGCGACGCCCGGCGCAGCCGCACGGCGGTGCCGACGGCCGCGACGATCCACGCCAGGGCGAAGAACACGAGCACCGCGACCTCGGCGACGACGGGCAGGGTCGTGCCCGTCACGGTGAGATACGCCAGCAGGACCGCGAAGGCGACGGGCCAGATCACACCCAGCCATGCCCACCGCGGACGGCGGCCCTCGAGGGACCACACCGAGGCGGCGACCAGCCAGGGGAAAACGGCGAGCACGACGTTGAGGGCAACGAGCAGAGGCGGCCAGACCTCGATCGAGGTCAGCTCGTCGAGCCGGGCGATCACGATCGCGATCGCCAGCGACGCGAAGGCGAGCGCGAGGTAGGCGGCCGAGCGCGTCCGCCACCGGCGCCATTGCGCGACCGTCCAGACCGCCAGCACCACGAAGGAGGCCGACAGCCCGAACGCGAGCAACTCGACGGCCCTCACGAGGCGGTCATCCCGTTGGTCCGAGCTCGTCCATGCCGGCAGTCCTCTCCACCCGATGGGTCTCTCCCACCCACCGTCCCTTGTTCAGGGGGCGTCACGCTACTCGCCGTGGCAGGCGGCTGCGACCACCGTTTGTCACGCCGGAGGGAGCGCGTGACGCCGGGCGTAGCTGCGAAGTTCCTCGCGCGAGTCCAGCCCGAGCTTGTCGCGCAGGCTCTTGACGTAGTTGCGCACCGTGCTCGGACTGATGAACAGCGCGGCCGCGATCCGCGCGTCGGGATGGCCACGCCCGAGATGCGACAGGATCTCCAGCTCGCGCGGCGTGAGCCCACGATGTGGCGCCGAGAGGATGCCGGCGAGCCGCTCGATGAGTTCGTCCCGCTCACCGTCTGCGCCGTCCACGATGCCGCGAACGGCCTGCATCACCTCGGCGTGCGTCGCGGTCTCCGGGGACAGTCCGACCCGCTCGAGGGTGCGGACGACGATGGCGTTGAGGTCATCGGCGACGGCCTGACGCGATGCCCACGCGGCCGTCCGCCGGTGTTCCTGCGCCCAGAACTCGCGCGTGAAGGCCATCATCAGCACGGCCAGCGCCGCCCACAACACCATCAACTCGGGCCGCAGGGTGCCGTCGGGCAACCATGTCTGGACCAGGATGCGTCCGCCCAGGGCGAGCACGAGCACGATGGCGGCGAGCAGCACCCCAGCGGCACGGCCGCGCAGGGCGATCGCGTAGACGAGCAGGACCACGAGCGCCACCGGCATTGCGGCCGGATCCCACAGCAGCAGCCCGTAGGCGATCGCGACCAGGGACGCGTCGACGAGCAGGAGCCGCCGGCCGAGGCGTCGCGCCCGGCTCCCGGTCGGCGGGTCGACGGCCAGACGACGCGCGACCGCGGCGGCGAGGGCGCCAAGCGCGATACCGGCGGCCAGGACCACGGGGCGCGCGCGTGGCTCATGGATCAGCCCCATCGCGATGACCAGCACGGCGAGCACGGCACGGACGACGACGAGCTGGCGCTCGACGCGCAGATCGCTGCCCGCCGCGACGTCGATGGCAGTCGGCCCGTCCGTCGCCACCGCTCCACCACCTCATCGCCGGGCCGGAAGGGTAGCTCCCGCCCCGACCCGGCCGTCCGGCCGGGACCGGTGGCCGGAATCGGGCGCGATCGGCGCGGTGTCCGGGGCAAACGGACGCGTTGTCCGCGCCGTCCGGACACCCCCTGGGGCATCCTGGGACCACTGCTCAACGAGCCTCGGAGCCATCGTGTCCCGCCGTCGTCTGCTGCGACCCTTCGTCGTCGCCGTGTCACTCACAGTCGCCCTCGCCGCCTGCAGCGCCGATGGCACCGGTTACGGACCGCGCAACGAACGTGTGGCCGGCGAACCCGGTGTCGACCAGGGGCTGTTCCCCGGCTCGCCGTGGACCTTCGCCGACGACTATGCGCCGCGCAGCAACGTGGCGCAGACCGTGGCCGCGCCCCTCCCCGACGGTGAGTGGGGCGGCGACGGCTGGGTGTTCGTGGCCAACGAGGTCGCCAACGGTGTCACCATCCTGGACCTGCGCACCCTGACACCGATCGACTTCGTCTACAGCCCCGACTCGCCCGTGCCCCACCATCCCTACCTCTCTCCCGACCAGCGCTGGGTGAACGCCAACACACGCTTCGGCAGCAACGTCATCGTGATCGACACACACAACGAATTCGCCCGCACGATCCTGACGTTCCCCGAGGCCGAGGGCGGCGAGGACGTCGCCGGCCCACTGCACGGCACCTACACCCACGACAGCAGGTACTTCATCGTCGCCCTGCAGCGCAGCGACCGGGTCGGCGTGGTCGACATGCAGGCCGAGGGTGGCCCGGAGATCCTCGAGGTGATCGACATCGGCGACCGCCCACGCGACGTGTACGTCACACCCGACGATGCCAAGGCCTTCATCAGCCACCAGGGCGAGAACTACGTCACGGTCGTCGACATCGGTACCTGGGAGGTCCGGCGGATCCAGCGCAGCGAGGCCGACTACAGCAGCGCCGGCGGTGGCGGTGGCGGTATGGCCCATGACGGCACGCTGTACGCCGTCGCGAACACCCCCGAACAGCAGGTCGTGATCATCGACACCGAGACGGAGGAGGTCGTCCACCGCGTCGACGACATCCCCGCACCGGTCAACGTCGAGTTCCTCGGCAACACCCACATGATCGGCATCGGCAACCGTGCGGACGGGTCGGCGACGTTCATCGACGCCGACACCGGCGAACTGCTCGCCACCGTCGAGACCGGCGGCGGCGCCAACATCCCCTACATGGGTCCCGACGGCAACATCTGGGTCACCCACAACGGCGCGGGACACCTCAGCGTCATCGATCCCGAGACCTTCGAAGTGATCGACGAGGTCGCGGTCGGCGTCAATCCTCACTGGCTGCACTTCCTGCCCTCGGGCAGCCGCGCACTGGCTACCAACTGGGGCGAGGACAAGATCTCGGTGATCGACACGGTTCGCCGCCGCCAGCTCGCCACGGTCCAGACCGGACTCAACCCCAACGGCATCGTGGTCAAGACCGACGTCACCCCCGAACAGGCGGCGGCCGCGCTCGACAGCGAGCGCAGCCTGCAGGCGCGCAAGGACGTCGCGGCGGCCAGCGAGATGCTGCTCCCCGACCCGCGGGACGAGCAGGAAGCGCTGTTCCTCAACACCTGCGTGCAGTGCCACGACATGGGCCGGATCGTGCGCAACAACTCCTCGAGCTACGAGGACTGGAACGCCATCGTGCTGCGCATGCGCGGCAACGGGGCGGTCATGAACGACGAGGAGATCGAGGAGATCACCGACTACCTCACCGAGGACCGCCACCAGGAGATCGAGATTCTCACGCGCTACGCCGAGACCTACGACGCCGCGGATTGAGGCCGAGCCGCCGAGTCTGCCGTGACCGGCGACCGGCCCCTCGTTCGTCAGGGCGTGCGACCCCGGTGGCTGGACGGGGTGTTGTCGGCCACGTAGGCGTCACGAGCGCCCATCGGCCTGGGTTCGCCCTGGGTCGTGTCGTGCAGCGTCTGGCGTTCCTGCTCGGCGTTGATCTCGGCACCGAGCAACACGATGAACCCGGTCAGGAACAGCCACAACATCAACACGATGACACCGGCGAACGCGCCGTAGGTCTCGCCGAACTTGCCGAACTGGTCGATGTAGAGCGTGAACAGGCCGGAACCGATCAGCCATAGCACCGTGGCCACGACCGCGCCGACGCTGGTCCACTTCATCTGGGCGTCGTCGCGGTCCGGGGCGACCTTGTAGAGGTAAGCCAGCGCTCCCATCACGAGCACCGCCAGCAGGGGCCACTTGCCGATGCTGATCGCGAGCTCGCCGACGCGGCCGAGGCCGAGCTGGTCACTGACGGCGGGCAGGACGGCGATGAGTCCGAGAGTGAGGAGCAGGAAGACGATGCCCGCCAGGGTCAGGCCCAGGGCGATGCCACGCTTCTTCGGGAACTTGCGCCGGTCGACCTCGTTGTAGGCGGCGTTGATGCCTTCCATCAGCCCGGCCATGCCGCCCGAGGCGCTCCACAGCGCCAACAGGAGCGAGCCCGCCAGCGCAAACGACAGAGCCCCTGAACTGCTCGACGCGACATCGTTCATCTGGGTCTGGAGGATGCCCGCGGCGTTCTCGGGAAGACCGTCGAGGAAGCCGGACATCTGCTGCTCGATCTGCTGCGGGTCCGCGATCAGACCCCAGATCGAGATGGCCGCGATGATGGTCGGGAAGATCGCGAGGAAGCCCTTGAAGGCAACGCCGGCCGCCAGCAGCGACACGTGGTCGCTCTTGAGTTCCGTGACCACACGCTTGCCGATCGCCTTCCAGCCACCGGAGGGGATGTCGGTCGGGCTCGATGCTCGGTTCCCGTCACCCCGGCGTTCGGCCGCACGCGCTTCGTCTGCGCGTTCGTCGGATCGACGCACGTCGACGACCTCGTCATGTCTGGTCGAACCGGTGCTGTTGGCGTCGTTGTCGGCCTGTTGGTCGGCGAGCCCCAAGATGATGCTCCTCGTGTGAGTCGCCTGGACCCGCCGGCGCGGCGGGTTCAGGCGAAGTACATGGTCAGCGCTGGTCGCGCACGTTCTGCGCCGAGTCCCTGGCCTTGTCCTGGACCTGTGCGGTCGAGTCCTGGGCCTGGTCCTTGGTTTCCTTCATGGCGTGCTGCGCGGACTGCTTGGTCTCTTCGGCAGCGTGCTGCGCGTGCTCCTGCAGTTCGCCCCTCATCTCCTGGCCTGCCTGCTGCAACTGCTCCTTCACCGGCTCCTCGAAGTTGTCACGGAGCTGACCGGCGAGCTGTTCCTCCGGCTTGCTGGTCGGGACGAGCGAGCCCAGCAGCGCGCCGACGCCCATGGCGATCACGCCGGCCGCCAGCGGGTTGCCCCGCGTGGCGTCCTCGACCATGTGTGGCGTCTCCTGGATCGTGTCGCCGGCGTCGCTGAGCGCGTTGCCGGCGCTGTCGACCATGCCGCCCGTGTCGGAGCTTGACCCCATCACGGCGCTCTTGGCCCGGTTGAAGCGCCCGCGGACCTTCGCGGTTTGGCGTTCCCGGATCCGGGTCGGACTCACGCGGTCCTCGAGCTGCGCCAAGGTGCGGTCCATGTCGGCGCGCGTGCGTGCGATCTCGCGCCGCAGCTGCTCGGGGTCCTGGCTGGTCTGGGTGGCGTAGTCGGTCGTCATGCACTCTTCCGATCGGTAAGGACCTGCTTGTCCTTCTGCAAGGTCTCGATGGTTGCGTGTGGGGTGAGGTCGACGGTCTCGAAGCGCTTCTTGCCGGCCATGCCGAGCGCTGCGGCCGCGATGCCGAAGACGACGCCGACGATGAGGAAGGCGAGTCCGGCCGGCATGAGCTCCGCGAGCCCCCACGCGGCGGCCCAGGCGAGTAGGAACAGCGTCACGAGCCCGGCCACCGCGGCTGCAGCGAGCATGCCGCTGGCCTTGGCGGCCGTCTTCGCCTCGCGCTTCATCTCGACCTTGGCCAGCTCGACCTCCTGCCGGAACAAGGTCGTGACGTCGTTGCCGAGTCGGCTGATGAGGTCGCTGAGCGAGGCGTCGGAGGTCGGCGGTGGTGCCGTGTTGGTCTCGACCCGGAGGTCGTCGACGGCCTGCGAACCGTGTGGCGTGGAACTCATCGAGCGTTCCTTCCGCGGTCACCGGTCGCCGGCGAGCCCGTCACGGGGCCGGCGTCGCGCGGCATGGGAGGCGGCGGGGAGACCGCGGCGCCCCCGGTCATGCCGCCGGCCGTGGTCGGCGGGTTCAGTGCGCCCCCTGGGGTCGGCGGGATCGATCCGCCCGTCGGGTTGGCGGAAATCGGGCGCGTTGCGGCCACACCGCGGTCCTGGGTCGACATGCCGGCCGACCTGTTCGCGCCAGTGGAGTCGCCCTGCTGTCCCGACTTGGCACCGCGTGCCAGCCTCGATGCAGCGAAGCCGGCGACGGTGGCGCCGAGCAGGAATGCGCCCGGCCTGCGGCGGGCATAGCGCTGCACCTCGTCGATCATCCCGTCGAAGCCGAGTTCGTTGACCCGTCCGGCAACCTGGTCGACCTGCCCGGCCAACCGCTGCGCGTAGTCGCCGATCGGGCCGGCCTCATCGACGTTGCCGTCCGCCAGGGCGTGCACGCGGTCGCCGAAGGTGCCGATCACGCCCCCGAGCGCGTCCGTCTGCTGACGCGCCTGCTCGTGCAACTGCTGCTTGGCGTTCTCCGTCAGGTCACGGGCGTGGCCCATGGCCTCGTTGGCGACATTGCCGGCCTGTTCCTTCGCCGTCCCGGCGACGGCACCGGCCTGCTGCTGGGTCTCGTCTTTCACCTGCCGGCCCTCTTCCTTGGTGAGGTCGACGGTGTCGGGGGCCTTGGTCTCGGTCCCGTACGTCTGTGGCTCTGCCACGGGTGTCCCTCCGCGATCGGTTCGGCCTGCGACGGAATGCCGCGGCCCGGACATCCAGCAAACGGGTATCGCGGGCGTTTCGGGCGGGGCGGGTGCCCACCTTGGACCGTCTTGCCCTGGGCACGCGGCCCGACCAGCCCGAAGCGGCATGGTCGGACGATCAGGGGGCCGAAAGACGTGCCGATTTCAGGCTTCAGTACGCCGAATTCGCGTGTTTGCGGGCAGTGGCCGGGCGCGGTCATACTCCGTCCAGTTCGACCAACCAAACCGCGGCAATCCGGTGCTCCGCTGGCAGGAAACGACCGGTCTCCGTCTCAGCCCCGCTGGCAGACGTCCGGGCGGGCCCACCGCTCTAGCCGACGACGACCCGGCC
>JBBDSX010000162.1:8917-27641 GCA_040904725.1 Egicoccus sp.
CCCCGCTGGCAGACGTCCGGGCGGGCCCACCGCTCTAGCCGACGACGACCCGGCCCGACGCGAACGGGCACCCCCTCGAGTCCGGGCGGCAGATCGCCCGGGCGATCCACGCCGCCGGCCACGGCGCCACGGTGTTCCGGGGCACCGGCTACAAGGGCGACGTCGACATGGTGCTCGCGACCGTCCGCCGACGCGACGCCGAGCGCGTGCTCGACATCGCGCGGTCCGTCGACGCCATGGCGTTCGCCGCCATCGACAACTCGCTGCACCCGGCACCCGTGCCCGGGGCGGCGACGGCCGGCCGGGTCTAAAGGCTCAGGCGACCGCGGACGGCCGCCATTCGAGGCGCAGGTCGAGCGGGAGGTGGGCGACCTCGTTCCACCGCCCGAGCACGGCCCGTTCGCCGTCCCAGCTGAGCAGTTCGGTCACCGAGGCGTTGTGCACCGTGCCGAGGGTGCCGGGGGCGAGCCCGAGCAGGGCGTGGGTCCCGTGCCAGATCGTGCCGCCGTGCGACACCGCGACCGTCACGCCGTCCTCGGGCGTGGTGGCGAGCAGGCGACGCAGGACCGGTTCGATCCGGGCGAGGAACCCTGTGTCCGTCTCGCCACCGACCTCGGCGAGGGCCTCGCCGCCGGCGACACGCCAGCGCCCCCACCGGTCGGGGTCACGGCGTTCCACTTCGGCGCGGGTCAGGCCTTCCCAGTCACCGAAGCTGCGCTCGCGCAGGCCCGGGTCGGACACCGGCTCCACGCCCAACGTCTCGAGCAGCGGTTGCGCGGTCTGCTGACAGCGCAGCAGGTCGGACACGACGACGCGGGCCCGCGGATGGGCCTCGCCGAGGGCTGCGCCGACCAGCGTCGCCTGGGCCAGGCCGCGCTCGGACAGGCCGGCACACTGCTGCCCCTGGATGCGGCCGGCTGCGTTCCAGACCGATTCGCCGTGGCGAACCAGCAGCAGGCGCCTCACGCGTCGCGCTCGATGTGGTTGCCGGCACTGATCGTCGCCGGCGACCCGCCGAGGCGCTCGCCGGTGCGCGGGTCACGGCGCGGCACGTCCGCCCACAGCTTGTCGAGGGCGTAGAAGTCGCGCTCCTCGGTCGAGAACAGGTGGCAGACCAGATCGCCGTAGTCGAGTACGACCCAGCCGCCCTCGGCCGTGCCCTCGCGGCGCAGCGGTTTGCGGTCGTGGTCGCGCTGCAGGCGCTCCTCGATGGCGTCGGTGACCGCCTTGAGTTGCCGGTCACTGGCCGTGGTCACCAACAGGAAGACGTCGACCAGCGCGAGCAGGTCGGCGACCTCGAGGATGGTCGGGTCGGTGGCCTTGATGTCGTCGGCCGCATCGGCGGCGGCGACGGCGAGCTCGACGGCTTCGTCGGTTGCGGGCACGGGCAGGCTCGGTTCGTCGATGGATCGGATGCCCCTCCGGGGCCAGACGAGGGAACCACAGCCGCCGGTCCCGTGCCCGACCGTGCGCCGGACCTACGCAGGATCGCGGGCGTCCCGGCCGAGCACGACGGTCAGTTCGGCGCCGCCGACGGTCGCGTCGACCCGCTCGACCACCCCGGTCCCGATGAGGTCGCGCAGATCCGCGGCCGCAGCGACGACGGCCGGCACGTCGTGGTGGACCAGGATGCGGGTCTCGGACGCCGGCGCCGCCTCGTCGACGACCTCGTGGGCGTGGATTCCCGCCTGGCGCGCGAGCCGGGCCACCTCGGCGGTCATGGCGTGGTCACCACTGCCGTTGGCGATGCGGACCACGAGGTCGTCGCTGGTCGGGCTGACGCCGACACTGCGCGCAAAGTCGGCGCTCACACCGGGAGGCGCCGGCACCTCGAGCCGCCCGGTCATCGCCGCGACCGCGAGCACGCCAACGACGACGCCGGCGACCACGACCGGCACCCTCGCGCCGCGGGTCGGCGGTCCACGCCGGCGGGCACGCTCGAGGCGGTGCAGCCGGCGGGCGGACGCCGCGGCGGCGCGACGCGCTCGGCGTGATGTGGCGTGCTCGCCCGCAGCCCGCCCCTGCCGCTCGCTCACGATGTCGCTCCGTACAACCGATGCCGTCTCACGTACCAGTCGACCCGTTCGGCCACCAGGTAACGGGTTGCGCGCCCGTCGCCGTAGCGCTCCCGCAGGTCGGTCGAGGAGACCCCGATCTGCGGAACCGCCAACGTTTCCAGCTCGGCCGCAAACGCCGCGTCGGGCGGCAGCTCGTGCCCGGGCCGCGTGACGACGACGAAACGGGCGAGGTCCAGCGCGTCGGCGATCCGGTGCCATTCGCCGAGCCGGGCCGCCGCGTCCGCACCGAGCAGGAACACCCACTCGGTGTCGGCTTCCTCGGCGTGCAGGTCCTGCAGGGTGTCGACGGTGTAGGTCGAACCCTCACGCTGGGTCTCGCGGTCGTCCACCACCAGGTGCCCGTCGTCACCGGTCGCGAGGCGGGCCATCTCGACCCGGTGGCGCGCCGAGGTGACCGTGCGCTTCATCCACGGGTCGCCGGCCACCAGCAGGCGGACCTGGTCGAGCCCGAGGTCGACGCGTGCCGACTCGGCAACGACGAGGTGGCCCACGTGGGGTGGGTCGAACGTGCCGCCGAGGAGTCCGACGCGTCGGGGGCCGCTCATCCGGGCTGGAACCGGAACCGCATCTGCGCGCGGACGTCGTCGGGCAGGTCGGGCAGGTCCTCGCGCGCAACGGAGTAGGTGGCCAGGTCGAACAGGTCGGTGAACACCCGGTGCCTGCGGGCGGCGGCCTCGAGGTACTCGTGGCCGGCCGTGCCGCCCGTCCCGATGCGCCCGCCGATGGTGCGGTGGACCAGCTGGGCGTGGGCGGTGCGGAAGCGGTTCCACCCGATGTCGAGGTCGACCAGCGTGCGCAGCAGTCGATGCGGCGTGTGGAACGCCGGTTCGTCGCGATACAGCGAGATGAGCAACGCCGCGAGGAACGCCTCGTGCGACAGCCGCCGCTTGCCCTGCTTGCGCAGCTCGTTCCACTTGTCGCGGTCGAACAGGGTCCCGAACGTCTCGACGGTCGTCTCGAACGCGTCGAGTTGCTGCTGTCGGCTGACCTCGTCGAGGCTTTCGTTGGTCGCGATCAGCTTGCGGTCGCGCTCGATCATCGCCGTGACCGCGTCGCGGTAGGCGGCCCAGAAGTCGTAGTCGCCGAACTTGAGGAACGGGGTGCGGGCCAGCCACGCGTCGAGCGCGCCGAGCAGGGTCGGTTCGTGCTCGGACGCTTCCACCCGCTCGGCGTGCTCGCGCGACAACCTCGACGTGTAGTGCGAGCCCTGGATCTTCATCCGCTTGGCCGGGTCGAGCCCGAGCCGGTTCTCGATGACGCGGAACTGCGGCGACTGGAAGCCGCTGGCCGGGATGAGCAGGTCACGGAAGTCGAGGAAGTCGAGCGGGGTCATGGTCTCGAGGACGGCGAACTGTTGCACGAGCAGCGGCTGGATCTCCTTGATGCGCTCGAGCCGGTGCAGCACCTGGCCCATCTCGCGTTCCTCGACCGGGGCTGCGCCGAGGGTGTCGACGACCGCGTCGAGCTCCCACAGGATCTGCTTGAACCACAGCTCGAAGGCCTGGTGGGTGACGATGAACAGCATCTCGTCGTGCGCGGGGGCATCACCCTCCTCGACCGAGGCCAGCCGTTGGGCGCCCAGCAGGTCGTCGAGGCCGAGGTAGTCCCAGTAGTAGCGCACGGGCCTGACGCCTTCGTCACAGTCCAACGTCCCGCGACGGACGCTACCCCCTCACCCCCCGAAAACGCGGCTGCCGGACACATTTGTGCGGGTCACCCCAGGCCCGCAATCGGTTTCACCCGCACAAATGCCGGGTGCCGGGTCATTTGCGTAGATGACTCGGGGGAGGCAATCGGTTTCCGCTACGCAAGTGCCGAGTCAGTCTCGGTTGACCAGGGCGGTGACGCCGATCGCCCCGCCGAGCACCACGGCGATCACCGCCACCCACAACCACGCGGGCACGCCCGAGCCACCGTCGGTGTCGGCACCTGCCGGTGTTGCCGTGATCTGGTCGGCTCCGACGGTCAGCAGGGTCGCCTCGGCGGGCGGGTCGAGTTGCGTGACGAGGTCGTCGACGTCGGCGTCGGTGACCAGGGTGATCGGTTCACACGCCATGACGTCGGTCGGCTCGTGGCGGACCGGTACGAAGTAGGCCGCGCCGGGCTCGAACGCGTACCCGAGCATCGAGCCCGGATCCGGCATCTCGATGCGGGCCTGGTCGGCCGCCGCATCGCCGTAGGTGCCGAGCACCTCCAACCGCACGACGGTGCTGCCGTAGGTCGCGCTGCCCTCGCGCTCGTCGGTGTCGACGCCGGTCACGGTCCCGAGCACCGCCCCGCGGTAGTGATCATCGAACCCGCCCCCGGTCGCCAACTGCTCCTCCCCCGCCAGGATCGCCGAGGGCGACGCATCCGGATGCGCCATGCACGACGTCGCAAGCGCAGGCGAACCAAGGGCACCGACGAGCAGACCGGCCGCCACGACCGACCACGAGATCCCCCGCAAACCGACACCGAACCTGCGCACCGCAACACCTCCAAGTGAGCCCCGCACCATTGAGACGTCCGCGACGCCCAGCGGGTTGCATGATCCGCGAAAAGGGAGCGGTGGCGGGACCGGAGGCCTGACTCGGGGACGTGAAGCAGCACCGCAGGCCCCCAGGGGCCGAGGACTGCGTGTCCCCGAGCAGGACTGCGGCCCGCCGCCGCGGACGCCCGCTACGCGATCCGTTCCACGAACGAAGCGAGTTGGCGAAGGTTGCGGACCTCCACCATGTCTTCGACGAACCGCGCGTACGACGAGGAGATCGAATCGCCGGTGTCCCAGAACCGGATCGGTTCGGGGTTGAGCCAGTAGACGCGGCGGGCCAGGCGCGACAGGTCCTTGAGCACCCACGCGTTGGCCTGCCGGTAGTTGTTGCGCGCGTCGCCGAGGATGATCACGGTCGAGCGCGGGGTCAGGTCGCGGGCATACTCGGCGTGGAAGCGCTCGAGCGAGTGGCCGTAGTCGGAGTGCCCGTCGAGCCAGACCAGTTCCGCCTCGGACATCATCCGCTTCATCGCGTCGGCGGCGTCGCCCTGCTCGAACAGCGAGGTGACCTCGTCGAGGGTGTCGATGAACGCGAACGAACGCACCTTGCTGAACTGCTCCTGCAGCGCGTGGACCAGCATCAACGTGAACCGGGCGAACGATGCCACCGAGCCGGACACGTCGCAGATCACGAACAGTTCCGGCTTGTGCGGCCGACGCGGCTTGAACGCCGGGTCGAACGGGATGCCGCCGGTCGACAGTGATTGGCGAACGGTGCGGCGCACGTCGAGGCGGCCGTCCTTGCCCTGGCGACGTTTCACCGACACCCGGGTGGCGAGCTTGCGGGCGAGCGGTCGGATCTGCGCGCGAAGTGCCGCCTGGTCCTCGGCCGACAGGTGGAAGAAGTCGAGGTCCTCCACGGGCGGGCGGGTCATGCGGTCGGCGACCTGGTCGAGGCCGCGTTGGGCGGCGGCGCGGCGACGGATCTCGGCCTCGACCTCCTGCTGGAAGGTGCGCAGCCGCGCCTCGAACTCGTCGCGGTACAGCCGCTCCTGCAACGGGGTGAGCTGGTCCTCGTCGTCGACGGCCCGCTCGAGCATGTCGCGCAGCAACTGCTGCATGTCGACGGCGCGGAACACCTTGTACTGGAAGTAGGACACGCCGCCGTCACGGCCCTCGACGCGGCCGAACTGGTCGACGGCGAACTGGGCCATCTGGCGGATCGTCTCGTCGCCGCCCTCCATCAGCCGTTCGAGCAGGTCGTCGAGGTAGTCCTGCGGGTCGCGTTCGTCCTCGGGCTGGTCGGTGACCGACGGCGTGTCGTCGGGGGCCGCCTGCCGGGCCGGGAAGTACAGCTCGAACAGGTCGTCGAAGGCACGCCGGTGGGTCTGCGAGGTGACCGTCACCGCGGCCAGCGCCTCGCGCAGCTGGTTGCGCTCGAGCAGGTCGAGGTGGGGCAGGGTCCGCACGGCGTCGATCGCCTCGGACTGGGTGGCGCCGACCCCGGCGCGACGCAGGGCCTGGACGAAGTCGAGGATGCGTTGCAGGAAGCCGTTGACCGGGGGCGGTCCCTCGGCCATCACCTGCGCGACGCGCTCGTCCACACCGCCTCCTGTGTCCTCGGACAGGCTACGACGCGCCGTACGACACGGCCACGGCCCCGTCGTCGCTGGCGACCAGCAGCACGGTGACGTCCCCGACCGACACGACGTCGACGATCTGCGCGGCCATCTCGGGGTCGAACCCGAGCGCCGCCACCTCCTCGTCACCGAACCAGGTGGCCCCGGCGCCGGCGACCGCGAGCGTCGCATCCGGCAGATCGGCGATCCTGGCGCGGGCGGGCGGCTCTGCCGCACCGTCACTGGGCGACGAGGTGCCCCCGATCTGGGTGCCGGCGGCCACATCCAGCCGCACCGCCTCGAGGTCGCTGCCGGCCATCCCCACGACGGTGACGGCGCCGGCGTCGATGCTCGCCGCCAGTGGCGCCATCGGGTCGGCATCCGACACCCATCGGATCTCGCCGTCGGCGGTGTCGACGGCGACCAGGGTCGCGGCGTCGCGGGCCCCGTCGCGGGCCAGGCCGAGGACCGCGACCTCGCCGTCGACCGCGAGTACCTCGACCCAGACCGCTCCGTCGCCGGCCGGCGCAACGCCGTCGAACGCGGCGGGGGACGCCGTCCACTGCTCCTCGCCGGAGTCACGAGCGAAGCCGCTGAGCACCGGGGCCTCGTCGTCGGCGACGAAACGGCGGCCGACCACGACGGTGTCGGCATCCATGGCCGCGTCGAGCCGTTCGCCGCTGATGCCGGGCGGGAGCTGTGGGGTCTGCAGCGGCGTGGCCCAGATCTGTCCGCGCTCGGCGTCGCGCCGTTCGAGCAGCGGCGACCCGCCGTCCTCGTCGACCCGGAACAGCAGCAGGTCACCGGCGCCGGCGCCGAGCAGGAACGCGAACGGGGTGCCCACGGTCGCGGTGTCGAGGCAGTCGCCGGCCTCCAGCGCCCGGTCGAGTGCCACGATCGCGTCGGTCTGCCCGGTCGCGGGGTTCGGCAGCGCCAGCGAGTACAGGGTGTCGCCGTCGCCGACGACGGCGCCGTCACCGACCGAGGCGGTCGCGTCCACCTCGCCGCTCGCGGCGTCGAACAGCGTCGTGGTCCCGCCCGTCGCGGCGACGAGCCCCTCGGACGCGGGCACCAGCCGTTCGGCCCCGCTGACGTCGACGGCCGCGACCACCGGACCGAGACGGCCGGTCAGTTCCTCGCCGGTGAGGAACTCGACCAAGGTCGCCCGCTCGTCGTCGAACAGGTCGGGCAGTCCGGCGTCGACCACCGACGGGAGGTCGGCACCGGAGGCGCGCGGCAGGACCGGGTCCGGCCCGATCTGGCCACAGGCCGAGCGTGTGAACACCGCGGCGGAGAAGGCGCCGACCAGGATCAGACCGATCATCGCGACGACGCCGACGACCAGCACGCGGCGGTCGGCCGACAGCGGATCGTCGGTGCGTCCGTGGACGGGGTCGAGGTCCGGCGGGACCTTGGAGTCGTTGCTCACGTGGCCGTCAGTTCATCTCGGGACGGGGCGGCAGCTTGAGATGGCTGACGGCCTTCTCGACGTCCTGCTGGTACTTGAGCAGCACGTTCATGGTGCTGCGCGCGACGGGCTCGTCGACGGTGTCGAAGCCGAGCTCGAGCAGCGTCCGGGCCCAGTCGAGCGTCTCGGAGATCGACGGCGGCTTCTTCAGCTCGAGCTGGCGCAGGCTGCGCACGATCCGGACGAGCTGGTCGGCGAGTTGCTCGGGCGCCTCGGGGACGCGTGAGAGCACGATCTGCTTCTCGCGCTCGACCGTCGGGTAGTCGAGGTGGAGGTACAGGCAGCGTCGCTTGAGCGCCTCGGACAGCTCGCGGGTGTTGTTCGAGGTCAGCACGACGAACGGGTGCCGGGTCCCCTTCACCGTGCCGAGTTCGGGGATCGTGACCTGGAAGTCGGACAGGATCTCGAGCAGCAGCGCCTCGAACTCGAAGTCGACCTTGTCGACCTCGTCGATGAGCAGCACGACGTCACCGGGGTGGCGCAGTGCCCGCAGCAGCGGCCGCTCGAGCAGGTAGTCCTCGCCGAACAGGTCGTCCTCGACCGCGTCCCACGACTCGCCGTCCGCCGCGTCGCCGCCGCGGGCGTGCGTGATGCGCAGCAGTTGCTTCTTGTAGTTCCACTCGTACAGCGCCTTGGCCTCGTCGAGGCCCTCGTAGCACTGCAGGCGGATCAGTTCCGCGCCGCGCGCCTCGGCGACGGCCTTGGCCAGTTCGGTCTTGCCGACACCGGCGGGCCCCTCGACCAGGACGGGCTTGCGCAGCCGTTCGGCGAGGTAGGTGACGGTCTCGATCGACTCGTCCGGCAGGTAGCCGACGGCCGAGAGCCGTTCGCGGACATCGACGACGCCGGTGAACTCGGCAGAGGTGCTGGACACGGGCAGGCCTGACGGGAGGCGGGAAACGCCCGGCAGGCTACGGCAGGTCGGCGCGAACCGACCAACTGAGGACGTCAGGCCGGGTGGCTGCGCACGTGGTCGAGGATCAGCGGCAGCAGCGCCGTGTCGACGAACTGGTCCGGCAGGTCGTGGCCCATGCCCTCGACCGGCTCGAAGTGCGCGCCCGCGATCGCGCGTGCCGTGGCCTTGCCCCCGGAGACGTCGATGAGCGGATCACGGTCGCCGTGCAGGACGAGGGTCGGGGCGCTGACCTCGGACAGGCGGGTCGTGCGGTCGCCGTCGGCGCGGACCGCGAGCAGTTGCCGTGCCGTGCCCTGCGGATGCACGCCCCGTTCCCAGGCAGCCTCGGCACGGGCCCGGGCAACCTCGTGGTCGACGTGCCCCGGCGAGCCGATCGCCTCCACGCGGGCCAGTTCGTACGCGAGGAAGGCCTCGAAGTCGTCGACGGGCGGCACCGTCGTGAGCACCCATTGCGCGGACTCGTGCGCCCGTCCGACGTCGCGTGCGCCGGTGGTCGACATCAGCGAGACCAGGCTCGTGACGTGGTCGGGGAAGGCCATCGCGAGGTGCTGGGCGATCATCCCGCCCATGCTGCGGCCGACGACGTGCGCCTCGGTGACCTCGAGCGCGTCGAGGACCGCGGCGACGTCGGCCGCCATGTCCTCGAGGCCGTACGGCGGCTGCGGCCAGCCGTCCTTGCCGCGCGGCAGGTCCTCGACCAGGCCCGGCACCACGGTCGAGTGGCCCACGTCGCGGTTGTCGAGCGCCACGGTCCGGTAGCCGGCGTCGTGCAGGCCGGCGAGAAGGTGGACGGGCCACTCGGTGCGCTGCATCCCGAGCCCTTCGATCAGCACGACCGTGCCGACCCACCCGTCCGGTCCGTCGACGGCGACGTCGAGCCCCACCGGTTCCCCCAGGCAGGTGCCGGTCTCGATCCGTTGGCCACGAAGGGGCCCGGCGACCTGCGGCGCGACGCCGCTCATGAGGCCGCCTCGTCTGCGCGATCAACGAGCGCGTCGAGCACCAGTTCCGCCGTGACGAGGTTGGTGGCCAACGGCACCCCGTGGATGTCGCACAGCTTGAGCAGGGCCTGGATGTCGGGCTCGTGCGGGTGCGCCGTCATCGGGTCCCGCAGGAACAGCACCCCGAGCACCCCACCCTCGACCAGCCGCGCCCCGATCTGCACGTCGCCGCCGACCGGCCCCGACTCGACCCGCTCGACCTCGAGCCCGGTCGCCTCGCCGAGCCGGCCACCCGTCGTGCCCGTGGCGAGCAATCGGAAGCGGGCCAGGTCGGCGCGGCGTCGCTGCGCGAACTCGACGAGGTCGTCCTTGCGGGCGTCGTGGGCGATCAGCGCCAGCGCCGCATCGGGTTTCGGCATCCGCCGGTGACCTCCTGCCAGATGGACGGCCGCAACCTACCCGCAGCCCGCGACTACGGTGAGGGCCGACGTCGATCAGAAAGGTCCATGCGTGCGTGCGGTCAGGTTCCACGAGACCGGTGGCCCCGAGGTGCTGCGGATCGACGAGGTGGACGACCCGTCGCCGGGACCGGGCCAGGTCCTGGTCGAGGTGGCCGCGGCCGGGGTGAACTTCATCGACACCTACCAGCGCGGTGGGATCTACCCGCTTTCGATGCCGAGCGGTCTCGGCCTCGAGGGCGCCGGGGTCATACGGGCCGTCGGTGAGGGCGTGACGCACCGCCGCGAGGGTGACCGCGTGGCCTGGAGCGACCAGCTCGGTTCCTACGCGAACCTGGTTGCCGTCGACGCCGAGCGCACCGTGGTCGTGCCCGAAGGCGTCGATCTCGACACCGCGGCCGCGCTGATGCTGCAGGGCATGACCGCTCACTACCTGAGCAGCTCGACCTACAAGCTCGGCAGCGACGACACGATCCTGCTGTACGCCGCGGCCGGCGGGGTGGGCCGTCTGCTGCTGCAACTGGCCAAACGCCGCGGTGCCCGCGTGCTCGCGTGCACGTCCACGCAGGAGAAGGCCGAGGAGGTGCGACGCCTCGGCGCCGACGAGATCGTGTTCTACCGCGACGTGGACGTCGCCGAAACGGTGCGCGAGCTCACGAATGGGCACGGCGTCGACGTCGTGTACGACTCGGTCGGCGTCGACACGTTCGAGTCGTCGCTCGACTGCCTGCGTCCGCGCGGGATGCTGGTGCTCTTCGGCGCCTCCTCCGGCCCGGTCCCCCCGTTCGACCCACAGGTACTCAACCGCAAGGGGTCGCTGTTCTTGACCCGACCGACGCTCGGCCACTACGCGGCGACCCGCGACGAGCTCGAATGGCGCGCTCACGCCCTGTTCGAACTGGTCGGCCAGGGCCAGCTCGAGGTCCACGTCCACGACCGCTATCCCCTCGACGACGTCCAGCGCGCCCACACCGACCTCGAGTCGGGGGCGACGGCCGGCAAGCTGCTGCTGCAGCCGTGACGCGCACGTGATGGACGAGGCCGCGGCGACGCTCGACCCGGACCCCGACGACGAGCCGACCCACCGCGAACGGCTGGCGGGCGTCCTCGAACGCCGGCTCGACGTCCCGATGGCGGTCCTGGCCGTCATCTGGGCCGCGCTGGTCGCCTACGAACTGATCGCGCCGGACGGCATCCGTCCCGAGCTGACCCTCGCCGGCAACGTCATCTGGGGCATCTTCGCGCTCGAGTTCGCGGCCAAGATGGTGGTCTCGGGCCATCCGTTGCGGTTCCTGCGCCGTCGGTGGCCCTCGTTGCTGTTCCTGGTGCTGCCGGTGCTGCGCATCCTGCGGATCACGCGGGCGCTGCGGCTGGTGCGTGTCCTGCCCGCGGCACGGGTGCTCGGATCCTCCTACCGCGCGGTCGGCACGGCCCGCGGACTGTTGACCGGACGCCTGCAGTTCCTGGGCGTCATGACCGCGATCGTGGCCCTCGGCGGTGGTCAACTGCTCTACGTGCTCGAGAAGGGTCGCGAGGGGGCATTGACCTCGCTGGGCGACGCGCTGTTCTGGGCGGCCAACCTCGCCATCTCGTCGAGCCTGGTGTACGAACCCGTCACGCTGGCGGGCCGGGCGCTGGCGTTGGTGCTCTCGGTGTACGCGCTGGTCGTGTTCGCCTCGCTGGCCGGCACCCTCGGCGCGTTCTTCGTCGAGTTCCGCCAGGAACGCGCTGCCATCGAGGCGGACGAAGGAGATGCCGCGTGACCGCCCCCCGCACCCGCGCCATCGAGGCCGCCGAAGCCCTCGGCCTGGACCACGAGGTCCGGGTGATCGAACGTGCCCGCAGCGTCGAGGAAGCGGCCGAGCGCATCGGTGTCGACGTCGACCGGCTGTGCAAGACGCTGGTGGTCCGCCGCGCCGAGGGCGACCACCTGCTGGTCCTGGTGCCCGGCTCGCGGCAGCTCGACTGGCCCAAGCTGCGCGCCCACCTCGGGGTGTCACGGCTGTCGCTGCCCGATGCCGACGAGGCCCGTGACGCGACCGGCTACGAGCGCGGCACGATCACCCCGCTCGGCACGATGCGTCCATTGCCTGTGGTGGTCGATGCCGAGGCTGCCGCCGCCGACCGGATCGCCATCGGCGGCGGCGCGCACGGCGTGTCGCTGCTCGTGACGCCAGCCGAACTGATCGCCGCCGTCGGGGCCGAGGTCGTCGACGTCACCAAGGCCTGACCACCACCCCACGACATCCATTTATTCGCAAGGAATGCCCGTGCGTGCCATCCGCATCACCGAGTTCGGCGGACCCGAGGTCCTGCAGGTCGTCGACGACGAGCCCGAACCGCAGCCGTTCCCGGGCGGGATGGTCATCGACGTGTCCCACGCCGGCCTCAACTACGCCGACACCCATCAGGCCGAGAACACCTATCTCGCGCCGGCGAGCGTGCCGATGGTCCCCGGCGCCGAAGCGGTCGGCATGACGCCCGACGGCCGCCGGGTCGTCGCCCTGCTCGGCGGCGGTGGGTATGCGCAGAAGGCGGCGGCGGCCGAGGCGATGAGCTTCGACGTGCCCGACGGCGTCGAGGACGGCCAGGCCCTCGCCCTGGTGCTGCAGGGCACGACCGCGTGGCACCTGCTGCGCACCTCGTCGCAGATGCGCGAGGGCGAGTCGGTGGTGATCCACGCGGCCGCCGGCGGCGTCGGCAGCCTCGCGGTGCAACTGGCGAAGCGGTGGGGTGCCGGCCGGGTCATCGCGGTGGCGTCGTCCGAGGAGAAGCGTCAGCTCGCGCTCGACCTCGGCGCGGACGTCACGGTGGACGCGGGCGAGCCCGACCTCAAGTCGGCACTCGAGGAGGCGAACGGCGGCAAGGTCGACGTCGTGCTCGAGATGGTCGGCGGCACCACCACCGACCAGAGCCTGGCGGCGCTTGCGCCCTTCGGACGTCTCGTCTTCTACGGCATGGCGTCGCGACAGGCGCCCTCGCCGGTCGACCTCGGTGGCCTGATGAGCCGCTCGCGCGGCGTCATCGGGTTCTGGCTGATGCACGCGATGCGCGACCCGCAGCGCCACCTCGCGGCCCCGATGGACGAGCTGTTCGCGCTAACCGAGGCCGGCGACCTGCGTCCGATCGTGGGCGGGACCTACGCGCTGGCCGAGGCCGCGCAGGCGCACCGCGACCTGCGCGAGCGCAGGAGCGTCGGCAAGCTTCTCCTCGACCCCAACCGGTGAGGTCGGGCTCCGGGGTCTCGCGCCTGGCCGACAGGCTGCGTCGTTTCGCCGACGCCTGCGAGGACCGCAGCCCGCTCTATGCGCACCTCGCGCGGCGCGCGGCATTCGATGCCGAGGTCGACACCCTCCGTGCGACCCGCGACCTCGACCTCATAGGGATAGGGATGCAGAGCGGCGGACTGGTGCCGGGGACCACACGGGACCGCATCGCCAGGTCCTGGCTGGGCCGCTCGACCTGGCGCTCCGGGCGTCGACGCGAGAGGTGCTCGCCGAAGTCGACGACCACGGCCGCTGGGTCCGCTGGAATGCCACGGACCGTTCGGGCGGCACCGTCGGCTGAGACGACTCTCAGGTTCGCCATACGGGGCGCTCAGGTCCGGGGGGCATCGTGGGGACATACCTACCCAGGAGCGAACGCCCCATGAAGCACCTGTCCCGCTGGAAGACGGTCACCGCGACCACCGCCACCGCCGCCCTGGCGGCCGGCGCCTTCGGCATCACCGCTGCCGCCGCCGACCCCGACACCGACCCGGCTCCGATCGAGCTGAGCGCCGAGGACACGCTGGGCGAGCCGGTCCCGGACGCGACCGCCGACGACGCCACGGACACGAGCGGCTCGACCGACACCTCCGGTTCGACCGACACCAGCGGCTCGACCCCGTCCCCGGCATCCACGCCGTCGCCGGCATCCACGCCGTCGGCCGCATCGACCGCCTCGCCCGACGAAGCCGTGCAGCCGGCCAGCGAGAACGCCAACGAGCGCGCCTTCGAGGCTGTCGCCACGGCCCGTGCCCGCCAGGAGACGCGCGCCGAGACGCGCGAGGAGAACGGTCGCTCCGAGACCCGCACCGAGGTCCGCTCGGACGACACCGACACCTCGGTCAGCGCGGACAGCGCCCCGACCCCGGACAGCCCGGCGTCGCCGGCCAGCCCCGCCTCACCCGCCAGCCCCGCTTCGCCGGAGAGCACCGAGTCGCCCGTGAGCGCCGACTCCCCCGAGAGCGTCGACTCGCCCGCGTCGATCGACAGCTGACCGACCGCGAGCCGTCGGGCGCGCCCACCCCCGGCCCCGACGCACGGTGCCCCGCCGAAGAATCGGCGGGGCACCGCTCAGTTGCGCCGCCTCGACACCGTCCATCCCGCGATCAGGCGGCCGCAGCGATCGCCTTGCCGACGCGTGCCTCGGTCTCCATGCGCCACGCTGCGTCCTGCGCACGGTGCGGGCCGGTTGCCAGCGCGATCCAGGCCGCGGCCGTCCCCAACGCCAACGGCCGGTCCCCCACCGTCGGGCGGTACGCCTCGGCGACGGCTGCCGCGTAGGCGCCGGCCCGCTCCGCGATCTGCGGCCAGACGTGGCCGATCACCTCGAGGTGCGCGACCAGATTGCCGGCGTCGCTGGCGAGATGCCCGGGGCCGGAGCCGTCGACGTCCAGGACCCCGGTGACCGCCCCGTCGGTCAGTAGCAGTTGGCCGTCGTGCAGGTCACCGTGGACCGGCACCAGCGGGGCGTCCGAGGCGGCCACCTCCGCGGCGATCCGTCGCAGGTCGGCGGCCGCCGCCGGGACGACCCCAGCCAGGAAGTCGAGGTGGCGCGTGGGGTCCGCGAACGCGACCGGGTCGCGCCGGCTCGTCAACCCGCTGGCGGCGAAACGCCGGGACAACTCCACCAGGGCGCCGGGCTCGGGCAGCGGCGCGCCCGACAGCACGGCCTCGCGCAGCGTCGCGCCGCCGAGGGCCTCGAGGGCGACGATGCCCTGTGACGCAGCGACGCCGATGACCTTCGGCACGGGAACGGTCGCGATCAACTCGCGGTGCATGCCCGCGAGTTCCTCGGCGCGCCGGCCGGCCAGCACCTTGAGGTAGAGCACCCGCCCCGAGGAGACTGCGGCATCCGACGACGACGTGTCGGTCACGGTCACCTCGACGACGGCGCGGCGGGTGGGCCGGTAGGCGCGCGTACGCAGGCCGACGGTGCCGGGCGGGCCGCCGAGACCGTCGAGCAGTTCACGGACCCGGCCGTAGTGGACGGCCGATGGCAACCCGGGCAGGAACGGGTCGTTGGGGAAGCGCCAGACGGCGATCCGATCGGCGCCCTGCTCGAGCACCAGCGCCCCGTCGGGCAGCGGCTTGGCGTCGACATGGGCGACGAGCAGGACCTCGTGCGCCTGCCCATCGGTCTCGAGCGTGGCGGCGTAGACGTGGCTGACCGACCGTCCGGCGCGATGGTGGACGCTGCGCAGCGTGGCCTCGCGCAACGTCGCGCCGGCCTGGCGGACGGCCTCGCGCAGCAGGACGTCGGCGCCGGGGCCGTCGAGGTGCCGCGCGGCCGCCAGCGGATCGGCAGCCGGTGTCGTCGGCACGGTGGACTCCTCGACGGGCGTGGGCGGGGGTCGACGGGCGTGGGGCGGGGCGGCACAGGGTCGTACGTGCGCGTGAACGGTGGCTGAGGACCGGATGAGAAGGTTCTCAGGTACATCCCGGTCCGTGGCCCGGTACTGCACACTCTCGGCATGAACATCCTGGTCGTCGAGGACGAGGCGCGCATCGCCGCGTTCCTCGAACGTGGCCTGAAAGCCGAGGGGTTCGGCGTCCAGGTCGCTCCGGACGGCGAGACCGGATACGCGCTGGCCTGCAGCGACGACATCGACCTCGTCGTCCTCGACCTGATGCTGCCCGGCATGTCCGGCGAGGACGTGCTGACCGGGCTGCGCCGGCGACGTCCGGACGTGCCGGTCATCATTTTGACGGCACGCGACGCGGTCGAGGACCGGGTCGCCGGGCTCAACCACGGCGCCGACGACTACGTCACCAAGCCGTTCAGCTTCATCGAACTGTTGGCGCGGATCCACGCCCGGCTGCGCGCCCGCGACCAGGTCAACTCGACCGAACTGGTCGCGGGGGGCGTGACCCTCGACCTGCGCAGCCGTACGGCGAGGGCCGCCGGCCGCGAGGTGACCCTGACCGCCCGCGAGTTCGCACTGCTCGAGACGTTCATGCGCCACCCGAACCAGGTCCTCTCGCAGGTGCAGTTGATGGACCGGGTCTGGGGCTACGACTTCGACCCGGGCTCCAACGTCGTCGAGGTCTATGTCGGCTACCTGCGCCGCAAGCTGCGCAAGGACCTGATCGAGACGGTCCGCGGCGCCGGCTACCGCCTGCGGGCCGACGCGCCCCGCGACCGGGAACTCGACGCATGAACCGGCTGCCCACGCTCCTGCGGTCGTTGCGGTTCCGCGTGCCCGCGACCGCGATGATCGTGTTCGCGGTCAGTCTCGCGGTCGCGGGGTTGCTGGCCCACGAACTCGCCCTACAGGACGGCCGCCGCGATATCGACGTGGTCATCGCCCGCGAACAGGAACGCTTCGCGCTGTCGATGTCCGAACTGCTCGCCGAGACCGCGCCCGACGCACCCTCGGACGCGCAGGCGCTGCGCGACGCCGTCACGCGCTACCTGCAACTCAACCCTTCGACGCCGTCGTACTGGACGATCGTGACGCTGGCGGACGGCCAGAGGATGGCGGCGGCGAACGGGCCGCCCGAACTCGAGCCGCTGTACCGCGCCGACAACCTGCCGCCAGGCAGTAGCAACGTCCGCGAGACGATCGACACCGATGCCGGCGAGGTCCGCACCTCCAGCGTGCCGATCCTGCTGGCCGGCGACGAGGTCGGAACCCTGCAGATCGTCGCACCGATGGAGCCGGTTCGCGACGAGGCGCGCGAGACGGCGTGGCTGCTCGCCGCCGCGGCCGGCGTCTCGCTGCTGCTCGGGGGCATCCTGCTGGCGGCCAGCCTGTGGCGGTCGCTCACCCCGCTCGGCTCACTCGCGGCGGCGGCCCGGACCACCAACCTGCGCGCCCTGGACGCCCGCGTGATCGAACCCGACACCGACGACGAGGTCGGGGTGCTCGCCCGCGAGTTCAACACGATGCTCGAACGCCTCGAGGCCGCCAGCGCTCAGCAGCGCGAGTTCATGGCCAGCGTCGGCCACGAACTGCGCACGCCGATCACGATCGCCCGTGGACACCTCGAGGTGCTCCAGAACGTCGGCGCCGACGACCCCCACCTCGCGGCCGAGACCGCCGCCGTCCTGCAGGACGAGATGCGGCGTATGGGACGGCTGGTCGAGGACCTCATGGCGATCGCGCGCTCGGGCATGCCCGATTTCGCCCGGCCGCGCGCCATCGAACTCGTGCACTGGTTCGAGGAACTCGAACTGCGCCTGTCGGGCACCGAGGACGGCCGCCGCGTGCGGATCCAGCCACCGCCGCCCGTGACGTTGCACGCCGATCCCGACCGTCTCGCCCAGGCCGTGCTCAACCTGGTGAACAACGCCCAACTGCACACCCCACCGGGGACCACCGTCCGCGTCGAGGCGATGTTCGCCCCGCACCGGCTCGTGGTCGCGGTGCAGGACGACGGTCCCGGCATCCCCGACGACATCCGCGACACGATCTTCACCCCGTTCGTCCGGGCCGGCGACGTGCCGACCTCGACGGGCCTCGGCCTGAGCGTGGTCAAGGCGGTCGTCGACGCCCACGGCGGGGACCTGGTCGTGGACTCCGATCCGTCCGGCACGCGCATCGAGTTGCACCTGCCGTGGGAGCCGACCCCGGACGACCAAGAACTGCTCGACCCGACCTCGACGACCGCCCGACTGCCCTCCGTCCCGAGCTCGTAGGAGACATCCATGGATCCCGCCCGCCGCTGGCAGGTCGCCTCGATGGTGACCGCCGCCGCCAGCATCGGTGTCGGTGCGTTCGCGCTCCAGCGCCCCTCGTACACCGAGGTCGAGCCGATCGACCTCGACGTCATCGGTGTCCAGTCGGGCGAGGTGGTCGACCTGCCGACGCTGCCGTTGTCGCCCGACACGGTCATCGTCGCCCCCGACCTGCTCGAGCAGCTGCCGACGGGGCCATCCCCGGCGTCCACCACGTCACCGGTCGCCGCGACCAGCGTGGCGTCGACCGCCTCGCCGGCCGAGCCGTCGCCCTCGCCGACCACCGCCGTGTCGGCCGCCTCGGTGGCGTCGCCCGACGAGGCCACCACATCGTCGGTCCCCGCATCACGGCCGACCCAACGCGCGGACGATCCCGCCAGCGTCGCCAGCCCGGCCGACCCGGCCAGTCCGCCCGACCCGGTCAGTCCGTCCGAGCCGGCCAGCCCGGCCGACCCCGCCAATCCGGCCAGCCCCACAAGCGTGGACAGCGAGGACTGACGCGGACTGGTCCGTTCGGGCTACGATTCGGGCCATGCGTTCATGGATGCTCCCGGCCATCGCCGGCGCCGCAGCGGTGGCGTTGGTCGCGACCAGCGTGGGCGTCGTCGTGCAGTACAGGCGGGCCAATGCCGCCGAGGCGCGTGCCGACGAACTGGCTGCCGAGGTGGAGCAGTTGCAGGCACGGGTCGAGGAGCTCGAGGACGGCGGCGGAGGCGGGCTCGAGGACCTGCTCGGCGGGCTGCTCGACGGCGGCGAAGGCGGACTCGAGGACCTGCTCGGCGGCCTGCTCGGCGGTGGTGCGGACGACCTCGGCGACCTGCTCGGCACCG
>JBBDSX010000162.1:27741-29679 GCA_040904725.1 Egicoccus sp.
CTCGGCGGCCTGCTCGGCGGTGGTGCGGACGACCTCGGCGACCTGCTCGGCACCGGCGGCACGCCCGGCGCGGCCTGCCTGGTCCCCGAGGGTGGTGACGGGCTCGGCGGGCTCGGTGACCTCGGTGACCTCGGCGACCTCGGTGGCCTGCTCGGGGGCGACGGTGGTCTGGGGGACCTCGGCGGTCTCCTGGGCGGCGGCGACGACAGCGGCGGCGCGGGCGACACCGATCCCGACGCGTCGACCGACCAGCCCGACGCGCTGCCCGACGACCCCGATGCTCTGGTCGAAGCACTCGTTCCCGAGGTCGCCGAGGGCCGTGCACTGGCGTGGACCGACCCGATCGAGGTCGACTTCCTGACCACCCCCGAGCTCCATGCGCGCCTCGACGAACTGCTGGAGGAGGACGCCGATCCGGCGTTCGACGACGCGTACGAGCGCCTGCTGACCGCGCTGGGTGCCGTCCCGTCCGGCACCGACCTGCCGACGGTTCGTCGC
This sequence comes from Egicoccus sp., assembly GCA_040904725.1. Taxonomy (GTDB): domain Bacteria; phylum Actinomycetota; class Nitriliruptoria; order Nitriliruptorales; family Nitriliruptoraceae; genus Egicoccus. The sequence goes on from JBBDSX010000162.1 coordinate 28,240, forward strand.
CAACTGCTCGACGATCAGGTCGCGGGCTTCTACTCCCCCGACACCGGCGAACTGGTCGTGCGCGTCCCCGACGACGGCGCCGTGGGCACCCTCGACACCATCACGCTGGCCCACGAACTGCAGCACGCGCTGGCGGACCAGGCCCTGGGGCTGCCCGACCTCGAAGCGCTCGAGGGCAGCGACCGGGTGCTGGCGGCGCAGGCGGTCGTCGAGGGCGACGCCACCTTGTTCATGAACCAGTGGGCCCTGCAGAACATCCCCATCGAGGACCAGATCGCGGCTTCGACCGGCGAGGAGGCCGCCCGCGCCCAGGCCGGCCTCGACGAGGTGCCGGTGTACCTGCAGCGCGAACTGCTGTTTCCCTACACCGACGGCCTCGACTGGGTGTGCGACCAGTGGCAGGACGGCGGCTGGGATGCCGTCGACGCCGCCTACGCCTCGCCGCCGACCACGACGGCCGAGATCCTGTACGGCGCCGACGCACGTGAGCACACCGTCGAACTCGATCCACTGGACGGGCCCGAGGGCTTCGAGGAGCTGCTGACCGACGAGTTCGGCGCGGCTCCCCTGCTGTGGTTGTTCGAGGCGCCGGGCGGCGACGAAGCCGCGGCGCTGCCTGACCCGCGTGAGGCCGCCGCGGCGTGGGCCGGCGGCGAGGTCACGATCTGGGGCGACCGCGACGACACCGCGATCGGCCTGGCACTGGGCGACGCCGAGGGCACGCTGTGCGACGACGTGTCGGCCTGGTACCAGGCGGCCTGGCCCGACACCGGGGCCGACACCGGCGCGAACCCGCGCACGTTCACCGGCGGTGGCCAGGCCGCGGCGATCAGCTGCGACGCCGGCACCGTCCGGCTCGGGATCGCGCCGACCCCGGACCTGGCCAGAAGCATCGTCACCGGCTGACGACGGTCGCTACAGCAGGACGAGGTCGTCGCGGTGGATGACCTCGCGGGCGAACCCGGAACCGAACGTCTCGGCGGCCGATGCGGTGGAGTGGCCGGCGATGCGGCGCAGGTCGGCGACGCTGTAGTTGGACAGCCCGCGTCCGACGATCCGGCCCTCCGGGCCGAGCACCTCCACGGCGTCGCCGGCGACGAATTCGCCGTCGGCGTGGACCACGCCAACCGACAGCAGCGACGCCCCGGTGCGCAGCAACGCCTGTGCCGCGCCGTCGTTGACGTGGACCTGGCCGTGGGCCCGGAGCGCGAACCCGATCCACAGCCGGCGTGCCTCGATGCGCTGTTCCTGCGCGACGAACCAGGTCCCGACCTCCGCCCCGGCCAACACGTCGGCGAGGACCCCGGGTCGGCGGGCATTGGCGACCACGGCGTGGGCGGCGGAGCGCACGGCCACGCGGGCCGAACCGACCTTGGTGCGCATGCCGCCCGATCCCACGTAGGAGCCCACGCCCCCGATGGCCGCCGTGTCGAGCGCGTC
>JBBDSX010000163.1:0-5140 GCA_040904725.1 Egicoccus sp.
ACGGCCCCTTCGTTGCGAACGAAGTGCTCTGCCGAACTGAGCTACACCCCCGGGTGCCTGTGCTGCGTGGTGGAACGCAGCGCGCGGAAGGGTAGCGCGGGTCACCCAAAGCGTCAGATCAGCGCCTGGCGGCGGTCAGCCGCCCTGGTCGAGGACCCGCTCGAGCACCTCGCGGTGGGCGTCGAGGGCGCGGCGTAGCTCGCGCTGGCCGGCGGCGGTCGTGAGATCGCCACGCGTGCGTTCGGTGATGGCCCGGGCCGAGTCGGTCGCCCGGCGCAGCCCACGCGAGAGGCCGTCCGGGACGTCGATCGTCATCAGCGCGGCGAGGATCTCCTGCATCAGGGCCAGGGCTGCCTCGGCGTCGTCGACCCGGCCACCACGGACGTGATCGAGGCTTGCGCGCCGCAACTCGCCGACCGTCTCGGCCAGGCCGTGCAGCCACGCGACGTCGTCGACGCCGACCGCGTCGGGGCCCGGCAGGTCCCGACCGGCGATCGCGGCGCGCGTCAGGACGGCCTCGGCGACCTCCTTGGCGGCGTCCTGGACGAAGCCGGCGTGGAGGACGTCCGGGTATGACCCGCAGGCGTCGTAGGCCGCCTGCAACGACGCCCGGGCCTCGCCGATGAGGGTGTCGGCCCGTTCGGTCTCGGCGCGGTGGACGGCGCGGATCGCGTTGGCGGCCGCGCGGATGGCGTCACGGCCTTCGGCGAGCCCGACCTCGCGGGCCTCGTGGCGCGCGACGAGCCGTCCGCGCACCGGCTCGGTGAGCCCGGACAGTTCGCCGGCCGGCGTGCTCATGCCTCCCAGCGCCGCAACCGCACGCCGCCGCTGGTGCCCCAGTGCTGGCCGTCTTCGCCGGCGACGGGACGCAAGGGACGGTGGAGGTCGAGGTCGGCGACCACCTTGCGGGCCTCGTCGCGCTGCAGCTTGAGGTGGCGCAGCAGGGCGACGTAGCCGCCGGTCCCCAGCAGCAGCAGGCTCGTCGACAACCACAGCCAGCCTCCGAGCACCACGGCGAGCACCAACGAGACGCTGGTCGCGGCCAGGGAGCGCGTGAACCACGTACGCCGCTGCACGACGACGGGATCCTCGGGCCGGTGCAACGGAACCGGGTGGGGTGTGGGGTCCACCGTCCGCTGCACGATCCGGCCGGCATCACCGGGGACCAGCAGTTGTCGGGCGGTGGCAGCGCGGTTGTCGCGAAGGACGTCCATGGCCCGCTCGAATCCTCCGACCGTGGCGTGGGGTGAGGAATCCCGGGAGCGCCGGAGGGCTCCCGGTACCAGTAGCACGGCCCACATCAGGACCAGCACCACGAATGCATCCGTCACCGCGACTCCACGTGCCTCGCCTTGTCGCCGACCGGTATTCCGCTACGCGGCGGTCGCCGGACGGTAACCCACCGCAACCACACCGCGAAGCACCCGCAACAACGGCGGTCCGCATCCGGTCACGGCAGTTCGACGTCGCCGGAGCGGCCACCGGTCTTGCGGCGCAGTCGCACGTCGGTGATGACGACGTCGCGCTGCACGGCCTTGACGAGGTCGTAGAGGGTCAGCGAGGCGACCGCCGCGGCGGTCATCGCCTCCATCTCGACGCCGGTCCGATCGGCGGCGCGCGCCGTCGCGGTCACCACCGCGACGCCCTCGTCGGCGTCGACGTCCACCTCGACCTCGACCGAGGTCAGGGCGATCCCGTGGCACAGCGGGATCAACTCCGGCGTGCGCTTGGCCGCCTGGATCCCCGCGATGCGCGCCACCGGTAGCGCATCGCCCTTGGGCAGGTCGCCGACCAGCAGACGCGCCGCGACGTCGGGACGCATGACCACCCGTGCCTCGGCGACGGCGGTGCGGTGGGTCACGTCCTTCGCGCCGACGTCGACCATGCGGGCCTGCCCACGATCGTCGAGGTGGGTGAGCCCGTCGGGGTCCGATGGGTGGTCGTTCATCCGTCGACCAGGACCTGGACGCGGGCCTGTTCGCCGGCGTGGATCGCCTCGACGTCCTCGGGGACGACCGCCAGGCCGTCGGCGGCCGAGATCGAACTGATCATGTGCGAGCCCTGCGCGCCGGTCGGCGTCGCTGTCCAGCCCTCGGCCTCGCGGGCCAACCGCACACGCACGAAGTGGCGCTTGTTCGGCGCCCCACGCAGGTCCTGCGTGGCGCGGGCGCTGACGACCGGGCGCGTCAGGTCGCGCCGGCCCTGCAGCCGCCGGATCGCCGGGCGGACGAACACCTCGAAGGACACGAACGCCGACACCGGGTTGCCGGGCAGCCCGATCACCGGCGTGCCGGCGATGAGCCCGCGGATCTGGGGCATGCCGGGGCGCATGGCGACTTTGGCCGTCGTCACCTCGCCCATGGCGCCGATCACGTCGGGCAGCAGGTCGCGCGTGCCGGCGCTGGCTCCGCCGGTGCACACGAACAGGTCGGCATGCCCGAGGTTGGTGTCGAAGGCGTACATCAACGCCTTGCGGTCGTCGGGCACGATCCCGGTCAGGAACGGGATGCCGCCCGCGGCCCGCACCATCGAGGCGAGCATCGGGCCGTTGGAATCGCGGATCTGCCCCGGCCCCGGTTCGCGGGTCGCCTGGACCAGCTCGTCGCCGCTGGAGAGCACGACCACGCGCGGTGGCGGGACACACGACACGCGGGCGACGCCGGCCGCCGTCAGCAGCGCGATGTCGGCGGGCTGGACCCGTCGGCCGGCCTTGAGCAGCCCCTGTCCCGGCTGCATGTCCTCGCCGGGCAGCCGGACGTGTTCCCCGGGCACGACGGAGCGGTGGAACGCCACCTCGCCATCACCGCCGGAGGTCGTCTCGACCGGGACGACGGCATCGGCTCCGTGCGGTACCGGCGCGCCCGTCATGATCCGCACGGCACGACCGGGGCCGACCTGGGGGGTGGTCTGCGCGCCAGCGACCACCTCACCGACCACCGGCAGCCGGACCGGCGCGTCCACGGTCGCGGCCGCAATGTCCTCGGCGACGACGGCATAGCCGTCCATCGCCGCGTTGGCGAACGGTGGCAGGGTCGTGTGCGAGACGACGTCGGCGCCGAGCACCAGCCCGAGGGCGTCCAGCGTGGTCAGTTCGATCGGGTCCTGGTGCGGCAGCGACGCCAGGATGGCCTGCAAGTGGTCATCGACGGACACCAGTTCGTCCGCGGTGGTGACCTGCTCGCGCCCGTGGCCGACGAACCTCGTCATGCGTCCTGCTCCGCGAGCCAGTCACGCAGCCAGGCCATGAAGTCCGCGCCGAGGTCGTCGCGCTGGCTGGCCAACTGCACCGTCGCCTTGACGAAGCCGAGCTTGTCGCCGGTGTCGTAGCGCTCGGCGTCGAGCCGGATGCCGACGATGGGCTCGTCGGCCGCCATGGTCTGCAGGGCGTCGGTCAACTGGATCTCGTTGCCTCGCCCCGGCGGGGTGTCGCGCAGCACGTCGAAGATCGTCCCGGGCAAAACGTAGCGCCCGACGATGATCAGGTTCGAGGGCGCCTCGTCCGCCGGTGGCTTCTCGACCAGGCGGTTGATGCGGAACTCGCCGTCCCGGTCACCCGGTTCGACGTCGGCCACGCCGTAGAGGTGGACCTGGTCGTGCGGCACCTCCATCAGCGCGACGACCGGGCGGCCCGTTCGCTCGTGTGCCTCGATCATCTGCTCGAGGAACGGGACCGCAGGATCGACGATGTCGTCGCCGAGCAGCACCGCGAAGCTCTCGTCGGCGGCGACGTGGCCGGACGCCATCAGCACCGCATGGCCGAGGCCCAACGGCACGCCCTGACGAACGCTGTGGACCTGGGCGACGTCGGCGAGGTCGCGCACGGCGGCGAGTTCGTCGTCCTTGCCCTTCGCGGCCAGGGCGCTCTCGAGGTCGAGCCGACGGTCGAAGTGGTCCTCGATGGCCGCCTTGCCGGTCGAGGTGACGAGCAGGACGTCGTCGAGCCCCGCCCGCGCGCATTCCTCGACGATGTACTGGATCGCCGGCCGGTCGACCAGCGGCATCATCTCCTTGGGCACCGCCTTGGTGGCGGGAAGGAACCGGGTGCCGAGCCCCGCGACGGGCAGGACGGCCTTGCGGACCATGCGCTCTCCAGAGATCGTGGGTGTCGACGGCGGGATCGCCACCGAGCCTAATGGGGGCCCGACGGACACAACGGCCGTACGATCGCCCACGTCGCCAATCGCCGGAGCTGGGAGCGCACACACCCGTGCCGGCCATCGACAAGTCCGCCCTGAGAGCGACCGCCCGTGCCGCCCGCGCGGCGATGTCCGCCGACGAACGGGCCGACGCCTCGGTGCGGGTGGCGGCAAGACTCGAGCGGCTCCCCGAGGTGCGCCGGGCCCGGACCGTGCTGCTGTATGCCGCCTCGGGCAAGGAGGCCGACCCCGCCGGCGTCCTGCCGAGGTTGGTCGCCCGCGGGGTACGCACGCTCTATCCGCGCGTTCGGGGGGACCACCTCGACCTGGTGGCCGCCAGCGACCTGCGCACCATGCAACTGGGCTTCCGTGGGATCACCGAGCCGGTCGGCGTCGCCGTCGACCCGGCGGTCGTCGACGTCGCCATCGTCCCCGGGGTCGCCTTCGACCTGGCCGGGGGACGGCTCGGGCAGGGGGGCGGCCACTACGACCGTCTGCTGGCCACGCTGCCCACCACGGCGACCAGGATCGGTGTCTGCTTCGGCTGCCAGGTCGTGCCCCGGGTACCCCGCGAGCCGCATGACGCCGCCGTCGACCTCGTGGTCACCGACCGCGTCAGCCACCGGGTGGTGCGGGCGGGCTGAGCGGGGCGGTACGGAGGATGGAGCGCGCGGGCCGCAGGTCGGTTGCGGGAACCGCACCCCTACGGCAGACTCGCACTCGCCCCTGCCGAGTGCCAGCCGTCACTCGCGCGCGATCTTTTGTCGGAGCATGCGCATGCCCACCTACGAGTACGCCTGCCGCGACTGCGGCGAACACCTCGAGGTCGTGCAGTCGTTCAAGGACGACGCGCTGACCGAGTGCCCGAGCTGCCACGGGTCGCTGCGCAAGGTCTTCAGCGCAGCCGGGCTGATCTTCAAGGGCTCGGGATGGCACGTCAAGGACTACGCCTCGTCGTCCAAGAGCCCCTCGTCGTCGAGCTCGGAGAAGTCCGGCTCGGAGAA
>JBBDSX010000164.1:0-5030 GCA_040904725.1 Egicoccus sp.
CATCCGTCCGCCTGCTCGTGCCGGTTGGCGTGAGCCCGGCGAGGTGCGAACCCGATCCGTTGATGGCTACCAGCCGCGGTCGCGCCATTCCTGGAGGTGGGGGCGCTCGTCGCCGAGGGTGGTGTCGTCGCCGTGGCCGGGGTAGACCCAGGTGTCGTCGGGCAGGCGGCCGAAGATCTTTTCCTCGAGACCGTCCATGATGCGGCGGTGGTTGTCGGCGTTGCCAAACGTATTGCCGGGCCCACCGGGGAACAGGGTGTCGCCGCTGAACAGGTGGGGGCGATCCTCGCCGTGGACGAGATAGAGCAGCGATCCCTCGGTGTGGCCGGGCAGATGGATCACCTCGACCTCGAGGTCGCCGACGCTCAGCCGGTCACCATCGTCGAGTTCGCGATCGACCGCGCGCGGGAACAGCGAGGCGTCGCCGGGGTGGCCCCAGACCTCGATGCCCGCCCGGTCACGGATCCCGTCCCAGGCCCGGACGTGGTCCCAGTGGCCGTGCGTCTGCACGGCCGCGATGGGAGTGAACCCCTCGAGCGTCTCGCGCAGCCGGTCGGGGCGCGCCGCGACGTCCACCAGCAGCGCTTCGCCGGTATTGGCGCAGGCGATGACGTAGACGTTGTTGTTCATCTCCTCGACCGCGCACTTCCGAACCCGCAGGTGCCCGTCGCGACGGTCCTGCCAGTCGCCGTCGGGTTCGACATGACCGGTGTACTCGCTCATCGGCTGCTCCCTTGTCAGGCGACGACGTTCTGGGCCCGGACCTCGTTGCCGCTCTCGCGCCCCTCGGCGAAGGCCGTCGCGTTGCCGAGCGTGGTCTGCCCGATGTTGCGCAGGGCCTCTTCGGTGAAGAAGGCCTGGTGGGCCGTGATCAGCACGTTGGGGAAGGTGAGCAGACGGGAGAACACGTCGTCCTGGATGACGGTGTCCGACAGGTCCTCGAAGAACAGGTCGCCCTCCTCCTCGTAGACGTCGAGGGCGAGGTGGCCGACGCGGCCGTCCTTGAGGCCCTCGATCACCGCGCGGGTGTCGATCAGTGCGCCGCGCGAGGTGTTGACGATCATGACGCCGGGCTTGGTCTTGCGCAGCGCCTCGTCGTCGATGAGGTGGTGGGTGTCCGGCGTCAGCGGGCAGTGCAACGTGATCACGTCGCACTCGGCCAGCAGGGTGTCGAGGTCCTCGTAGCGGACACCGAAGTCCTTCACGTCATCGTTCGGGTAGGGGTCGTAGGCCCGGATCGAGCACCCGAAGCCGCGCATGATCCGTGCCACGATCATGCCGATCCTGCCGGTCCCGATGATCCCGATGCGCTTGTTGCGCAGGTCGAAACCGAGCAGGCCGTCGAGGGCGAAGTTGCCGTCACGGACCCGGTTGTGGGCGCGGTGGATCTTGCGTTGCACCGACAGCATCAGCGCGACGGTGTGCTCGGCGACCGCGTAGGGCGAGTACGCCGGCACGCGCACGACGGTGAGCCCGTGCTCCTTCGCCGCCGCGAGGTCGACGTGGTTGAAGCCGGCCGAGCGAAGGGTCAGCAGGCGGGTGCCGCCGGCGGCCAGTCGCGCGACGACCTCGGCGTCGACGGTGTCGTTGACGAACACGCACACGCCCTCGAACCCGTCCGCCAGCGGCACGGTGTCGTGGTCGAGTCGGGCGTCGAAGTAGTGCAGATCGTGCCCGTGCTCGAGGTTGGCCTCGTCGAGGAAGCGCCGGTCGTAGGCCCGGGTGCTGAAGACGGCGATGCGCATGACGTGCTTTCGGAATCGGAGAAGCGGCTGCGGCGGGGGAGTCGCCACCGAGACTAGATCGATGCGCCGGTCGCGCGCCGGTGCCGTTGGACCCGGAACAGATGCGAACAGGTGTTCGACTCCGGGGCCCGGCAGCGCTACCTTCGGGGCTCAGTACCCTGCGCCCCTCGCCCGTGTTCCCCGCCGGGCCGGGGCGTCGGTCCGTCGCCCTGACATCGTTCGTGCGTGGCCGGCTCCCGCCGTGCCCGCTCCCGGCCTGCTGCAGGGGGTCCCCGTGGCCACACGCCGTCGTGACGCCCATGACCGCATCGTCGTGCGCGGCGCCCGTGAGCACAACCTCAAGGACGTCGACCTCGACATCCCGCGCGATGCCCTCGTGGTGTTCACCGGGTTGTCGGGCTCCGGCAAGTCGAGCCTGGCGTTCGACACCATCTATGCCGAGGGGCAGCGGCGCTACGTCGAGTCGTTGTCGGCGTATGCCCGCCAGTTCCTCGGGCAGATGGACAAGCCCGACGTCGACTTCATCGAGGGGTTGTCCCCGGCGATCTCGATCGACCAGAAGTCGACCTCGCGCAACCCGCGGTCGACCGTCGGCACCATCACCGAGATCTACGACTACCTGCGCCTGCTGTATGCGCGTATCGGCCAGCCGCACTGCCCCAACTGCGGCCGCCCGATCGCGCGGCAGACCGCCGAGCAGATCGTCGATCAGGTCCACGAGCTGCCCTCGGGCACCCGCTTCCAGGTCCTGGCACCGGTCGTGCGTGGTCGCAAGGGCGAGTACGGCGCGTTGTTCCAGCAGCTGTCGACCGAGGGTTACGCCCGCGTGCGCGTCGACGGCGAGGTCCACCAGATCGACGAGGTGCCCCGGCTCGAGAAGCAGAAGAAGCACTCGATCGAGGTGGTCGTGGACCGCCTGGTGCAGAAGGAGGACATGCGCCGCCGGCTCGCCGACTCGATCGAGACCGCCCTGCAGCTCGCCGACGGGCTGGCCATGATCGAGATCGTGCCGACGCGCGAGTCGATCGACCAGGCACACGAGGCGGGGCTCCCGGAGCCGCAGGCCGAGACGCTGGTGTTCTCCGAGCACCTCGCCTGTGCCCACTGCGGGTTGAGCTTCGAGCAACTCGCCCCGCGCAACTTCTCGTTCAACTCGCCCTACGGCGCCTGCGAGACCTGCTCGGGGCTCGGCACCCAGCTGACCGTCGATCCCGAGATGGTCATCGGCGACCAGGAATTGTCCGTCGAGCAGGGCGTGGTGCTGCCGTGGGGGACCGGCGCGCAGTCCAACTACTACCAGCAACTGCTTCGCGCGACGGTGCGCCACGTCGGCGGTGACCCGTCCACGCCGTGGGGGGAACTGTCGGACGAGGTCCGAAACGCCGTGCTGCACGGCGTCGACGGGCGGGTCCAGGTGTCCTACACCAACCGCTACGGCCGTCGTCGCTCCTACAAGGCGCAGGTCGAAGGCGTCATCCCGTCCCTGCTGCGCCGCCACGCCGAGACCGAGTCCGACCACGTCCGCCAGCAGGTCGAGCAGTACATGCGCGAGGTGCCCTGCCCCGCGTGTGACGGCAAGCGGCTCAAGCCGATCGTGCTGGCGGTGACCATCGGGGGGCGCTCGATCGCCGAACTCACGGCGGCTTCGGTCGCCGAGGCGGACGCGTTCGTCGCCGACCTCCACCTGTCCGACCGCGACCAGTTGATCGGCGCGCGGGTCATCAAGGAGATCCAGGCCCGGCTGCAGTTCCTGCTCGACGTCGGCCTCGAGTACCTCACACTGGACCGTCCCGCCGGGTCGCTCTCGGGCGGTGAGGCCCAGCGCATCCGCCTCGCGACCCAGATCGGGGCGGGCCTGGTCGGCGTGCTCTACGTGCTCGACGAACCCTCGATCGGGCTGCATCAGCGCGACAACGAGCGCCTGATCGAGACCCTGCTCCGCCTGCGTGACCTCGGCAACACCCTGATCGTGGTCGAGCACGACGAGGCCACCATCGACGCCGCCGACCACGTGGTCGACATCGGCCCCGGCGCGGGCGAACACGGCGGCGAGATCGTCCACTCCGGTTCCGTCGAGGGCCTCAAGCGCCTGACCCGCAAGTCCCTGACCGGGGCGTACCTGTCGGGCGAGCGCAGGATTCCCATCCCGACCGAGCGGCGCGAGGGCAACGGCAACGCGCTCACGGTCGAGGGCGCGACCGAGCACAACCTCCAGGACGTCACGGTGTCGTTCCCGATGGGCGCGTTCACCTGCGTGACCGGCGTCTCCGGCTCGGGCAAGTCGACGCTGGTCAACGAGATCCTCTCGCGCGTGCTGATGCGCCACGTGTACGGCTCGAAGTCCCTGCCCGGGCGTCACCTGCGCACGACCGGCCTCGAACTCGTCGACAAGGCCGTCGTGGTGGACCAGTCGCCGATCGGTCGGACCCCGCGGTCCAACCCGGCCACCTACACGGGCGTGTTCGACCGCATCCGGCAGTTGTTCGCCTCGACGCCCGAGGCCAAGGTCCGCGGCTACCAGCCCGGCCGGTTCTCGTTCAACGTCAAGGGCGGACGCTGCGAGGCGTGCCGCGGTGACGGCACGCTCAAGATCGAGATGCACTTCCTGCCCGACGTCTACGTGCCCTGCGAGGTCTGCAAGGGGCGCCGCTACAACCGCGAGACCCTCGAGGTCCACTACAAGGGCAAGACGATCGCCGAGGTGCTCCAACTCTCCATCGACGAGGCGCTCGAGTTCTTCGCCAACATCCCGGCCATCGCCGGGTACATGCAGACCCTGCACGACGTCGGCCTCGGCTACGTGCGGCTGGGTCAGCCGGCGACGACGCTGTCGGGTGGCGAGGCGCAGCGTGTCAAGCTCGCGACCGAACTGCGCAAGCGTTACAACGGCCAGACCGTCTACATCCTCGACGAGCCGACCACCGGGCTGCACTTCGAGGACATCCGGCGTCTGCTCGACGTGCTGCACCGTCTCGTCGACAAGGGCAACACCGTGATCGTCATCGAGCACAACCTCGACGTGATCAAGACGGCCGACCACCTCATCGACCTCGGTCCCGAGGGCGGCAACGGTGGTGGCACGATCGTGGTGGCCGGCACCCCCGAGGAGGTCGCGGCCGCCCCCGCGAGCTACACCGGCAAGTTCCTGCGCGACGTGCTGCAGAACTGACCGGCGGCAGGTCCGCGCCCGGCGCCTGCGCGGGCCGGGAGGTGTTTCGCGCCCGCATGTGGGGGCGTTCTTCCCGCGGACGCATGCCAGGTCGTGACCTCGCGCTCGCGCTCGCC
>JBBDSX010000165.1:0-4998 GCA_040904725.1 Egicoccus sp.
GCCACATCTCGGACCGGCTGCGCGGGTCGAGCCCGGTCGTCGGCTCGTCGAGGAAGAGCACGTCGGGCTCGGCGACCAACGCGCCGGCCAGGTCGAGCCGGCGGCGCATGCCGCCCGAGTAGGTCTTGACGGAGCGGTCGCCGGCGTCGCTCAGGTCGAAACGCTCGAGCAGCTCACGGGCGCGCTTGCGCGATGGCTGCCGGCCGAGACGGTAGAGGCGGCCGATCATGTCCAGGTTCTCGAACCCGGTCAGTTGCTCGTCGACCGCGGCGTACTGGCCGGACAGGCCGATGCGGTGTCGCACCCCCTCGGGGTCCGCCAGTGCGTCCACGCCCGCGACGGTCACCGTGCCCTCGTCGGGCACCAGCAGCGTGGTCAGGATGCGGACGGCGGTCGTCTTGCCTGCGCCGTTGGGGCCGAGCAGGCCCAGCACCGTGCCCTGCGGTACCACGAGGTCGAGGCCGGCCAGGGCCGTCACGTCCTTGTAGCGCTTGACCAGGCCCTCGGCCCGGATCACCTCGTTCATCGTGTCGCTCCTCACGGGTGTTCGTCGTGCGTTGACGCACGACGAGCCCACTACTCATCGGTCGAGGCGCATCGGGATCTTCCGGCGTGACCGCGCCGCGCGCCTTCGTCCGACGTCGATGACGCTACGTGGGGTCGGGGACCGGCGGTGTCCGGGTGGCGGAGACGGCCGGACGTTCGCCCCGGACCAGCTTCGACGTGGGGTCGCATCGGTGCGAAGGCAGCCCGCGAACGCAGCGGTTCGGGCGTGGCACGTCACGGGTTCGCGGCGCGATCGAGTGGGTCGCGCGACTGTTCCCGGACGTCCCCGGTGCCGACGCCGTGACCTCGGGGTCGGCTCAGGGTGCTGCCCGATGGGGGCCGGGTCCCCGGGGGCGTAGCGTGCCGGCCATGGACACCCCACACCACGACCCCGCCGCGCCCCGCGCCCGGGGCGACAACCTGCCAGACGCCGCCTCGCCGGCGTCCCCCCCCGCCCCCCCCGTCCCCCCCCCCGCCGCCCCCCCCGTCGACCCCCTCAAGGTCTACGGCCGCGGCGACACGGCCGTGCGCGCCCTCGACGGCCTCAGCGCCGACATCCCGGCGCAGCGCTTCACCGCGATCATGGGCCCGTCGGGCTCGGGCAAGTCGACGTTGATGCACTGCCTCGCCGGGCTCGAGCCGTTGACCTCGGGCGAGGCATGGATCGGCGAGGTCGCGCTCGGGGATCTGAACGACCAGCAGTTGACCATCCTGCGCCGCGACCGGATCGGGTTCGTGTTCCAGGCGTACAACCTGCTGCCCACCCTGACCGCCCACGAGAACATCACCCTGCCGCTCGCGCTGGTCGGCGACGACCCGGACCCGGCCTGGTACGACACGGTGGTCGAGGTCGTCGGGCTCGCGGACCGGCTCGACCACCGCCCCTCGGAGTTGTCGGGCGGCCAGCAGCAGCGGGTGGCCGTCGCGCGTGCGCTGGTGAGCCGTCCCGACGTGATCTTCGCGGACGAACCGACGGGCAACCTCGACTCGCGGTCCGGTGCCGAGGTGCTCGGCTTCCTGCGCCGCGCCGTGGACGACTTCGGCCAGACCGTGGTCATGGTGACCCACGACCCGATCGCGGCCGGTTACGCCGACGAGGTGCTCTTCCTCGCCGACGGGCGACTGGTCGACCGCCTCGCGGACCCGGACGCCGAGAAGGTGCTCGACCGCATGAAGCACCTCGAGGCCTGACGATGCTGCGGATCGCGCTCTCCTCCACCTGGCAGCACCGTCGACGGCTGTTCGGCACCATCCTCGCCGTCGTACTCGGCACCGGGTTCCTCGTCGGTACCCTGGTGCTCAGCGACACGATGCGGGCCAGCTTCCGGTCGGTGTTCACCGACGTGAACGCCGGCCTCGACGTGATCGTGCGTGGCGAGAACCTCACCGCCGGCGGCAGCGGCCCCGCCCAACGGGCCCTGGTCGATGCGTCGCTGGTCGAGGAGATCGGCCAGGTCGACGGCGTAGCCGCCGTGGCCCCCGAGGTCGAGGCGTTGGCCCAGGTCGTGGGCGCCGATGGCGAGGCGATCGGTGGCAACGGCCCCCCGACCCTGGGCGTCAACTGGGTGGACGACCCCGACCTCGCCGCCTACGCGCTGACCGAGGGTCGGTCGCCACAGGCGGCCGGCGAGGTCGCCATCGACGTCGACACCGCCGAGACCGGTGAGCTCGAGGTCGGCGACACCACGACGGTGCGCACGCCCGCACCCACAGAGGTCGAGATCGTCGGCCTGCTGGCCGCGAAGGGCGGCGGCAGTGCCGGGGTGACCATCACCGCGTTCACGCTCGAGCAGGCGCAGTCGTTGCTGCTCGGCAGCGACGACCAGGTCAGCCGCATCCTCGTGGCGTCCGACGGTGCGTCCGAGCAGGACCTGGCCGACCGGGTGGCGGGCATCCTGCCCGAGCGCACCGAGGCCGTGACCGGTACGGCCTACACCGAGGAACTCCTCGACGACCTCGGGCGCGACTTCCTCGACTTCTTCGAGGCCTTCCTGCTCGTGTTCGCCGCGATCGCCCTGCTGGTGGCCACCTTCAGCATCTACAACACGTTCTCCATCACCGTCGCCCAGCGGCTGCGCGAGTCCGCGTTGATGCGCGCCCTGGGCGCGTCGCGACGCCAGGTCCTGGTCAGTGTGCTCGTCGAGGCGCTACTGACAGGACTGGTGGCCGCCGTCGTCGGCCTGGGCGTCGGGATCGTGCTGGCGTTCGGCCTGCTGCAACTGCTGGGCGGCTTCGGGCTGCCGGTCGACAACGCCACGATCGCCATCGGCACCCGCGCCGTCGTCAGCGCCGTGGCCGTCGGCGTCGGCGTCACCGTGCTCGCCAGCCTGCTGCCGGCCTGGCGCGCCTCACGCGTCGCGCCGCTGGCCGCCCTGCGCGACGTGGCCGTGGACTCCAGCGACCAGTCGCGCATCCGCCTCGCCCTCGGACTCGTGCTCGTCGCCGTCGGCGGGATGTTCATCACGTTCGCCCTGCTGTCGGAGGACGGGGCGTTGGTGCGTGCCGGCATCGGCGCCGTCGGGGTCGCTCTCGGGGTGTTCCTGCTCGGACCCGTCACGGCACGGCCACTCACGAGCCTGGTCGCCGGTCCGGTACAGCGTCTGCGTGGCGTGACGGGGGCGCTCGCGCGTCGCAACGCCGTGCGCAACCCGCGTCGTACCGCCAGCACGTCGTCGGCACTGATGGTCGGGGTCGGCATCGTGACCCTGTTCACCGTCGTCGCGGGCTCGATCCGGGCGACCATCGACGACGCGGTCGAGGGCAGCTTCGGTGCCGACCTGATGATCCAGGCCGGCGGGTTCAGCGGTGCGGGCCTCAGCCCCGACCTGGTCGACGAGGTGGCGGCACTGCCCGAGGTCGAACGGGCCGTCGGCCTCGGGCTCGGCCGCGGCCTGGTCGACGGCGAACCCAGCGTGTTCAGCGTCGTCGATCCCGCCGCGCTCGTCGAGGTGCTCGACCTCGAGCTGGTCGAAGGTTCCCTGGAGCTCTCCGACACCGGCATCGCCGTGTCCCAGTCGCAACAGGAGGAGGGCATCGGGTTGGGCGACACGGTCGAACTGGCGCTCGCCGACGGCACGGTGCTCGACCTCGAGGTCGAAGCGGTCTTCGTCTCGCAGGCGGCCGACGCCGTCGGCACCCTGCTGGTCCCGATCGAGACCTACCGGCCGTACGCCGTGCAGTTCTCCTACGTGTCGACCATGGTCGACCTCGCCGACGGCATCCCGCTGGACGCCGGCCAGGCGGCCGTCGAGACGGTGACCCGCGTCAATGGCGACCCGGATGTCCTCGACCGCGACGCGTTCGCGGACCGGGCGGTCGGCGACGTGGACCAGTTGCTGGCGATCGTGTACGGGCTGCTCGCGCTGGCGATCGTCATCGCGCTGATGGGCATCACCAACACCCTGTCGCTGTCGGTGCACGAACGCACCCGCGAGATCGGGCTGCTGCGTGCCCTCGGCCAGACCCGGTCCCAGCTGCGGGCGATGGTGCGCTGGGAGTCGGTCATCGTCGCCCTGTTCGGTACCGCGACGGGACTGGTGCTCGGCACGTTCCTGGGCTGGGTGTTCGTCCGTGCCATCGCCATCGACCAGGGGTTCGGCGTCTTCGGCGCGCCGATCGGCCAGTTGGCGCTCGTGGTCGCCCTCGGCGCACTCGTCGGCGTGGTCGCCGCGCTGCGGCCGGCACGGCGGGCGGCACGCCTGGATGTCCTGACGGCCATCGCCACGGAATGATCCCCCGTACCCTGGTGCTGCGGCCGCCACCGGGGCCGGGCCGCAGGGAGGCGGATGGTGGGTGCGAAGCCACGAGCCGAGGCCGGGGGGATCGAGCCGGCCCTGACCTCCGAGGCCGAGCGCACGACGGCACGCATCGACGCCCTCGAGCGGGACCTCACGGCCCTGCGCGAGGCCACCGCCGACAGCCCCGACGACGAGCACGATCCCGAGGGTGCGACCATCGCGTTCGAGCGCCAGCAGGTCGCTGCGCTGCTCGCCTCCGCCAAGAAGCGGCTGGGCGAACTCGAGGAGGGACGTGAGCGGCTGCGTTCCGGCGACTACGGCTTCTGCGCCGACTGTGGTGGGGCGATCCCCATGGAGCGCATGCTCGCCATCCCCGCCGTCCGGCGCTGCACCACCTGCGCCACCCGCGCGGACGGCGGCTGAGCGATCAGCCGCCGAGACCGGCGGCGTCGATCTCACGTTCGACCACGGCACGGGCGAGCTCGCTCAGTTTGCGATTGTGGTTGCGGGCGTGTCCACGCAGCATGGCGAACGAGTCATCGATCGAGCGGCCGGACTGTTCGCTGATGACGCCCTTGGCCTGTTCGATGCTGATGCGGCTGTGGAGCGCCTGCTGGAGTTGGTTGGTGACGGTGGCAGCGCGGTTGGCCTCGCGTTGTCGGAGCAGCCCGATCGTGGCGATGTCGCCCATGGCCTGGACGACGAGTTGGTCTTC
>JBBDSX010000166.1:0-4997 GCA_040904725.1 Egicoccus sp.
CTCGCCCAGTACGAGGCCGACGAGGGCCCGTGCCTGGACGCGTTGCGTGACCATGCCGTGTACATGATCGACGACCTGGAGACCGAGGAGCGATGGCCGGAGTACCGGACCCTCGCGCTGAAGCTCGGTGTTCGGTCGATGCTCAGCTACCGGCTCTACGCCAAGGGCCGGACGTTCGGGGCGCTGGACTTCTACGCCAAGCGACCCGACGTCTACAGCCCGTTCTCCAAGGTGATCGGGCAGGTCTTCGCGTCCCACGCCGGTGTTGCTCTCAAGGGCGCGATCTCGGAAGCCGGCATGGAGAAGACGCTCCGGTCGCGCGACATCATCGGACAGGCCAAGGGCATCCTCATGGAACGTCGCGGTCTGCCCCCGGCGGACGCCTTCAAGACGCTCAGAGCACTGTCCCGCAACAACAACGTCCCCGTGCGTGACCTCGCCGAACAGATCGTGACCACCGGCGAGATCCCTGCCTGACCCTGGCAGGGCCAGCTGCGTCGGCACGACCCAGCTCGGCCCTGCAGGCGGGTGAGTCGTTCAGGTCAGATCGTCGGCGGCAAGCGCGCCCCGGACGACGTCCTGGGCGACGTTGTGGAGCTTCCGGTTGCGGTTGCGTGAGTAGCCGCGCAACAGCTCGAAGGCGGCGTCCATCTCGATGCGCATCTGCTCGGAGATGATGCCCTTGGCCTGCTCGATGCCGATACGGGTGTGCAGCGCCTGCTGCAGCTGTCCCTCGACCGTGTGGGCGCGATCGAGCTCGCGTTGCTGCAACAGCCCGATGGTGGCCACATCGGCCATCGCCTGTACCACCGCTTCGGTTTCGCGATCGATACCGCCGGGGTCGTTCAGGAACAGGTTGAAGGCACCGAGCACATCCCCGCGCAGCCGTAGCGGTACGGCCTGGACCGAGCGGAACCCGGCCGACACGGCGCGCGGCGCGAACAGCGGCCATCGGTCACTCGCGGCTTCGAGGTCGGCGACACCGACCGGCGTTCCCGTGGTGAAACAGTCCTGGCAGGGGCCTTCCTCGTTCTGGACCTGGAACAGTTCCAGCAGATGGGTGCGTTCGTGCGACGCGGCGACGTATTGCAGATCACCCGCTTCGTCGACCAGCAGGATCCCGGCTTCGGATGCGAGGCCGAGCTCCACCACCCGTTCGGTCAGCGAGGAGAAGAAGTCGACGACATCGAAGTCCTCCACCAAGGTGTCTGCGAGCTCGACGAACGTCGCGACCAGACGCTGTTCACGACTGAGGGCGGTAGCGGCGATTCCAGTCACACGGTTCTCTCCCCTGAGGTTTCCACGCCCTCTGCTGCAACGGTATCTCCCGCGTATGTCGTCAGCTAGGGCAACTCGTCGGACAGTGGCCCGAGCTTCAGGCGACGGTCGATGACCTGCTTTGCGACCTCGGCGAGGCTGCACGCTTCTGCGAAGGCGTGTGCCCGAATCACCGCCAGCGCATCGGCGACCGGGATGCCGAGTTGGACCGAGACGATCCCCGACGCCTGATGAACCTCGATCGAGTTCGACAGACTCTCGCTGAACACGGCGTCGAGTTCGTCGGGTGGGCGTCCCGCCTGCCGCTCGGTCAACAAGGTGAGCGCGAACCGGGAGGCGATCAACGCATCCGCATACTGGTCGGAGGTCAGTTCACCGGCAACATGCTGATACAGCGTCAGCGCCCCCTGACTGGTCGAACCGGATCGCAGTGGGAAGGCGAACACGGCACGCAGGCCCACCCGGGTGGCCGCCGCGGAGAACGCCGGCCAGATGCCGTCACACTCCAGATCCGGCGCCTGCACCGGCCACCCGGTCTGGTGCGCCGTATGCGACGGGCCCTCACCCAGGTCGAACTGCAGGGCTTCGCCATCCTGTCCTGCATCGGTCGCACACACACTGTGCAGTCCGGTGTCGAGCAACCCATGGCTGGTACCGACCGACAGACCGACCCCGGCGGCGTCCACCAGTTTCGACGTCGCCGCACACAGGCGCATCGGGCCCGGCCCCGACGGTTGCGCAGCGAACGCCTCCGCCAGCCGCATGATCCGACCCGGCTTCATGTCAGCCATCGTGCACCCACAGACCAAAGCCGTCGCCAGACCCGTTGGGCCCACACACGAACATCCCCACACTCCAAAAGCGTCGGCTGAGACAACCGTGCCGGGGGCTTGGAGCACGCATGCGACGCCCAATCTAGCGCGCCACCGGCGGGCGGGCTTGTACGGTCCCCGTAGATTGTCGGTTTCGCCGGAATCCGCGATGGAGCGACGCCGACTCGGCATACTGCCGCCGCGGGGCAGTACGCATTCGGCTCTGAAGTTGTGCAGGGCCGTCCTGAGGGGTCGGCGAAGCACACGATGGGCACTCACCAGATGCGCGGCTTTCTGGCCTGCGTCGCGGCTGCGACGGCGGTCTACGCGTTCGCGACGACGCCGAGCGTGCGTGACCTCGCATGGTTCGTCGTCGCCTGGGCCCCGGTCGTCGCCATCGTCGCGGGCATCCGCCTCCACCGGCCCTCGGCACCGGGTCCCTGGATGGTGACGGCCGTCGGGCTCGCCCTGGCAGGCGTCGGCTGGACGCTCTCGCCGACGTCGCAGGTCCTCGACCCCACGCACCAGGGGGGCGTGGGCGAATTGTTCCACGTCGCCGGCACCCTCACGATCGCCTCGGCGGTGTTCTGGTTCGCGCGCCTGCAGACCCCCGAGGACGACCGCGAGAGCCTCGTCGACGGCCTCGTTGTCGCCATCGCGCTCGTGACCGTGCTCTGGACCGTGATCGTCGACCCGGCGGCCCTCGGTGCCGGGGCCTCCCTGCCCGAGCGCGTTGTCTACCTGGTCGCCCCCATCGTCCCCATCGGGGTCACGGCGGTGTGCATCCGCCTGCTGTTCGCCGCCGGCGGCCGGCTGCCCTCGGCGCGGTTGCTCGGCGGGGCCTGGCTGTTGGCCGCGGTCGGCGCGACCATGTGGATCCTGCTGCTCCAGGCCGGATCCTTCGTGCCCGGCGGCTGGACCGAGTTCACCTGGGCCGCGGCGCTGGCCTGTGCCGGCGCCAGCGCGTTGCATCCGTCCATGGTCCAGATGAGCGAGCGGACCACGGTCGCGCACCGGGCCGTCTCCACCGCCCGGCTGCTCGTGCTCGGCCTCGCCCTGCTCGCCACGCCGGCCGCGCTCGTCGTCGCGGTCGGCATCGACGACGTGCACGTGGGTGTTCCCGTCGCCGGCGCCGGACTGGTCGCGCTCCTCGTCCTGGGGCGTCTCGCACGTCTGATCGACGAACGCGAAGCGGCCAGGCACGACCTCGAGGTGCATGCGGCCCGACAGGAGGTGGTCGCGCGCGTGGGTGAAGCCGCGCTCGGCGACGATCCCACACCCGAGCTGTACGCCGACGCGGCCACCCTCGCCGACACCGTGCTCGCCGACGTCGTGGTCCGCATCGCGGCGCCCGACGCCGCGACCGTCGGCGAGGAATCCGGCACGTTTGCGGTCCCGGTCATGGCGGGTGACCAGCGGTGTGCCCTGCTCGTGGCGACCCATGATCCCCGTCGCCCACCCACCGCCGACGAACGCGCCTTCCTCGTGTCCATCGCCGCCGTCCTGTCCGGCGTGACGGCCCGCCGCCACGCCGAGGACGACCTTCGACGTCGTGCGCTGTACGACGACCTGACCGGCCTGCCCAACCGGGCGCTCGTGCTCGAGCGGCTCGATCAGGCCCTCCGCCAGCGCGACCGGGGGCCGATCGGGGTGCTGTTCGTCGACCTCGACGGCTTCAAGCCGGTCAACGACGAGCACGGCCACGAGACCGGCGACGCACTGCTCGCCGTTCTGGCCGCCCGCCTCCCGGAGGCCGTGCGAACCGGCGACACGGTCGGGCGCCTGGCCGGTGACGAGTTCGTCGTCGTGGCTCCGGACTGCGACCGCGAGGGCCTGGCCGAACTCGCCGCACGCGTCGTCGCGACCGTGCAGGAGCCCGCCGAGATCGGCGACCTCGTGGTCTCGGTGACCGCCAGTGTTGGCGCGGCCCTGGCCGACACCGCCGACGCGGACGTACGCGAGGTCCTGCGCCACGCCGACGCGGCGATGTACGCCGCCAAGGCGACCGGAGGCGGGCGCGTGTCGTTCGCACCGGCGACGGCCGCACGCGCGGGCTGACGCCCGAGCGAGGTCAGGCCACGGCGGTCGGCGTCGCGCGCAGGCTGGTGGCGAGGAAACCGGTGATGGCCGGGACGGTGTGCTCGCGCTCGGTGCCGAGCAGCAGGTGGTGTCGGCCGCCGGGCACGATCTCGTCGATCAGTGACCCGGGGTCGATCAGGCGGCGGAGCGCGACGGTGGCCGACACGGGTGGGACGATCGCGTCGGCGTCGCCGTGCAGGCGCAGCACCGGTAGCCGCAACCGGGGGCCGCGCGCGATCGCCTGCAGGCCCCGGTGCAGGGCCGCGGCGGTCCGGATCGGCAACTCGCCGTGCCAGACGAGCGGGTCCGACGCGAACCGGCCGACGACCGCCGGGTCGCGCGAGAGGTCCCGGCCGGTGAGCGGATCGGTGCGAAGTCGCGGGTCGTCGTGGCACCGGCCCGGCACGGTGCCCAGCAGTGGGGCGGCGAGGACGAGTGCGGACAGGTTGGCCTGCAGGTGCTGGGCGAGTCGGACGGCGAGCGTCGCGCCGGTGCCCTGCCCGAGCAGCACCAGCGGGACGTCGGGGTGGCGGGCGCGGGCCAACTGGAGCACCAGGCGCTGGTCGTCGACGCTGGCCTCGAGATCGTCGATCAGTGCCGGCGACCCCTCGGAACGCCCGTGTCCCGCCTGGTCGAGGGCGTAGACCTGGGCGCCGCCGTTGACCAGGGCCTCGGCGAGCGGTGCGTACAGCCCGACATGTTCACGCAGACCGTGGCAGAGCACGACGATGCGGTCGACCTCGTCCCCGCCCCAGCTCGCCAGGTGGCGTTCACCGTCGATGCCCTGCAGTGTCTCGGCGCCACCCACGAGCATGTCGACCCCCGGGT
>JBBDSX010000167.1:0-28626 GCA_040904725.1 Egicoccus sp.
GTCGGGACCTTCATCGACCACCTCGTGACGCGAACCATCACCCCGCGTGGTCAGTAGCGGCGGGGCACCAGGTGCTGCTCGGACAGCGGGAGCCGGCCGTCGTTGGTCGCGTCCGGCCGGTCGGGCAGGTCGATCTGCTCGTGTCCGAGGTCGACATAGGGGATCTGGTCGAGCAGGTGCGCGATGCAGTTGAGCCGGGCGTGCCGCTTGACCTCGGCGTCCACCACCCACCAGGGGCAGGCGTCGGTGTCGGTGCGCTGGAACATCTCGTCCTTGGCGCGCGAGTAGTCCTCCCAGCGCTGCCACGAGGCGATGTCCATCTCCGACAGCTTCCACTGCTTGGTCGGCTCGTTCGCGCGTGCCCGGAACCTCCGTTCCTGCTCCTCGTCACTGATCGAGAACCAGAACTTGACGAGCTTGATGCCCGAGCGCTGCAGCATCCGTTCGAAATCGGGGGCGCTGACGAGGAACTCCTCGACCTGCTCCTCGGTCGCGAAGCCCATGACCCGCTCGACGCCGGCCCGGTTGTACCAGGAGCGGTCGAACAGCACGATCTCGCCCGCGGCCGGCAGTTGCTCGACGTAGCGCTGGAAGTACCACTGGCTCCTCTCGCGGTCCGAGGGGACGCCGAGCGCGACGGTGCGGAACACCCGCGAGCTGGTCTCGGACGTGATCCGCTCGATCGCGCCACCCTTGCCCGCCGCGTCGCGACCTTCGAACAGCACGACCGCGCGGTAGCCGGTCTCCTTGACCCAGGCCTGGAGCCTGACCAGCTCGATCTGGAGGCGGTGGAGTTCGGCCTTGTAGGGCTTCTTCTTCAGGCGCCCGTCCTGGTCGTAGGCGTCCGGCCCCAGGAGTCGCTGCTGCGTGTCGTCCATGCGCGCGCCTGTCATCGGTCGGCTGGCGACACTAGGTCCCGGAGAAGGTCGGCGAGGACGTGCGGACGACCGTGGTGGGTGCCGTGTGCGGCGTCGGGCAGTACGACCAGGCGCGCATCCCGTGTCGCATCGCGCAGCTCCTCGACCCACGCCTGGCCGACCATCGGGTCCCGAGCCCCACGCACGATCGTCACCGGCACGCGCACCAGCGGCAACCGGTCCTCGGGGCGGTGCCGCAACGCGGCACGGATGTAGCGGAAGGTCGCGCGACGGGTGGTCAACAGGCTGTCGGTGAGTGTGGTGAGGACCAGGGAGGGCCGTTCCCGCGTGGCGTCGAGCAGCAGCCGTCCGGCCTGACGGAACAACCCGCGCCGGTGACGGTCGACCGTCGGGCCGACCAGGACGATCTGCTCGACGAGGTCGGGATGCCGGATCGCGGCGTCGATGACGACCTGCGCGCCCATCGAGTTGCCGACCAGCGTGGCGGGGTGGCGCCCCGTCACGCGCAGCCAGTCGCACAGGACGTCGGCGAGCCCGGCGATGTCCTCGGGCACGTCGGTCGGCGGACTCGCACCGATGCCGGGCAGTTCGACCGCGGCAGCCGGCAGCCGGCCGTCGAGGACGTGGAGCAGCGGCCGGAAATAGCGACTGGTCGTGCCCGCACCGTGGACGAGGATCACCGGCCGCACATCGCCGTGGCCGGCGTCGGCCGTCTCGCGGCTGTGCAGGACGCGGTCGTCGACGACGGTCCACCGGCGCAGGAGCACGCGACCTCCACCGCGCGTGGGCGAACTACTTCTGCGGGGCGCGGATCCCGCGGAACTCCCAGTCTCCACCCAGTGCGGTCGAGCGCACCTCCTCGGACTCGGTCGGTTGGGCGCCGACATCGTCGCGGATGGCCGTCGGGCCGGTGACGATCGTGTTGCGCAGGGTCCCGAGACCTTCGACCTCGACCTCGACGACGTCCCCGGGCCCCACCGGGCGGGAGTTGGCTGGGGTTCCGGACAGGATCACGTCGCCGGGTTCGAGGGTGATGGTGCGGGCGAGGTCGGCGACGAGATAGGCCATGTCCCACTCCATGTTCGCCGTGTTGCCGTCCTGCTTGACCTCGCCGTTGACGATCGTGCGGATACGCATGCCCTCGCGAGGGTCCCACTGGTCCGCGGTGACGAGGCCGGGGCCGAGGGGGCACAGCGTGTCCGAGCCCTTCACGCGCAGCATCGAGCCCGCGTCGGTGTCGCGGAAGTCGTGCAGGCCGTAGTCGTTGGCGACGGTGTAGCCGGCGATGTGGTCCCAGGCCTGTTCCTGCGAGACGTTGCGGGTGGTCCTGCCGATCACGATCGCGATCTCGCCCTCGTAGTTGAGCCACTCGCACCGCTCCGGCCGCACGACGTGACCCTCGTGGCCGTTGAGCGCGGAGACCGGCTTGTGGAAGAAGGTGGGAGCCGCGGGCAGGGTGGTCCCGAACTCCTCGACGCGCGAGCGGTAGTTGAGGTGCACGCACAGGATCTTGCTGGGTGCCACCGGCGGCAGGTGGGTCGCGTCGGCGATCGCGACCCGCCGGCCGTCACCGGCCACGAGTTCGTCACCGTCTCGCACCACCGTGGTCGCGGCGCCCTCCAACAGGATCCGGCGGGTCTCCATAGCGGCGTGCCTTCCTCGACTCGGTCGTCGTTCGGCCCGAAACGGTAGTCGCCACCCCGTGCACGGGGCTA
Organism: Egicoccus sp.; assembly: GCA_040904725.1. Classification (GTDB taxonomy): domain Bacteria; phylum Actinomycetota; class Nitriliruptoria; order Nitriliruptorales; family Nitriliruptoraceae; genus Egicoccus. The sequence continues at coordinate 2,594 of JBBDSX010000167.1, forward strand.
CGGTCGCCGGCTCGGCACGGCGACCCTCGCCCCGGGCAGAGGTGCCGAGGTGGACGATCAAAGCATCGACCCGCAGTTCATGGCGCGGGTGGTGGCCTGCTGGCGCGACGGTTTCGGCGGCGCCGCCGGCGACCTCGATCGGCCGGGCACGACCCTGATCGAGGACCCGACGTGCGGCCCCGATGCCTGGATCGCGTTGTGGCCGGCCGGTCGCCGGGTGGTCGCCGAGGTGGGGCCGGAGATGGCGCGCCGACTGCACGCGGTCCTCGCGGACCGGCCGGCGGAGCACCTACTGGCCATCGACGAGGTGACCTCGTGCTGGCCCGACCGGCCCCTGGAACGCCAACGGCAGTCCCTGTACGGCGCGGATGCCAGGCGGCTACGTCCTGCCGAACCCGGGCACGGTCGACGCGTCGCCGTGCTCGCCGAGGCCGACCGTCCGGCGCTCGAAGCACTGTGGGCCGCCTGCAGCGAGGAGGACCGTGACGAAGGCGACGTGGACATCGGCGGGGAGCACGAGGTCACCGTCGGTGTGTTGGCCGGGCCACGACTGCTGGCGGTGGCCAGCATGTTCGCCTGGCGCGGGTTCAGTGACATCGGTGTGCTGACCGACCCGGCCGTGCGGCAGCAGGGCGCGGGCCGGGCGGCGGTCGCCGCCCTGTGCCGGCACCTGGCGCAGCACGACCGGGTCACGATGTACCGCCACGCCGAGGAGAACCTCGGCTCGCGGGGGATCGCGCGCTCGCTCGGGCTCGTCCCCATCGGGATCGCCGCCGGCGCCCGGCCGCTCACCGACGTGCCGTGACCGCAAACCGGCCCGGCCGCTGGCGCGCGTCCGAGGACCGCACTATCGTTCGGGGCCGAACGGTCTAGGGTGGCCGTGGTCGACGACGTGAGGGAGAGCACGTGGCCGAGTTGCAGGGTTTCGTCTTCCCGCGCACGGCGTCGGGCCGGTCCTCGATCCTGCCGCCGCCGCCGTGGCACTACAGCGGCGAGTTGCTCACGATCGAGTACCGCACCGACCCCGAGCGCGTGGCCGAGCTGCTGCCCGACCCGATGGAGCCGGCGGACGACCCCGGCGCCGTGGCGCTGGTCTGGGCGGACTGGCAGTCGTGTTCGGACTCGTTCGAGGAGTTGCTCGACCCGGTGCGCTCGCAGTACCGCGAGGTGTTCTTCGTCATCCGCGGCCGCTACCAGGGCGAGCACTACTCGCGGTGCGCCTACATCTGGGTCGACTCGGACTTCTCGATGGTCCGCGGTCACTACCAGGGCTATCCGAAGAAGCTCGGGTCGATCCACATGACCCGCCCCGTCGCCTACGGCAAGGCCGGGCCGCGGCTCGAGGTCGGGGGCCGCTTCGGGGCCACTCTGGCCGCCTACGACCGCCGCCTCGCCGAAGCGCGGTTCACCATCACCGGTACCTCGGACAGCGGCGGCTTCGTCAACGGCCATGCCATGCTGCACACGCGCTTCATGCCGGCGCTCGAGGGCGCCGACGCGCCGCCGTCGCTGCACGAACTGGTCACGATGAAGACCGTCGACGTCGAAGCCGGTCCCGTCTACGTCGGTGATGCCGACCTGGCCCTGTTCGACAGCCCCGGCGAGGAGTTCGCCCTGTTGGAGCCCCGCGAGATGCTGGGTGCCTACTACCGCCAGGTCGGTGCCACCTTCGCCGGCGGCGCCACCGTCCACCGCTACTGAGGAGTCCAGTCATGGGTGAGATCGTCGGAGCGGGCCTGATCTCGCACGCGCCCACCATCATGTTCGACGAGGCGGAACGCCGCGAACTCAACGAGGGCAAGGAGATCTCGCTGGTCCCGGGCCTGCAGCGCCTGCGCAGCGAGATCTTCGACGAGATCAAACCGGACACGATCGTGGTCCTCGACACGCACTGGTTCACCACCGTCGAGCACGTCGTGTCGGCCCACGACCATCGCGAGGGTAAGATGACCTCGTCGGAGCTGCCCCGCGGCATGAAGCAGGTGCCCTACAGCTACGACGGCGACCGTGAACTCGCCATGCTGATCGAGAAGCACGGCAACGAACTCGGCACGCCCACCACGGCCAACGACGACCCGTACCTGCCGGTCTACTACGCCACCGTGAACCTCGTGCACTACCTGCACAAGGACGAGCGCTTCGTGTCGGTCTCGATCGTGCAGACCGGTGACGACGACGACTTCCTCACCCTCGGCAGGGCCATCGGCGACGCGGTCGCGGCCAGCGACCGTCGCGTCGTGGTGCTGGCCAGCGGGGGCATGAGCCACACCTTCCACCGCCTCAAGCAACTCGGGCAGCACGAGGCCAGCGACCCGGTCCACATCATCACCCCCGAGGCGCGCCAGGCCGACGAGGAACGCATCGCGTGGATGGAGTCGGGCGACCACGCCCGCATCATCGACGAGATGGACGCCTACCACCCGCACAACCCCGAGGGCGGGTTCGGTCACTACCTCGCCATGGCGGCTGCTCTCGGCGGCCGTGACTGCACGGCGCCCGGTCGCAAGCTGTCCGACTACGAGAACGCCACGGGCACCGGCCAGGTGCACGTCTGGTTCGACCGACCCGAAGGCGGCTGGACCGCCTGATGGACAGCCACCTCGCCGACGTCTGGTTCAAGCTGACCGACCTGCAGGTCGCCAGCGGCTCCGGTGCGACGATCACCACCACGGACGGGGTCGACTACCTCGACCTCACCTCCGGGATCGGCGTGGTCAACACCGGCCACTGCCACCCGGCGGTCGTCGAGGCGGTGCGGGAGCAGGCCGGCCGGTTCCTGCACGCGCAGGTCAACTGCTACCGCCACGACCAACTCGAGCCGCTCGGGGCACGCCTCGCCGGGATCACCCCGCCCGGCATCGAACAGTTCTTCTACGCCAACTCCGGCGCCGAGGCCACCGAGGCCGCGGTCAAGCTCGCCAAGCAGGCCACCGGCAAGCCCAACGTGATCGTGTTCCAGGGCAGCTTCCACGGCCGCTCGCACCTGACCATGGCGATGACCACCTCCAAAGCGGTCTACCGGGCGGGCCACGCGCCGTTGCCGTCGGGTGTGCTGGTCGCGCCGTTCCCGTACACGTTCGTCACCGGCGAGGACGAAGACACGTCCGTGGCGAGGTGCCTGCGCGAGTTCGACCTGCTGCTCAAGACCCAGACCGCGCCGTCCGAGGTGGCGGCGGTCGTGCTCGAGCCGGTGCTGGGGGAGGGCGGCTACGTCCCCGCCCCGCGGGCGTTCATCGAGGGGTTGGCGCAGCGGTGCCGTGATCTCGGGATGCTGTTCGTCGCCGATGAGGTGCAGACCGGGTTCGGTCGCACCGGCGCGATGTTCGCCATCGAGCACACCGACGTGCAGCCCGACATCCTGGTCATGGCCAAGGGCATCGCGTCGGGCTTTCCGATGTCGGCCATCGGCGCGTCCGCCGAGCTGATGGCGAGGTGGCCGGTCGGCTCGCACGGCGGCACCTACGGCGGCAACCCGATGGGTTGCGCCGCGGCGCTCGCGACCATCGACGTGTTGACCGCGCCCGGCTTCCTCGATGACGTGCAGGCGCGTGGACGGCAGTTCCTCGACGGTCTCGAGCCATTGCGCGGAAGCCACGACGCGATCGCCGAGAACCGCGGCGTCGGCCTGATGCTGGCCACCGAGATCGTCGACGGTGATGGCCGGCCCGACCCGGTGCGCACGGCCGCCCTGCTGGGTCACCTGCTGCGCGACGAGCGGATCGTGGTGATGAGCTGCGGTCCGTTCGGTTCGACGGTGCGCTGGATCCCGCCGCTGATCGTCACCGAAACCCAGGTCGCCGACGCGCTGGCGGCATTCGACCGCGCCCTGGCTGCGACCGCCGCCGCACTCGTGTAGCGGAAATCGATTGCGCATCCGGGGTCATCCACGCAAGTGGGGCGCTGCGATGGGTCAGGGGAGCTGGCCGCACCAGGCCAGGGCACGGCGCACGAGGCGGCCGTGGCCCTTCGACATCTCGTCGGCGATGTGGGGGCTGGCGGCCTCCTGGGGGGACAGCCACGCCAGGTCGAGCGCGTCCTGCGGCGGTGAGCACTCACCCTCGCACGGCACGACGTAGCCGAGTGCGACGGCGTGCTGGCGTGGATCGTGGAAGCCACTGCCTTCCTCGGGGAAGTACTCGGCCACCGTGAACGGCGCGATGCCGGGCTGCAGGTGCGGGGCCGACTCGGTGCCGAGGTCCTTGGTCAGGTGACGCCACAACGCCTCACGAAGCGTCTCGCCGAACAGCACGCGCCCGGAGACGACGGCGCGCGAGATCTGCCCGTCGGGCTGGGCACGCAGCAGCAGGCCGACCTTCTCGACGCGGCCGAGGTGGTCGACACGGACCGGTACGGCTTCGACGTAGACCATCGGCACCCGGCTGCGCACCTCGGCGAGTTCTTCCTCCGCCAGCCACGAGGGGTGGGTCCCGGTGACGTCCGACGTCGACATGAAGGCTCCAGGGGGTCGTAGGCGCGCCAGTGTTCCAGGCCTACCGGTCATGTGCGTGCACCGGGTCCCCGGCGGCGGTCCCGCCCCGTCGCGAATGGTTCCCGCAGCGGCCACCATCGGACGGACGCTATATGGGACCTGGGTCCCGGGTTCCGTGGGTGAACCTGCGCGGTCGGCTGCCGTCCCCAGCCGGCCAGGAACCTGCGTTGGAACCCGTGATGCTGTTGGTCGTCGTGATCGTCGGCGCGCTCGCACTCGTTGCCGTTCTCGTCGCCGGCCAGCGGCGGCGGGATGCCTCGCTTGCCCCGATCCCGCTCGGTCCGAGTTGGTCGCCGCCCGGCTACGACCCCGACGACGAGACGCCCGACACCGCCTTCCCGGGCGTCGACGCCGACGAACGGGCCGCCTTCGTGGCCGAGCGCACCGGCGCGCCGCGGCACGTGATCGACGACGTCGACAACGCGTGGCAGGAGTACCTCGCCGTCATCGGCCTGGCCTCGCTGCCGCCGACCCACACCTACCGGATCTACGACCCGTACAACCCGCCGGTCGCGCGCCGCGGCGACGACGGACGCCCCGTTGCCGATCCCGGGCGTGTGGCCCGCGACGTCGGCATGCGCACCGCGATCCCCGAGCGGGACGCGGCCGACGTGCTGGCCGCCGACCTCGCCTACCTCGAACGCGCCGGGCAGTCCGGCTGACGGTCAGTACAGGAACATGGGCTTGCCGGCGACGGTGCGCACCTTGGGCCTGTAGGCGTCGGGGTCGTACAGCGACGCGACGTCGACCCGCTTGACGCCCTGGTCGATCACCTCGAGCGCCATGTCGCCGTAGGTGCCCGACTGCAGGCCGACCAGGCGCCCGCCCTCGTCGTCGAGGGTGAGGTCTGCCGCCATGACCGCGAAGTTGGTCGCAGCCATCAGGTCGAGCGAGTCGGGTCGGCCGGAGCGCATCAGGTGCCCGAGGCTCTGTGAGATCACGTCCTGTCCCGTCAGGTGGGCGATGAAGGCGCCCGTGGACGCGCCGACGCCGGCGGCCAGGAACGGGTCGGCCACCTCGGGCTCCTCGCCCATCATGCTGGCACCCTCGGAGATGGTCACGATCGCGTAGCGGCTGGGGTTGCGCCGTCGGTCCTCGACCAGCAGCGCGGCGAGCCGTTCGGGGTCGAAGGGCACTTCACAGATCAGGGCGCGGTCGGCGCTGGCAAGGTAGGCGGCGACCAGTGAGGTCTCGCCCGAGTGGCGCCCGAACAACTCCACCACGGCGATGCGTTCGTGGGAACCGGTCGAGGTGCGCAGTTGGTGGATGAACTCGACGCTGCGGGTGACGGCGGTCGAGAAGCCGAGGCAGTAGTCCGTGCCGTGGACGTCGTTGTCCATCGTCTTGGGCACGCCGACGACCGGCACGCCCTCGTTGTGCAGGTGCAGGGCGTAGGCCAGGGTGTCGTAGCCGCCGATGGCGATGATCGCGTCGAGTTGGAGCGCGTCGACTACCTCGAGCACGTGCGAGGTCACGTCGTAGGGGCCGTCGCCGAGTTGGTTCGAGGCCAGGAAGCGGGGCAGTTCGAACGCCTCGACGCGCGACGGGTCCAGCCGCGAGGTGTGCAGCACGGTGCCGCCCGAGCGGTCGATGGTGCGGACGCGTTCGAGGTCGAGTGCGTACAGGCACCGTTCCGCCGACCCCTCCGGGTCGTCGCGGTCGTACTCGACCAGGCCGGCCCAGCCGCGGCGGATGCCGACCACCTCGTTGCCCTCGAGTGCGACCCGTTCGACGAACGCCTTCAGGCAGCGGTTGACGCCGGGGACGTCGCCGCCGCCGGTCAGGATCCCGATGCGCACGCGGATGCTCCTCGTCGGATCGAATGCCTACTCGGGGGACGGCACGTCGCGGGGCACAGGCTCGGCCTCGCGGTAGACCTCGGCAAGATGGACGTAGCCGGCGACGTTGGGCCGGGGGATCTCGGGGACCTCGCGCTCGACGACCTTGGCGGGCACGCCCATGGCGATCGTGCGTGGCGGGACCTGCGTGCCCTCGGTCACGACCGCGCCGGCCGCGACGACGGCGCCTTCGCCGATCACCGCGCCGTTCATGACCACGGCTCCCATGCCGATCAGGGCGTCGTCGTCGACCCTACACCCGTGCAGGATGACCCGGTGTCCGACGGTGACGCGATCGCCGATGGTGACCGGGGAGGCGGGGTCGGCGTGGACCACGGTGAGGTCCTGCAGGTTGGTCTCCTCGCCGATCGTGACCTCGGCGTACTCCGAGCGCACGACCGTCCCGAACCAGATCGAGGAGCGGGCGCCGATCGTGATGTTGCCGGCGACGGTCGCCCCCTCGGCGACGAACGCGTCCGGGGCGATCCGCGGGGTGTGGTCGTTGGCGCGCAACACGGTCATGACGCACTCCCGGTGTCGGCGCGGCCCATCCGCCAGTTGGCACGTCCGGTGTCGTCGAGGCTGGCGAAGCGGACCTCGATGCGGGTACCGGCCCGCCACGGACCCGAGGTCGTCTCGAGTCCGTGCTCGTCGACCTCGAAGCGGCCGCGTTCACGGGCGGGCAGGTCGAGGGCGCGTTCGGCGGTGACGAAGCCACCGAGCCCGAGGCGGGGCAGGCGGATCCGCAGGCCGTTGTTGGTCACGCCGGTGACGACGGCGGGTTCGGGGCCGTCGAGGAAGCCGCGGTCGAGCAGGACCGACCACAGGTCGCCGCGTTCGCGGGCCTGGAGGAAGTTGATGGCGCCGGCGCGGGCGTCGAGCCAGCCGGACAGGCCGCGCAGGTCGTCGGCGGACAGCGGCGGCGCCTCGCCGGCGAGTGCGGCGCGGATCTGGCGGTGGATGGCCAGGTCCGCGTAGCGGCGGATCGGCGAGGTGAAGTGGACGTAGGCGGACGAGGCGAGGCCGACGTGGGCTGACGGGTCGGGCTCGTAGGTGGCGCGGGCAGTCGCACCGGTCGCCGCCGAGACCAGCAGGTCGCGGTCCTCGTCGCGGCCTTCGCCGGCGAGGCGATCGATCTCGCCAAGGACCTGTCCGATCAGGTCGTCAGCCGCGGCGGGGTCGGCCCCGGCATCGGTCGGCCCCTGGGGGGACATCGACTCGAGGGCGGGCACGGTCGCGCCGGCCAGGGCGACGGCGGCCCGCAGGCGTTCGCGCCGTTCGGGGTCGACCCCGACGTGGGCGCGGTAGAGCGCGGGGACGCCGTGATCCACGAGCCAGCCGGCGACGGCCTCGTTGGCCGCCACCGCCAGGCGCTCGATCAGCCGGTAGGCCGCGGCGTGTGGCTCGGCCGTCACCGTCGTGAGCTTGCCGTCGACGACCGCCGGCGCGATCTCGGTCGGCGCGAACAGGTCCTCGAAGGTGGTGCGGGTGTCGCGCTCGACGCCGAGGCGGCGGGCGGCCTCGACCACGGCGGTGAGCAGGTCGTCGACCGGTGCCGCGTGGGCGCCGGCCTGGGCGGCGACCGCGCTGCGGTCGTCCTCGAGCCAGTCCTCGACGGCGGCATAGCTGAGCTTGGCGTGCGAGCGGATCGTGGCCAACTCGAGGCGGAGGTCGGCGATGCCGCCGTCGGCGGTGATGCCGAAGCGGACCGAGATGGCCCGACGGTCCACCTCGGGCAGCAACGACAGGGCGTCCTCGGACAGCGCCGGGTCGAGCATCGGGGCGTTGGCGCCGGACGAGAGGTAGGCGCTGGAGGCCACGGTGCGGGCGTACAGGTCGGCCGCCGAGCCGATGCCGACCGTGCCGGCCGCGTCGGCGATGTGGACGGCGACCTCGACCGGTGCGTCGTCCCCTGACCACGACGCGGCGATCGCGTCGTCGAGGTCGCGGGCGCCGGCGTCGTCGATGGTCACGCAGACCTCGCCGCTGCGGTCGACCGGGGTGAGGTCGGCGCCCGGCACGGGGCCTTCGACGTCGAGTCCCTCGGCGCCGCCGCGGCCACCGCCGGCCAGCAGGCCGACGACGCGCGTATGCGTCGCGTTCGCGTAGGCGGGGTCGAGCCCGGCCGCTTCGGCGCCACCGGGCACGAGCGCCGGCGCAGCCCGTCCGAGGGCGACCACGACCGCGGCGGCACGGACGGCCTGGGGCGAACCGGTCACGTGCGGGCCGGCCACCAGGGCCTTGCCGAGCGGCGCGCCATCCTCGCCGTCGACGGCCAGCACGACGATCTGGCGACCGAGCGCCGACTGCAGCCGCTGTGCGAGCGACGGATCGAGTCGGATCCAGCCACCACCGAGCGCCGGGTTGGGCTCGAGCACGAGCCGACCCGGCCCCTGCTGGACCCGCCCGACGATCATCCGCCGGACCCGCTGGACCAGCGTCATCTGTTCGACCGTGGCGCCCTTCTCGTCGAACGCCAGCGTGGCGTCCACGAGGTCGTCGGCGAGGAAGCCGTCGGCGAGCGGCGGCGGCACGAACGCGGAATCGATCGTGCGTGGGGTGCCGTCGGCCTGGTGGCCGGTCACCTCGACGGGCGTGACCCCGTCGGCGGCGACGATGCCGGCGAAACCGAAGCCTCGTGGGTGGGGGCGGAAGCGGGCGCGGACCTGCACGTGTCGTCGGACCTTCGTCTGGAGGGTGGGGCGGGCAGTGTGGCAGCTACGCGCGGTCCGGGGGCAACCCGCCCGAACCGCCGTGCTCCTGGACACGCGCGGTGACCTGGTCGAGCAGTCCCCGGTGGGTGCCTGGCCAGTAGACGCGGCCGCACGAGGTGCAGCGCGTGAACCGGTTCTGGCCGGTGCGGACCCGGGGTGGCAGGCGGTCCACGACCTCGGCCTTGTCGACCGGTTCGAGACCGGCGTTGCAGTGGATGCAGCGGGTGCCCGGCGCGGTTCGCACGGCCAGGCGGTAGCGCTCGGCGACCTCGAGCAACTGCAGTTCCGGATCCTGTGATCGCGGGCAGTAGCCGTGGACGACCTCGCGCCGCATCAGGAGGCCACGGTCGCGGCTGAGCAGGATGCGGTGCTGATCGGCCGAGACGGAGGCGAGTTCCCCGTCGTCGGCGTCGCGGCGCCACCACGTGTCGAAACCCAGCCAGCGCAACCGGCGCGCGAGCGTGCCGAGGTGGACGTCGAGCACGAACCTGCGCGGGTCGGGCGGCGCGGGGAACAGATCGGACCCGGCGGGTGGGCGCACGGCCGTGAACGGGGGATAGGCCGCGACGCGTTCGCCGCCACGGATCCGGTGGTCGAAGTCGACCGCGATCCCGTCGACGACCAGCAGGCCGACCTCGACGTGGGGGACGCCGATCGACTCGACCACGTCCTTGACCGACCGGGGGGCGCCGACGGGCACGTGCTGCTCGGCCTCGCCGGCGAGGTCGACGAGGCCGGCATAACAGCGGACCTCCACGTGTTCGGCCGCCACGGCATCGTCAGTTCTCGTAGACGCCGATGACACGGTTCTGTTCGATGACCGCGTCGCCGTAGGAGTCGAGGAAGTCCCGACGGCTCGGTGCGCCGTCGACGGCGCGCGAGAGCGCGTATACCCAGAAGTAGTAGTGGTGCGGGCCGTGTCCCGGCGGCGGCTGCGGACCGCCGTAGCCCTCGTTGCCGAAGTCGTTGGGGCCGGGTCGGAACTGCTGGTCGGCACCGGGGGCCAACTCGGTCGTGTCGGCCGGGATGCCATACAGCGTCCAGTGCGTGAACCCGTGGGGCAGCGGCGCGTCGGGGTCGTGGCACACCACGGCCAACTCGACCGCGTCGGACGGCACCCCCTCGATGCGCAGGGTTGGCTGCTCGTTGCTCTGGTCGTTGGCGTGACGGTCCTCGAGGCGGCCTCCCGCGTCGAAGTCCGGGCTCGTGATCTTCAGGTCGGCGATGTTGAGTCCCATGGCGATCTCCCTCGTGTGGTGGCGATCGTGGTCAACTACGATAGGTGCGTGTCGTGGCGGTGTGTGCGGCCGTGGGGCCGACGGACGGCCGGGCCGTGCGAGGATCGTCCGGCCGCCGCCCGGCACCGCGAAGGGTGACTGGCTCAAGCCGGTCGCGGTCAGCGCCGGGATCGCCGGACTGAAATGGACGCGTCCGCGCTACGCCGACGAACTCGCCGAGCGCTACCCCGGCGAGGTCGACTACCACCGTCACCCCGCCGAGGACTACGCGCGTGCGACGGTCACGTTCGAGAACGGCGACGGTCATCAGGTGATCGCCGAGGCGACGACATCGTGGAGTTATGTCGGTGCGGGGTGCGGCTGTCGTTCGAGCTGCTCGGGCCGGAGTACTCCATGGCCGTCAACACCCTCGACACCCCCGCGCGAATCTTCCTGTCCCGTGCGCTGGAGGGCAAGGAGGGCGAGGACCTCGTCGAGAAGCAGAACGCCGAGCAGGGCCTGATGCCGCTCATCGAGGACGAAGCGCTGACGTACGGCTACACCGACGAGAACCGCCACATGGTCCAGGCGTTCCGCCGCGGCGAGCAGCCGCGCGAGTCCATCCACGATGGCCTCGCGGTCACCCAACTGATGATGGCCTCGTACCTGTCGGCCGAGTCCGGCGAGACCGTGGACCTGGCCCGGGCGGACCTGGCCGACTTCGTCCCGCAGGTCGCCCAGGGCACGTGGGACCCGCCGCGTGCCCATGCACTGACCGTGTCGTCGACGGCGCTGACCGTCGGGGTCGACCTCGCGGCACCAGCCTGCGCGCCGGGCTGGTTGCTGCCGGCGGTGAAGTCGTCGAGGGCTTCCGGTCGGCGACCGATCCCGGCGGCGTCGAGGCGGTGTACGACCAGATCGTCGCGGCGGTCCACGAGGTGGCGGGGACGCGCTGGGCCGAGGTCGTCGGCGTCGGTGTCGGCATTCCCGCCGCGGTGTCGCCGTCGACCGGTGTCGCCGCCCTCGCGCCGAACATCGCCGGCCTCGCCGGTCGCCGTCCGGCGGCAGACCTGACCGAGCGACTCGGACGGTCGGTGACCGTGGACAACGACGTCGCGGTCGCGCTGCTGGGCGAGCACGCACACGGGGCGGCGCAGGGCTGCGACGACGTGGTGCTGTTCTCGCTCGGCACCGGGGTCGGGGCGGCGATCCTCAGCGGTGGCCGGCTCCTACGCGGCCACAACGGCGCCGCGGGCGAGGTCGCCGACCTGCCGCTCCCCCACCTCGGCAGGGCGGGACGGCACCTGGTTCGAGGCCAGCGTCGGTACCCCCGCGCTCACGCGACTCGCCGCGACGGGCGCGTGGTCGGTCCCGGACCTGTGCGACGCGGCGGGCAGGGGTGACCCGACAGCGATGCGGCTGCTGTCGTCATGGGCCGACGACGTGGCACGCGGTCTGCTGGCCGTGGTGGCCGTGGTCGACCCGGCCCTGGTCGTCCTCGGGGGCGGCATCGGCCGCCGTCCCGAGGTCGTTGCCGGCATCACGACCTCCCTCGCCGGCCTGACGTCCCGCGTGCCGCGACTCGTGGCCGGGGCCCTCGGCGACTGGGCCGGGGTGGTGGGCGCGGCCATGGACGCCGTACCCTTGCCGGCGGCCACCGACGGGTCGGCCGATCGTCAGGAGCGTGCGTGACCACCCAGACGTCTTTCCCTCCCGGAGCCCACCCCTCCGGGACGCCGCGGGCGGCGACGTCGTCCACCGCCGAGCGGATCGCCCGCGCCGTCCTCCGCATCGACAACGAAGAGCCGCGCGCTTTGATGCCGATGAAGGGTTCGCTGCTGATCTCGGCCGTCCGGTGCGTGATCACCTACGCGATCATCCCGGCGATGGCGCCCATCATCAGCGGCATCGGCATCCTCGCCACGCCGCTGTCGCTGCTGCTCTCGGCCGTCGCCGGTGTCATGGCCGTCGTCAGCCTCCGCCGTGTGTGGCAGGCCGACTGGTCCCACAAGTGGGCCTACACGCTGTTCGCGGTGGTCGTGCTCGTCCTGCTCGTGGTCGTCTCCGCGTACGACATCGGCCGCCTCACCGCCGCCTGATCAGGCCGACGGCACGGTCCGGGTCCACGACGGCAGGGGCCAGTCGATCTGGTCGAGTAGCGACTCGACCCGGTCCACGACGCGCACCGCGGTCGCCTGCCGGTCCTCGCTGGGCGTGAGTTCGGCGCGCAGCCCGGTGGAACTCGACGACCGCGTGCGCTGCCAGACGCCTTCGAGGCGCGCCCCGTCCAGCGCTTTCCGCGCCTTCCGGGTCCCGCCGCGTACCTCGACCACGACCACCTCGTGGCCGCGGTCGTTGGTGCCGCCCTCGATCCGCAGCTTCGCCGTCAGGTCGTCGGCGAGCATCCGGGCCAAGGCGTTCGCCTTCGACCCGGGCGCGCGGCTGGTCGCCACCAGCGGCCGGACCGGACCGGGCGCGTCGCCCGCCAGCCAGACGGCGACCTCGTCGCGGTGCAGGCGGCGCTCGCCCGTGCCCGGGTCGGCGTCCCAGTCGACCGAACCGAGGTCGGCGTGCGTCGGGTCGGCGTAGCCGGCGTGCGGCCGCGAGGGTCGGCCGGGCACGATCGCCGGCGGATCGTCCTCGGCGTCGACGAGACGTTCGTAGGCCTGCTGCAGCTGGTGGAACGTGGCGCTGTCGCCACCACGGTCGGGGTGATGCTCGCGCGCCAGCCGGCGGTAGGCCCGCTTGACGTCCTCGCCGTCCGCGGTGCCCGACAACTGCAGCATGCGCAGCGCCTCGGTACGGGTGGGTCGGGTCACGAAAGTGGTCCTGGGCTGACGGCCGGCGCGCAGGGTACGGCTAGCGTGCCCGACCGGTCGGCGAGGGAGCACGTGATGTTGGACGGGCACGCGACAGCCATCGAGGTGTCGGAGACGCAGCGCGAGTCGGCGCACCGGCTGTGGAGCCGCCTCGAGGCGATCCACACGGTCGTGTACTTCTCGCCGATCGTCGCCGATGCGCAGGCACGCGTGGGCCTGGAAGCCGGCCTGATGTCGTACACGGCAGCGCGGATCGGTCCGTTCGGCGCGGTCGGCCCGGAGGTGGCCGCCGGCGCGTTCTACGGTTTCTCGCTGACCGCGCTCGCCGAGGTCCTGCCCGCCGCATGGGAGTGGGCCGACCCGATGGAGGTCGTGCTCGCCACCCGCGACGCCGTCGGCCGCACCCTCGCCCCGCTGTGCGACGGCATCGAGGACGAGGTCGCCCGCGCCGCCGAACTGGCCCGCGAGGTCGCCTCGCTACACCCGATCGTCGGCCGGCCGATGGCGGCCGCCCGTGCCGGGCTGCCCTGGCCCGACGAGCCGCACCTGCTGCTGTGGGAGGCCACCGCGCGCATCCGCGAGTCGCGGGGCGACGGCCACGTCGCCTGCCTGATGGCCGCCGGGATCGAGGGCATCGAGTCGCACCTGCTGCCACGCGGTGACAGCGACAAGTTGCGCCAGATCCTCTCACCGCGACGCGGTTGGACCGACCCGGAGTGGGACGCCGCCGTGCGACACATGGCCGAGCGCGGCCTGCTGGACGGCGACGGTCAGCCGACCGACCTCGGACGCGACCTGCACGAGCGCATCGAGCGGCACACCGACGTCCTGGCCACCCCGCCCTGGGTGGCGTTCGGCGAGGCGAAGACGGCGCAACTCGATGCGGCCATCACCCCCCTGGTCGACCGCCTGCTCGAGACCGGCCTGCTGCCCGGCGTCGTGACGAGGCGCGTGGTCCGCTGACCGGCGTCGAGGTCGCCTCCTCGGCGTGCCGCTCTGCGAACGGCGGGCACTCGCCCATGCGCAGGGTCGGCAGCACGACCTCGTCGCCGCTGGCACGCAGCAGTGATGCGACCGGCTCCCAGGTGTCGGGCCCGACGATCGGGCTGTGCGCCAGGAGCCAGCAGCGCGCCACGGTCAGCCCCCGAGTGGCGCCAGCAGCGCGGCGGCACTGGGGCCGAGCCGGTCGAGCGCGTAGCCGCCCTCCTGCAACACCACGGTGGGCAGGCCGAGATCGGCCAGCGCCTGCCCGATCCGCGGGTAGGCAGCGGAAGAGAGGGACAGCGACCCGATCGGGTCCTCGGCGGTGGTGTCGAGTCCGAGCGAGACGACCAGCGTCGACGGTGCGAACCGGTCGATCTCCTCGATCGCGACCTGCAGGGCATCGAGGTAGGCGTCGTCGCCGGTGCCCTCGCCCAGCGGCAGGTTGCGCGTGGTCCCGCGGCCGTTTCCCTCGCCGACCTCCTCGACGAACCCCGTGAAGTACGGGTACAGGTGGTCGGGGTCGCCGTGCAGCGAGACGTACTGCACGTCCGCGTCGCGCCAGAAGATGTCCTGCGTGCCGTTGCCGTGGTGGACGTCGAGGTCGAGCACCGTGACGCGGCCGCCGACGGTCAGTCGCCGGGCGGCCACCGCGGCGTGGTTGAACAGGCAGAACCCGCCGAAGTAGTCCGCACCGGCGTGGTGGCCGGGCGGACGGGTGAGCCCGTAGGCGGCCGGCGCCCCGCCGGCGACCAGTTCGGCAGCGGTCAGGGCGATGTCGACCGCGGACCGCCCGGCTGCGAACGACCCCTCGACCAGCGGGGTGGCCGTGTCGAAGCACCACCAGCCGAGTTGCGCGAACGGGGACGCCGAGGGTCGTCCGCCGCCGCCCATGCGCGGGTGGCGGAACGTGTCGGCGATCATGACCTCGGGCCCGCCCGCAGCCCGCCACGCGGTGTAGCCGTCGCGCAGGAACGCGACCATGTCGGGGTCGTGCACCGCGTGCAGCGCGACGTCGTCGAACGCGGTCGGGGCGACGACGTCGTGGCCGGCCGCATCCAGCGCCGCGAGAATGCGGTCGTGTCGTGCGGGGGTCTCCCACACGGGCGACACGGCCTGGCCCGCGTTCAACTCGAACGGGGGGTCGTGGCGCCGGTGGGTGTCGTCCGCGACGACGGGGACCGGACCCCGCCCACTCACGGGGCGGGCGGCCGTTCGCCGAACAGGTCGTCGTCGACGGACGCAGGAGAGCCGTCGCCGGAGGCGGGCGTGGTCGGGACCGTCCCCGGTGCGGCCGGCGGCATCGGCGGCGCGCTGGGCACCGTCGGGTCGGCCGCGTCAGCGGCGGTCGGTGGCGGCATGTCCGTCGGCGGACCCCAGATGTCGGGCTCGGCGGCCCGATCGCGCATCTGCGTCCAGACGGCGTAGCCGGCCGAGGCGAGCAGGCCGAGCACCGCGATGATGCGCAGGATGCTGCGACCCTCGTCGTCGTCCTCGTCGCCTTCGTCGTCGAGCAGAACCGCGGGCGGCGAAGACAAATCGGCGACCGCGGCGGGCAGGTGGCGGGCGATCGCGCGCGCGACCTTGTCCGCCTCGTCCTCGAACTCCTTCTTCTCCTTGCGCTTCTCGCGCAGGGTCGACAGCACGCCCAGCAGGCCGATGCCGCCGACGACGGCGCCACCGACGGCCTTGGCCTGCCCGAGCAGGCTGTCGCGGGGCGGGATGCGCGCCTCGAGGGCGGCGAGGTCCTGGTCGAGGCGGGCGCGCAGGTCGCGGACCTGCTGGGCGGCCTCGTCGGCGTCCTTGGCGGGCGGGGTCTGCGCCTTGGCCTGCACGGCCTTGGCCTCGGCCTTGGCCGACTCGAACTCGCGCTGCGCCTTGGCGGCGGCGTCCTGCACCTGCTGCTTCACGCGGTCCTTCGCGTCTCCGGCACTCATGATCCCACCCGCTTCTTGGCCCACTCCACGGTTTCCTCCACGGTCGCCTTGGTCCGGTCCGGCGAACTCGACGGCGTGGTCATCTTCTTCCTGCCGACCAGCGCCAGGATGACCGCCACCAGGATGTAGAGCCCGGTGACGATCAGCCAGGCGGCCCACGCGGGCAGCACCAGCTGCAGGGCGACGGCCGCGGTCACACCGACGAAGCCGAGGATGAACAGGCCGATGACGGCAGCGCCGAGGAACATCGCCACGCCCATGACCCGGGCCACGACGATCTCGGTGATCTCGAGCTTGGCGAGCTCGATCTCCTTCTTGACCAGCGCCTGGGCGTTGGCGGTCATCGACCGCAACACCTCGGCGGTCTGCCGTGGGTCGCCTGACTGTGGCGGGATCGCCGGTGGCGGCGTGCCACCGGCCGCGTAGTCGTGGGACACTTGTACGGTCCTCCTCGTGCGTGTTGCCCTCAACCCTAGGTGAGGACAGTGGTCGCGCGGGACCCCTGGCCCCGTGCACACGAGCGTGGTCCGTGACGGGGCGTTGGCACCCTGGCCCCGAGACTGCCAGCGCAGCTACCCTCGATCGCAGCCCACCAAGCGGACCGAGGAGGTGGGGCGTACGAGCGAGCACGACCACCCGTTGCAGGTCCAGGTGCAGATTCCCGGCCAGGCGACCGATCTCGGGATCGATCTGTCCGAGGCGCCACCCCTGGACGAGCGCAAGGTCGCGATCCTGCGTGCGATCGTGTCCGAGTACGTCTCCAGCGGCGAACCCGTCGGCTCCAAGCGGGTCGTCGAGGTGGCGCAGCTGTCGGTGTCCGCCGCCACCGTGCGCAACGAGATGGCCGCGCTCGAGGAGCTCGGCTACATCCGCCAGCCCCACACCTCGGCCGGCCGCGTGCCGACCGACCGGGGCTATCGGCGCTTCGTCGACGACCTCGCCGACCGGGCCGACCTCGACGACCAGCGTCGCGAGCTGATCGGCGAACTGCTCGGCTCCGCCCGCGACGTCGAGGACCTGCTCGCGCGCACCACTTCGGTGCTCTCGCAGCTGACCCGGTTGGTGTCGTTGGTGATCGCCCCGGCGCTGGATGCCTCGCGACTGAAGCTGGTCGAACTGGTCGGCCTGGGGCCGACCTCGGCGCTGCTGCTGCTCGTCGCCGACACCGGACGGGTGGAGAAGCGCACCGTCGAGTTGCCCCACGGCACGACCGAGTCCGACCTCGACCGCATCCGGGTCATGCTCGGCGAGCAGGTGCGTGGCCGCAAGCTCGGCGACGTGCACGGCGTGCTGGCCTCGATCACCGACGAGGCGCCGGCCGAGTTGCGCGACCTGCTGCTTGCCCTCGGCGACGCGACCGCCGAGGACATGGCCGACGACACCGTCCACCACGTGTTCGTCGGCGGCCAGGCCTCGCTCGCCGGCGACGAGGCGTTCGAACGCGACCAGCTCTCGCGGGTGCTGCAACTGCTCGAGGAACGCGCCACACTGGCCCGCCTGCTGCACCAGAGCACCGCCAACGATGCCCCGACCGTGCGGATCGGCGGCGAGAACGAGGTCGAGGACCTGCGTGCCACCTCGCTGGTCGCCCAGCGCTACCGGCTGGTCACCGCGGGATCCCTCGGCGTGCTGGGGCCGACCCGCATGGACTACGCGAGCGTGCTCGCCACCGTGCGGGCCGTCGCCGACCAGTTGCAGGCCTCGCTGACCGACCTGTCCGGCTGAGGGCCAGCGCCCTCCCCACCGTCAAACGAGAAGAGTCGACGACCCGTGCCCGATCTCTACGAACTGCTGGGTGTGCCGCGCGACGCGTCACCCGACGACATCAAGCGCGCCTACCGCCGTCAGGCGCGCCAACACCACCCCGACGCGGGTGGTGACGAGGAGACGTTCAAGCAGATCACCCACGCCTACCAGGTGTTGTCCGACCCGCAGAAGCGGGCCCGCTACGACCGCTTCGGCGACGACGGCACGCCCCAGGCGCGCGGCGCCGGGCAGGACCCGTTCGGGTTCGGTCAGGGCGGTTTCGGCGGCATCGGTGACGTCATCGACGCGTTCTTCGGCTCGGCGTTCGGCGGCGGCGCGCCGTCGGGCGGCGGCCGTAGCCGCACCACCCCGGGTCGCGACGTGCTGGTCGGGGTCGAGATCACCCTCGAGGACGTGGTCACCGGCGTGCGTCGCGAGGTCGAGGTCGAGGTCGCCTCGCTGTGCGACATCTGCGGCGGCTCCGGGTCGGCGTCGGGCAAGGCACCCGCCGCCTGCGCGACCTGTAGCGGCCATGGCCAGGTCCAGCGCGTGGTCCGCACCGCCTTCGGGCAGTTGGCGACCGCGTCGCCGTGCCCGACCTGCAACGGCAGCGGTCGCCAGGTCGCCGACCCGTGCACCGGCTGTGGCGGCGAGGGACGCCGGGCCCAGCGCCGCACCCTGGGCGTCGACATCCCCGCCGGCGTCGACGAGGGCGACCGCCTGCGCGTGACCGGTGCGGGCGAGGCCGGCCGGCAGGGCGCACCTCCGGGCGACCTCTACGTCGAGGTGCGCCTGACCCCGCACGAGTGGTTCGAGCGCGACGGCCGCGACCTGATCGCCGAGATCAACGTCCCGGTCACCCAGGCGGCGCTCGGCGGCACCGTCACCGTGCCGACGGTCGACGGCGCCGAGACCGAGGTGGCCATCCCGGCGGGCACCCAGTCCGGTCAACACCTGGTCGTGCGCCGTGCCGGCCTGCCCAGTTCGGTCTCCGGCCGCCGCGGCGATCTGCGCCTGGCGGTACGGGTCGAGGTCCCCACCGACCTCGACACCGAACAGCGCGAGTTGCTGCACCGCCTCGCCGAGGTGCGGGGCGAGCCGCTGGCCGCCGACGGGCGCGGGCTGTTCACGCGCCTGCGCGACGCGTTCCGCTGATCGCGGCCTCGTGAGCCTGACCCCGTACCTCCACGTCGACGCCGATCTCGCGGGCGCTGCCGCCGGCACCGAGGTCGGGCTCGCCGCCGACGCACGTCGGCACCTACGGGGGGTACTGCGCCTGGCGGCCGGTGCCGCCTGCCACGCCGCCGACGGCACGGGGTCGCACGCGCCGGCCGTCCTCACCGACGACGGTCTCCGCCTGACCGACGACGCACGCACCGAGGCGGAACCTCGGCCGCGGCTGGTCGTCGCCCAGGCGCTGGCCAAGGGTCGCAAGTTCGACGACGTCGTCCGGGCCGCGACCGAGATCGGGGCCGACGGGTTCGTCCCGGTGACCGCGGCCCGCAGCGTCAGCCGCCTCGACGGCAAGGCCGACAAGGTGATCGCGAGGTGGCAGGCGGTGGCCCGTGCCGCCGCCGAACAGTCCCGGCGGCCGTGGCGGCCCGAGGTGGCCGAGCTCACCGACGTCGGCGCTCTTGCGCCCGGTCCCGACACGGCCCTACTCGTCGCCCACCCGGGTGGCGAACGGCTGCACCGGCGGGCAGCCGCGGTTGCCGAAGTCGCCGAGGTGGTGCTCGCGATCGGTCCAGAGGGCGGCTGGACGGACGCCGAGGTGGGCGAACTCGTCGCGCGGGGCGCACACCTGGTCGGTCTCGGGCCGACCGTGCTGCGGACCGAGCATGCCGCTGCGGCCGGATTGGCGGTGCTGTGTGCCGTTTGCGGCCGATGGGACGGGACCGCCTAGTCCGAACGTGCCCCCGGGAGTGGCCGGGTTCCGGGGTTCGCCGAAGGTTGCGGTTGCTACCGTTTCCGACAATTCGGGACGGATGAACAACATGACCGGGGCAGTCGAAGCCGCCACGCTGACGGACCCCTACGCAGTCGCGTTGGGTGAGCGTCTACGCCGTGTGCGCCAGCAGCAGGACCTGTCGTTGCACGACGTCGAGGCCCGCAGCGGCGGCGCGCTCAAGGCCAGCGTCCTGGGTGCCTACGAGCGCGGCGAGCGGGCCGTGTCGATCACGCGCCTGCACGCCATGGCGCAGTTCTTCCGGGTGCCGGTCGCCGAACTGCTGCCCGACCCGCGCAGCGAACGGCGCGGGTCGACCGCCGACGACTTCACCGAGGAGTCGGTGATGATCGACCTGGTGGTGCTCGACCAGCACCGCGAGGCCGAGCACCTGCTCGCCCGCTACACCGACTCGATCCGTTCGCGGCGCGGCGACTACAACGGCCAGGTCCTCACCGTGCGAGCGGCCGACATCGAGACGCTGGCGGCGGTCATGGACACCACGACGGTTGCCCTGCGGTCGCGGTTGACCGATGTCGGGATCGTGCGCTGACGGTAGGCTGGCCCACCGCCACGCACCGTCCGGCGATCCCGATGCAGGAGCCCGACCGCTTCCGTGAGCAGCACACCGTCGCCACTGGGCGACCCCGGCCCGGCCGCCGTGCCAGCCGACAGCGTCAAGGTCCTCGTTCCCGGTGAGCACTCGATGGTCTCCCTGCTCGGGACCAACGACGAGTTGCTCAAGCTGATCGAGAAGGCGTTCGCCGCCGACGTGCACGTCCGCGGCAACGAGATCACGATCACCGCCTCCGAGCCGGACGAGACCGCCCGCGTCGCGCGCCTGTTCGAGGAACTGGTGCTGTTGCTCGGGCGCGGCCAGATGCTGGACAAGGCACTGGTCCGCCAAACCATCCGCATGATCCAGGCCGACGAGGGCGAGCGTCCGTCCGACGTGCTCTCCGAGGCGCTGATCACCCACCGGGGTCGCACGATCCGTCCCAAGACGCTGGGGCAGAAGCGCTACCTCGACGCCATCAAGGCCAACACGGTCACGTTCGGCATCGGTCCGGCCGGTACGGGCAAGACCTACCTCGCCATGGGTGCGGCCGTGCAGGCGCTGCGGGCCAAGCAGGTCAACCGCCTGATCCTGACCCGTCCCGCGGTCGAGGCCGGCGAACGTCTCGGGTTCCTGCCGGGCACCCTGCACGAGAAGATCGACCCCTACCTCAAGCCGCTGTGGGACGCCCTCCACGACATGATGGAGGCCGAGGAACTCATCAACCACGTCGACCGCGGCACCATCGAGGTCGCCCCCCTGGCGTACATGCGTGGCCGGGCGCAACCGGTCAGCGAGCCGGTGCTCACCCCGTCGGGCTGGCGTCCTATCGGCGACGTCGTTCCCGGTGACGAGGTCATCGGCTCCGACGGTGATCCGACGACGGTGCTCGGCACCTTTCCGCAGGGCGAGAAGGAGATCTTCCGGGTCACCACCCAGGACGGCGCGTCGACCCGTGCCACGGCCGACCACCTGTGGGCGGTCGCCACGTGCCACGACCGCCGTCGTGGCAAGCCGCTGCGCGTGCTCGAGACGCGGGAGATGGTCGGCCGCCTGCGTGCGGCCCACTACCACCGCTACGAACTACCGCTGGTGAGTGCGCCGGTCGACTTCCCCGCGCAGCACGTCCCGATGGATCCCTACGCCCTCGGCCTCCTGCTCGGCGACGGTTGCCTCAGCGGTGCCACCACCCCTTCCTTCGCCACCAGCGACCCCGAACTGGCCGTAGCGTTGGAAGTGGCGCTCGACGGCGTCGAGGTCCGTGCCACGGGCGGTGTCGACCACACCCTCAACCGTGTCGGCGGTGGTCGGGGCGGCGTCATCGTCGAGAATCCCGTCACGGGCGTCGCTCGACAGCTCGGGCTGTGGGGCGCCAAGTCCGCGACGAAGTTCGTCCCGGGGGTCTACCTCCACAACACCCCCGACGTACGGCTCGGCGTACTGCAGGGCCTGCTCGACACCGACGGGGGCCCGGTGAAGCAGCGCGGGCGCACGTGTCGCATCCAGTACACGACGACGTCACCGCAGCTGGCCGACGACGTGCGCTTCCTCGTCAGCTCACTTGGCGGCGTCGCCCACCAGCGCACCCGCAAGGCCGAAGGTCGCAAGCCTGGCCGGGCCAACGGTCGCGACGTCCCGTACCGCGCGGACGCATTCGTCATCGACATCCGCCTGCCCGCCGGCATCCAGCCGTTCCGGCTTGGCCGCAAGCGCAAGGTCTACGACGCCACCGGAGGCGGCCGTCCCGCACGGTTCATCCACGCGATCGAACCGGACGGCGTCGAAGAGGCGGTCTGCATCCGCGTCGCCGCGGACGACTCGCTCTACGTCACGCAGGACCTGCTGGTCACGCACAACACGCTCAACGACGCGTTCATCGTGCTCGACGAGGCGCAGAACACCACCGCCGAGCAGATGAAGATGTTCCTGACCCGCATCGGGTTCAACTCCAAGGCGGTCGTCACCGGCGACATCAGCCAGGTCGACCTGCCGTCCGGGCGGCGGTCCGGGCTGCGCATCGTCGGCGACATCCTCGAGGGCATCGAGGGCGTCGCGTTCAGCTATCTCAAGGCCGGGGACGTCGTGCGCCACCACATCGTGCAGCGCATCGTCGAGGCCTACGCCGAGTGGGACGAGGCGCAGGAGAAGGCCGAGGAGGCCCGCAACCGTGGCAGTCGCGACGACGACCGGTCCGCCGGTCCGCGGGAGTCGTAGACGTGGCCGTCTTTCTCGCCGATGAGCAGGGCGTCCCCGTCGACGGTGACGACCTGGTCGCGCTCGCCCAACACGTATTGCGTCAGCAGCGCGTGCCCGAGGACATGGAACTCGCCCTGCTGCTCGTCGACGAGACCACCATCGCCGGGCTCAACGCCCAGCACATGGGCAAGGACGGTCCAACCGACGTGCTCGCCTTCCCGATCGATGCGCCGGGGGAGTCGCCCCCGGACGCGCCGGCGATCCTGGGCGACGTCGTGCTGTGCCCCGCCGTCGCACACGAGCAGGCGGGCAGCTTCGACCGCACCCCCGACGACGAGGTTCGACTGCTGACCGTGCACGGGATCCTGCACCTGTTGGGCATGGATCACGCCGACCCCGAGGAGGAACGGGCCATGTTCGGCCTGACCGACGAGTTGCTGGCGTCGTACGCGGCACAGCGGTGAACGGATCCGTGGTCCCGTACCTCGTCGCCGTGGTGCTCCTGCTGCTCGTCACCGCGCTGCTCGCCGCCATCGCCACGGTCATCGACCGGCTCAACGTGGTCCGTGCGCTCCGCCTCGCCGAGGAGGAGCGTCGCGGCTCCCAGGCGCTGCTGTGGCTGACCGAGCACCGCGTCACCAGCCTCAACGTGCTGCTCACGCTCAACGTGATCGTCCGTCTCGTGCTGGGTGCGATCGCCGCGCTGGCGGGCTGGCGGGTCGCCGAGGGCGGCGGCGCGGCCCTGACGCTGTTGATCACCGTGGTCGTGGTGCTCGTGCTGGGCGAGGTGACGCCGCGCACCGTCGTGCTGCGCCACCTCGAGTCCAGCGGCCTGAAGCTCGCGGGGATCGCCGTGCCGCTGGTGCGGGCCTTCGACCCGGTCGCGCGCGGCGCGATCGGGGCCGGTCGCAGCCTCGTCCCACGCCGCCACGAGGTGTCGGGCCCGTACGCCAGCGACGACGAGTTGCGCCAACTCGACGCCGACGAGGACGAGCAGGACGAGGAACTCGAGCCCGAGGAACGGGCGATGATCCGTTCCATCTTCGAGCTCGCCGACACCATCGTCCGCGAGATCATGGTGCCCCGCCCCGACATGGTGACGGTGCCCGAGGACGCCTCGCTCCACGAGGTGGTCCGGGTCGTCATCGAGGGCGGCTACTCCCGTGTGCCCGTCCACGAGCCCGACGACAGCGACACCATCGTCGGCGTGGTCTACGCCAAGGACCTGCTGCGACGGGTGGCGATGGAGCAGCGCCGCGAGCGCTGGAGCGACCTCGTCCGCCAGCCCACCCTGGTGCCCGAGACCAAGCGCTGCGACGAACTGCTGCGGGAACTGCAGGAGGCCACCGTCCACCTCGCGGTCGTCGTCGACGAGTACGGCGAGGTCGCCGGCCTGGTCACCATCGAGGACATCCTCGAGGAGATCGTGGGCGAGATCGTCGACGAGCACGACCACGAGGATCCGCTGGTCGAACTGCTCGATGACGAGGTCCTGCGCATCGACGCGCGGCTCGGGGTCGACGACCTCAACGAACTGCTCAGCACCGAACTGCCCGAGGAGGGCTGGGACACCGTCGGCGGCCTGGTGTTCGGCACGCTCGGCCGGGTACCGGTCGAGGGGGAGACACTGGAACTCGAGGGCGTCTGCATCGAGGTCGAGCGGGTCCAGGGCCGCCGCGTCGGCAAGGTGCTGATCAGCCGCCGCGCCGAGGAAGAAGACGAGTCGGCACCCAGCGAGGAGCACGCCCGATGAAACCCGATTCGCGCCAGCACGGCGCGACCTACGACGAGGCCGACCTGCTGCGCCGTGCCCGCACCGTGCGCGCCCGTGCCTATGCGCCGTATTCGCATTTCCGGGTCGGGGCCGTGATCGTCACCGACGACGGCCAGGTCTTCGAGGGCGTCAACGTCGAAAACGCCTCCTACCGCATGACCACCTGTGCCGAGCAGAGCGCGATCGCCGGGATGATCAGCGCCGGTGTCCGCCGCCCGATCGTGGCCGTGGCCGTGGTCGGCGACGGCGAGGACCCGTGCACGCCGTGTGGTGCCTGTCGCCAGACGATCTACGAGTTCGGTCCCCAGGCGACGGTCTACTCGTCCGGCGACGGTGGGCGGCCGCTGGTGACGCTGATCTCCGAGCTGTTGCCGCACGGCTTCGGCCCGAAGCGCCTCTCGCAGGGCCAGCCGTGACGCGCCTGCCTGACGTCATCGGCTTCGGAGGTCGACGTGGAGGGTCGTGAGCTGAACCTCGAGGCGATCCTCGCCGGTGCCGACGAGCCGCTGCCCGAGGGGCACCGCTCCGGCCTGCTGGCGCTGGTGGGCCGCCCCAACGTGGGCAAGTCGACGCTGCTCAACCAGATGGTGGGCGAGAAGGTCGCAATCGTCACGCAGGTGCCCGGCACGACCCGCAACGCGATCCGCGGCGTGGTCACCCGCGCCGATGCGCAACTGGTGTTCCTCGACACGCCCGGGTTGGCCAAGCCCAAGACGCTGCTGACCCGCCGCCTCAACGAACTGGTGCGCGACACCTGGGCCGGCGTGGACGCGATCTGCTTCCTCGTCGACGTTGCGGGTGGGGTCGGCACCGGCGACGAGTTCCTGGCGGGAGAGTTGGCCGGGATCGACACGCCGATCATCGCCGTGGCCAACAAGGTCGACCTGGTCAAGGACAAGGCGTCGCTACTGCCGAGGTTGGAGCAGTTGCAGCGGCTGCTCGGCCCGGGCAAAGGGTTCGCCGACCTGGTCCCGGTGTCGGCCGAGACGGGGGAGAACGTCGACCGCCTCCTCGACGTGCTGGTGGGACACCTGCACGACGGGCCGCGTCTGTTCGGTTCGGGCTACGTGTCCGACCAGCCCGAGGCGCAGCTCGCCGCCGAGATCCTGCGCGAGAAGCTGATCGCGGACCTCAAGCACGAGCTGCCGCACAGCATCGCGGTGACCGTCGACGAGATCCTGCCGTCCGAGGAGCGCGAGGACCTCGTCGAGGTGCACGCGGTCATCCACGTCGAGCGCGACAGCCAGAAGGGGATCGTCATCGGCAAGGGCGGCGCCAACCTCAAGGCCGCCGCAACCGCGGCGCGCCAGGAACTCGAGGTGCTGCTCGGCGCCAAGGTCTATCTGACGACCCACGTGACCGTCGCCAAGGAGTGGCAGCGGGACGCGAAGCAGCTCGGCCGGCTCGGCTACTGAGGGCATTCGCGCCCGAACGTGCGTATGCCGCGCGATCGGACCGTGATTTACCCCCAGTTTCTCCATATCGCTGCGTAGCGAGCCGATTCCGGAGGGTGAGGACGCCTCCCCGACCGGATGGCCATCGGCCACAGTCACTCCTCCGGTAGGGGCAGGCCACGTTCACCATGGATGGTGATTGGGGACTAGTCATGCCTTTCAAGCTCCGCGGCCCCAGTCATCGATTCGGTCGACAACTACCTCGGAAAAACGCAGTATCTCCTTACAGCACAGGCACGAGCGCCCTGACTCCTGGATGGGGCGAGGCTTGGCTGGCCCTAGTCAGGCGATGGGCCCTGTGGCTCGTCTTCTTGCCGGGGTTGAACAGAATGTGGTGGCACGCGGGTGAGCGATTCGGTGCGTGAGG